>CAJUQO010000021.1 GCA_910588295.1 uncultured Lachnospiraceae bacterium | reverse complement strand
TGCCGTGCTATGGAAGATATGAGGAATCAGACATTGAAAGAGGGAATGAAAGAAGTTGCGCTCCGTATGTTGGCGGCTGGCAAATATGCTTTAGAGGAAATCGTTAATATTTCAGGACTTTCTCTTGAGGAAGTCAAACAACTGAAAGCTGATAGAAGCGCATAGGCAGAGTTATAGAGCCGGGAATCTAAAAAACGGGCGAAGTGCTCCCGGATTCTTTTCGGCTGGAAGACAGGCTGTACCGGGATATGATCCGCCGTTCCAATAAATCAGTGATCGAGCGGCTGCGCCGGATGGAGGACGGGCAGAGGGAATACATTGAAAACTGGGTGCATGAGATAAAAGCGCCGATTACTGCGATCTCCCTGCTCTGTGAAAACGGACGCAGAGGGCAGGGAGCGGGGCCAAAGGAGCGGGAATATTTCTGCGCCCTGAGCCTGGAGAATCAGAAGATCGAAAATTATGTGGACATGGCCCTCTATTACGCGAGGTCGGAAAATGTTTATAAGGATTATCAGATCCGGGAGACGGATCTGCAGCAGACAGTATCCGGGGTGCTGGAAAAGAACCGGCTGCCGCTGATACAAAACCGGGTCAGGGCCGATGTAGACTGCCGGGATCGGGTGTATACGGACCGCAAATGGGTGGAATTTATCGTAAACCAGATCATCCTGAACAGTGTGAAATACTGCAGGGAACAGCCGGTATTTCGGATCTATACAAAAATATTATGGCAGCGGTTCCCATGGCCCTGGATTCCCGCTCTTCCCAGACTCTTCTGGAGACTTTCGCCGATCTGAACCGAAGTATGGGAGCCACGATCCTGATGGTGACCCACGACGCGTTTTCCGCGAGCTACTGCGGGTGGATCCTGTTTATGAGCGGCAGGTTTGTGGAGGCGACGGGGGCGCCTGTCTCGCCGTTCTCCTTTTTTATAAAGAGCGTCCTGCTGTTTTTCGGCATTTATCTGGTGTATTATGCCGTGACGTATGTCAGCTTTATACGGAACATGGATGAAAAGTGACACGGCAGCCTGCCTGAACCGCCGGGACGGGGAGCAGGTAAGGCGCTGATTCCATCGCCGGCGTGGCGCGATAACAGTATCAGCAGGGGAAATTCCGGATTGAAGGCATAGTCTGTTTCTGTTATACTTTGTGACAGAGCAGACTGTCTTTTTTATGTTGGGCGAGTATGCGGGGAGGAAACTATGGCCGAATTGACATCCATGATGAATATCGGTAAAGAGATGGAAAAGAAGCTGGTCAGCGTTGGCATTGATTCTGTTGAAAAGCTGGCCGCGTTTGGTGCAAAAGAGGCGTTTTTGAGGCTGAAAGGGGCATATCCCTCTGTCTGTCTGGTACATCTGTACGCCCTGGAGGGCGCCATTGAAAACAGGGAATTCAACAGCCTTCCGGAAGAAAAGAAAAAAGAATTGAAGGAATTCAGTGATTTTTTAAAGAAATAGATTTTGAACCACAATTTTGCAGAAAACGGAGGAAAACAAATGCTGAGTTTTGTTAACGATTACTCCGAGGGCGCCCACGAAAAGCTGCTGCAGCGTCTCGTGGAAACCAACAGGGAGAGCTTGGACGGTTATGGAGCCGATCTGTACAGTGAATCCGCGAAACAGAAGATCCGGGCGGCCTGTGCCTGCGGTCAGGCCGATGTGTATTTCCTGGCGGGGGGTACCCAGACGAATCAGGTGGTCATCGACGCCCTGCTGGATAAATATGAAGGGGTAGTGGCGGCGTCGACGGGCCACATCCATACCCATGAGGCCGGGGCCGTCGAGCACACGGGGCATAAGATACTGGAGATCCCCCATCGGGACGGAAAACTGATGCCGGAGGCCCTGGAGAAATATCTGAAAGCCTTTTATCAGGATGAAAACCACGAGCACATGGTGTTCCCGGGCATGGTGTACATATCCCATCCCACTGAGTACGGAACGCTCTACACGAAACAGGAACTGCAGAGACTGTCTGGGATCTGCGGGGAGTATGCCATGCCTCTGTATCTGGACGGCGCGCGTCTGGGCTACGGGCTGGCCTGCCCGGATACGGACGTGACACTGCCGGATGTGGCCAGGTACTGCGACGCATTTTATATCGGCGGAACAAAAGTAGGCGCCTTGTGCGGGGAGGCGGTGGTGTTCACGAAGAAAAATACGCCCCCCCATTTTGTGAATCTGCTGAAAAAGCACGGCGCACTGCTGGCCAAGGGGCGGCTGCCGGGGATTCAGTTTGACACGCTGTTCACGGACGGGCTGTACCTGGAACTGGGCCGCCATGCCATGCGCATGGCAGAGCTTTTGCGGAAAGCCTTTGAGGAGAAGGGATATACCTTTTTTATCCAGTCGCCCACCAATCAGCTTTTCATTGTCCTGGAGAACGGGCAGATGGAACGGCTGAAAGAAAAGGTCAGATTCAGCTTTTGGGAAAACTATGATGACAGCCATACGGTGGTGCGGTTTGCCACCAGTTGGGCCACGGAGGAGGAGGCGGTGCGGGAACTGACCGCGCTGCTGTAAGACAGGGAAATCCCCTGAAAACCGGCTGGCCTGTTTTCAGGGGATTATTTGTGCAGACATCTGCTATATTACATCCATTTTTTCTCTGTGATCACTGCGTCGTAACCGTGGATTTTAATCCGGTCTCCGATATGCAGTTTGCCTTTTTCAGCCAGTATATAGCCGTTATTCACCTCTTTTACGTAGGAATAAACCAGTTTGGATACCCGGCCGACTTCCTCCGCCTCGCCGTCAATGTAGACCGGCTCTCCGGGGCCACCGTATTGCTTGGCGCGGATATAGATATCCGCTTCGGGAACCTCAAAGCCCACGAATTCACGCCGGGGCCCTTCCTCCTTTACTTTCAGAAGGGGTTCTTTCCCGATGAAATCTTTATCCCATTTAATATTTTTCTCCAGTCCCGCTTCAAAGGGGTTGGTGTGGGCCAGATCCCTCATGTAGTAGAAATTTGCCTCTGTGGGAAGAGTCCACGCCATAACCTGGAATTCCGTGACCTGCTTTCCGCCGAGTTCTTCTGCTGCCGGCCTTAACAGCGCCTCCAAGGCGTCACAGTCTTCGGGATGTACATAGATCTCGTAACCCCATGTTTCGCCGCTGAATCCGCCCCGGTTGACCATACAGGATATTTCGCCTATTTTGGCATCCCTGTGGGTAAAAAACTTCAGATTGGCGAGAGATTCTTTTATCAGCCCTTCCACCAGTTCTCTGGATTTCGGTCCCTGGACGGCGTACATTTCCCAGTCGTCGGTAATTTCACTCCACTCCACATCGTAATCACCTTGATGGAAGTACCACCAGTCGTCGGTCTTGGTGGCAAACAGGGTGGATACCCAGTACCGGTTCTCGTCCATTCTCATAATGACCACGTCATCGATGATCTCGCCCTCTTCATTCAGCATGGTCGTATATCTGTCCCTGCCCACCGCCAGGGAACCGATGTCATTGGGAAACATGTAGTCAAGGAAAGCCGTTACATCGGGCCCTTTAATTTCCAGAATCTGATGGGTCCAGAAATACCAGCCCACTGTCGTCCGAACCGCCATATGTTCGGATCGTTTCATCTCGTCGTATTTAAAAATATTTTTATACATGTATCCTTCCTCCCTGTTTGAATTAAGATGATTTGTAACAGTTTGATCAATTCTTCCCGGGAATTCATTACAGCTATTATACGGGGAATAGCCTGTTTTTCGTACCCGGCAAAATACAGGATATTTCCCCATAAAAAACAGGATTTTGTCGGTCTGGAAAAATGGGTGCTTATTTACGGGGCAGAAGGGATTTCCGTGATTTCATATGTTTTTCTATTGCTGTTTTTTCCTATGTTGATTATAATAAAAAAAGCAGGCGCACAGATGGGCTGTGCGTCTGTTTTTCGGAAAAGGAGAAGAATATGGCAAAACGAACAGACATACACAAAGTACTGATCATCGGTTCCGGCCCCATTGTCATCGGGCAGGCCTGTGAGTTTGACTATTCCGGCACCCAGGCGTGCAAGGCCCTCCGCAGCCTGGGCTATGAGATCGTGCTGGTCAATTCCAATCCGGCCACAATCATGACAGATCCGGAAATGGCGGATGTCACCTATATCGAGCCGCTGAATGTGGAGCGGCTGGAGCAGATCATAAAAAAAGAGCGGCCGGACGCGCTGCTGCCCAATCTGGGGGGCCAGTCGGGCCTGAATCTCTGTGCGGAGCTTAATAAGGCAGGGGTGCTGGACAAGTACGGCGTGAAGGTGATCGGCGTCCAGGTGGATGCCATTGAGCGGGGCGAGGATAGGATCGAGTTTAAGAATGCCATGAATAAGCTGGGGATTGAGATGGCCCGCAGTGAAGTGGCCTACAGTGTGGAGGAAGCTCTGTCCATCGCTGACAGGCTGGGCTATCCGGTGGTGCTGCGCCCGGCCTACACCATGGGCGGCGCCGGCGGCGGCCTTGTGTATAATAGAGACGAGCTGAAGACGGTCTGCGCCAGAGGGCTCCAGGCCAGCCTGGTGGGCCAGGTGCTGGTGGAGGAATCCATCCTGGGCTGGGAGGAACTGGAGCTGGAGGTGGTCCGGGACGCGGACAATAATATGATTACGGTCTGTTTCATTGAAAATATTGATCCCCTGGGCGTGCACACCGGCGATTCCTTCTGCGCGGCGCCGATGCTGACGATCTCCGAGGAGTGCCAGAAGCGGCTGCAGGAGCAGGCATACAAGATCGTGGAGTCTGTGCAGGTGATCGGCGGCACGAATGTGCAGTTTGCCCATGACCCGGTGTCCGACCGGGTGGTGGTCATTGAGATCAACCCCCGTACTTCCCGGTCATCGGCCCTGGCTTCCAAAGCGACAGGATTCCCCATCGCCCTGGTGTCCGCCATGCTGGCCACAGGGCTGACCCTGAAGGATATCCCCTGCGGCAAGTACGGCACACTGGATCGCTATGTGCCCGACGGCGATTATGTGGTGATCAAATTTGCCCGCTGGGCCTTTGAGAAATTCAAGGGTGTGGAGGACAAATTGGGTACCCAGATGCGGGCCGTGGGCGAAGTCATGAGCATCGGTAAGACGTATAAAGAAGCTTTCCAGAAAGCCATCCGAAGCCTGGAGACCGGACGTTATGGCCTGGGCCACGCGAAGGATTTTGATTCTTTGACGAAGGAAGAACTGCTGCGCAGGCTGATCACGCCGTCCAGCGAGCGTCATTTTGTGATGTATGAGGCGCTGCGCAAAGGGGCGACAGTGGAGGAAATCTTCGATATCACAAGGGTAAAACGGTACTTCATCGAGCAGATGAAGGAGCTGGTGGAGGAAGAGGAGCAGATCCTGGCCTGCCGGGGCGCTTCCCTGCCCGACGAGCTTCTTACCGCGGCGAAAAAAGACGGATTTTCCGATAAATATATCAGCCAGCTTTTAGAGGTGCCGGAGGAGGAGATCCGGAACCGGCGTATCGGCCTGGGCGTGGAGGAAGCCTGGGAGGGCGTCCATGTCAGCGGTACGAAGGACAGCGCCTACTATTATTCCACCTATAATGCGCCGGACAGGAACCCGGTGTCTGAGGATAAGCCGAAGATCATGATCCTGGGCGGCGGCCCGAACCGCATCGGCCAGGGTATCGAATTTGACTACTGCTGTGTGCATGCCGCCATGGCGCTTAAGAAGCTGGGCTTTGAGACGATCATCGTCAACTGTAATCCCGAAACGGTTTCCACGGATTACGATACCTCTGATAAGCTGTATTTTGAGCCCCTGACCCTGGAGGATGTGCTGAGTATCTATAAGAAAGAAAAACCGGTGGGTGTGATCGCCCAGTTCGGCGGCCAGACGCCCCTGAACCTGGCGGCGGATCTGGAGAAGAACGGCGTCCGCATCCTGGGAACGTCCCCGGCAGTCATCGATCTGGCCGAGGACAGAGACCGTTTCCGGGCCATGATGGAGAAGCTGGAGATACCCATGCCCGAGTCCGGCATGGCCGCCACGGTGGAGGAGGCTACGGCCATCGCGGATAAGATCGGATATCCGGTCATGGTGCGCCCCTCCTATGTGCTGGGCGGCCGCGGCATGGAGGTGGTCTATGACGAGGAGAGTATGACCCAGTATATGAACGCCGCCGTGGGCGTGACGCCGGACCGCCCGATCCTGATCGACCGGTTCCTGAACCATGCCACGGAGTGTGAGGCCGACGCCATCAGCGACGGCGCCCATGCCTTTGTGCCGGCGGTCATGGAGCATATCGAGCTGGCGGGCGTGCATTCCGGTGATTCGGCCTGCATCATTCCTTCCGTCCATATCTCGGAGGAAAATGTGGCCACTATCAAAGAATACACCCGCCGGATCGCCGAGGAGATGCATGTGGAGGGCCTGATGAATATGCAGTATGCCATTGAGAACGGCTGCGTTTACGTGCTGGAGGCGAATCCCAGGGCGTCCCGCACGGTGCCTCTGGTATCCAAGGTCTGCAATATACGCATGGTGCCCCTGGCTACGGAGATCATTACCGCCGAGCTGACGGGCCGTCCGTCGCCGGTGCCCGGCCTGAAAGAGCAGCACATCCCCTATTATGGTGTGAAGGAAGCGGTATTCCCCTTCAATATGTTTCAGGAGGTGGATCCGATCCTAGGACCGGAGATGCGCTCCACTGGAGAGGTGCTGGGGCTGTCGGATTTTTATGGTGATGCGTTTTACAAGGCTCAGGAGGCGGCGGGGATGAAACTGCCTCTGGGGGGAACGGTGCTCATATCCGTAAACCGCAAGGATAAGGCCGAGGTGGTGGAGGTGGCGAAGAGCCTTCACGAGTGCGGATTCTCCATCGTGGCTACAGGGGCCACCTGCGAGCTGATCAACGAGGCCGGGATCCCGGCGCGTCTGGTGAAGAAATTGTACGAGGGCAGGCCGAATATCCTGGACATGATCACCAACGGCGAGATCGACCTGATCGTGAATTCGCCGGTGGGCAAGGACAGCGTCAATGACGACAGTTATCTGCGCAAGGCCGCCATCAAAGCCCGGGTTCCCTATATGACTACCATTGCGGCAGCCAGGGCTACGGCCAGCGGTATCTTCTATGTCCGTTCCCATGCCAGCGGGACGGTGAGCTCTCTGCAGGAGCTCCATGGGCAGATCCATGACAGATAGGCTGCCGATGCCTTAGGGTGGCCTGGAGGAGGTGGCTTTAGAGCATACAAAAGGCGCTCTGCTTTCGTGGCAGGGCGCCTTTTTACAGTATGGATACCCGCAAATGTTATGATCTGCCGGGATTGCTGTCCGTATAGGTCCACGAGCGTCCATATAACTGGATTTTTTTTCGTTCGCGGGTATAAACCTCTCTGCTGATTTCCGGATTCAACGCCAAAACAAATAGGAGCGTCTGTTATGACAGGATCGATCTCATGGAAACCGTAATGGTTTTATGGAGATTATCCTATATGCCGTCTGCACTTTTTTTTGTCGGAGCCAGCATATATTCTACACCCCAGGATCTCAGATCAGCCAGATGATCTTCGGCTATGTGTTCGTCGGTCACCAGCGTGGTAATACTGTCCAGATCTATGAAGTTAGCCAGCGCGATAGAATCAAATTTGGTTGAGTCCGCCAGGACGATCAGGCTGCTTGTGGTATTTAAGATCTGTTTGATGAATGCAAAGCTGTTAAAGTCGTAGAAAGCAAGCCCGTTTTTCGATATCCCGCCGATGCCAATAAATATTTTATTGATATTGATATGAGAGATATCGCTTGACATATAAGGGTTATGCTCTATCTGCATGGAGTTATAATTCATTTCCCCGCCCGTTGCGTAGAGATGCACATTAGGATGTCCCTGGAAAGCATTTATGATATCCAGGCCATCAGTGATAACGGTCAGCGCAAGGTTGGGGTCAATGGCTTTGGCCAGTTCGACAGCCGTTGTTCCGTGAGAGACAAAGATGATATCGTTTGGTGATAACAGTTTTGCTGCGGCAGCGCCAATAGCCCTTTTCTCTTCGTGGTATAATCCCATTCTGACATTATACAGGTAGTAATCGGAGCACGCAAACGGATGGGGCGTTACCTCGTTGATGTTGTATGTATTGTATTTGATCCCGCCATGGAAACGGGAAATTTTGTTTTCCATTTCCAGCTCATTCAGGTCACGGCACAGGGTCGGATAGGAGATACCCAGCTGTTCGGCGATAGCAGTAGTAGGGAGCGTGTCGGTCTGACGGATCAGATCCAAAATTCTTTGTTTTCTGATTTCTTTTTTTGATGATCCAGGCATATCTGTGATTCCCCTTTTCGATGCAAATGGATGGATGTCCATGACAGTGCTATTATTCCATGAAATTATCAAAAAGTCAAATGAATATTGAAATTAGTAATGAAAAAATGATGATATTGTAAAAGAATGTGGATGAATGTGCGATTTTCCGGAGGTATACCTCCGGTGTACAGGTTTATACAGCAGGACAGAGTGCCTGCTGGGGTGAATGGATCTGCAAGTACATAAATCCCGTCTTTTTACATCGTATAAAAAGGATAAAGAATGATAAACATAGTAAAAGACACCTTTGAAATTATCAAAAAAATGATAATATGGAATGATAATTTCATGATAAATATAAATAATGCACAAAAATGTAAAGGAAATATGGTAATATAGCAGAAAAATAATGATAATATTGCAAAAAAGCAGATAATATGATATGTTTGGGTTGTAAAAAATGATAAAAGTATTTCAAAGAAGGGAGAAAACAAATGAAGAGAAAGATGATGTCTTTGATCCTGTCGGGGGCCTGCCTGCTGTCATTGATCGGCTGCGGAAATTCATCGGCGGATTCCGCTCAGGCATCCGGTGCATCGTCCGCTCCGAAGGAAGCCTCGAGTGCGCCGCAGGAAGCGGAGGGATCAACCGGTGCGGTATCCGATGCAGAAGAGAAAACGTCAGAGGACGTCAAAGTGGTGATCGGAGCCACCGGACTGCAGGAAGACCAGTTTACACAGGTAATGATCAATGGATACAAGGATGCGGCCGCAGAATTGGGGATTGATATCATTACATCCAATTCCCAGCATTCTGCCGAGACAGAGACCGAGCAGATCAACAATATGCTGGAGGCCGGCGCCCAGGGTATCATCATCGAGTGCGTCAACCCGGATTCCTCCGCGGCGATCGCGGAAACGGCCAAGGAGGCCGGCGCGGCAGTGTTCGCCTGTGCGATCACACTAAATTCCGATGCCGTATTTGCCTCGGGCGTGAACGACTGCTATGATCTCGGGAAATCCACCGGGGAATATGCCAAAGAATACTTCGCCGAGCATTTCAGTACGGATGAAACGATCAATGTGGGGATCATTTCCTATGACGGACAGGATTATACCGGATCTAACGACCGGATCACCGGTTTCCTGGATCAGCTGTCTGACTATGATATCAATCTGGTGGCCCGTCAGGAGGGCGAGGTGGCGGATAAAGCGTATACCGTTGCCACAGATATCCTGACAAAGAATCCGGATATCGACGTATTCTTCTGCGCCTCTGAGAACAGCGTTGTGGGATGTGTAAATGCCATTGAGGCAGCTGGAAATCCCAACAGTACGGTTGTATTTGGTGTGGACTGCAGCGAACAGCTCGTGGATATGCTGAAAGCAGACGCGAATATCCTGCAGGGAACAACGGCGCAGGATCCCTATACGCTGGGCACATATGCGGTCAAGACCGTTTATGAGTATGTGGTAAACGGCGTTGAGCCGGCGGAGAAAGATTTCCATGCGGAATGTATTGCTCTGAATAAATCGGATCTGGACAAAGTGGATCAGTGGCTGAGCGACTGGAACGAGCACGCGAAGTAATCCTGCAGATCCGGCAATAAGATGATAGGAGTGTGAAGGGAAAGATGGAAAAACATATCCTGGAGGGGAAAAAGATATCTAAGATTTTCCCGGGAACTGTGGCGCTTCGGGACGTCTCGGTATCCTTCGAGGCAGGCAGGGTACACGCAGTTTTAGGGAAAAATGGTTCTGGAAAAAGTACCTTAATGAAAATATTTTCGGGCGTATATCATGCGACTGAAGGGGAGGTGCTTCTGAATGGGGTGCATCTTTCCCTGAACTCTACGGAAGAAGCGATCAAACATGGGATCGTGACAGTATATCAGGAGCTCAGCGTCGTTAAAGATCTTACAGTGGCGGAAAACCTGACCATGGGGAAGATGCCTCTAAAAAGGTTTGGACGGATCGATTGGGACAGGGTATATGACGAATCCCAGAAGGTTCTGGACTATCTGTGCATCAATCTGGATCCCCATGCGTATGTGCGGGATCTTACCGTAGGGCAGCAGCAGCTGATCGAGATCGCCAAGGCGATGCTGGCCGAGCCAAAGGTGCTGATACTAGACGAACCTACCTCAGCTCTGTCTGACAGGGAATGTGAAAATCTGTTTCGGGTCATGAATGATCTGAGGAAAAAAGATATTATCATACTATTTATTACCCATCGTCTGGAGGAGGTCTTTACCATAGCGGATACGGTCACAGTCATACGGGACGGTATTTTTATAGGTAAAGAGGAGACGAAAAATCTGGATCCGCCGGGGCTGATCCAGATGATGTTTGGAAATACGGTTCAAAGCACCAAAGCCGATTCCTATGTACAGGATGAAGTGGTATTGGAGGCCAGGAATTTCTCAAACCAAAAGATCAACGATGTGAGTATATCCCTGAAAAAAGGGGAGATACTGGGGATTGCGGGTGTGCTTGGCTCCGGAAGGACGGAGCTTCTGCGGGCTCTTTACGGATTGGATCGTGTGGATAGGGGCGAACTCTACATAGAGGGAAAAAAGATCAGTAAATGGAATCCGGAAAAGATGCGGGCGCTCCACTGCGGGTTTGCTTCGGAGAATCGAAAGGACGAAGGGCTCTGTCAGATCCTCAGCATCGGGGATAATCTGGTACTCGCCAATCTCCGAGAGATCAGCCCCGGCAACAGGATCAGCCCCCGGCTGGAGAATGAGTTCATCATGCGCCAGATCGACGAGCTGCAGATCAAGGTGTCTGACCATAGGGCGCCGGTATCCTCTTTGAGCGGCGGAAACCAGCAGAAGGTCGTTGTCGGGAATTGGCTGAATACGAAGCCCAGGATATTATTTATGGATGAACCGTCCCGCGGCATTGATGTAAACGCGAAGCAGCAGATCTTCCAGGTCATGTGGCGGATCGCGTCTGAGGGGGTTTCGATCATTATGGTGTCCAGCGAGCTGGAAGAGCTTCTGGAAGTCTGTGACCGTATCGTTATCATGAGAAACGGCAGGATCCGGGGGGAACGCGCGGCTTCAGAGCTGGATATCGAATCCATTTATTCTATGTGCATGCAGGGGGAGGAATCATGAGTCAGAAAAAGAAACAAAATGTAAAGATTTCTGAGTGGCTGCTGGAGATCATACTGCTCGTTATGATTGTTTTATTCGGCATCATTGCAAAGAATTTTCTCAGCGTCAGCAATCTGTTTAATATTTTGCGCAGCATTTCCTTTAAGGGGATCATCGCCTGTATGATGACGCTGGTCATCATATCGGGGGAGATCGACCTGTCCGTCGGGTCAACGGTAGCCTTTGCCGGTGTGGTCACCGCTTATTTCAATAAACTGTTTTCCCAGACGCTGGGGATGCCCGCCGCCGCGGCGATCCTGGCGGCAATGGTTCTTGCGCTGGCGTTATCCGCCCTGGTGGGCATGGTCATCGCAATGATTACAACGCGGCTCCGTGTTCCTTCCTTTATCGTGACCATGGCGGCGATGCAGCTGCTTAGGGGGGCGGCGCTTTTGACGGCCAATGGATTTCCGATCCAGGGGTATCCTTCCTGGTTTAAATTCCTGGGGAGCGGCTATGTGGGACCGGTTCCGTTTCCGGCGATCGTATTTGCGGTGTTTCTGTTTATTACATATTATATCCTGACCCAGACGCCCTTTGGCCGTTCGGTATACGCCGTCGGTTCAAACGCAGCCGCGGCGGAGCTGAGCGGTCTGAATGTGAAAAGGATCAAGACCACGATCTTTATGCTCACGTCGGTGGCGGCCGGCATTGCGGGTATCATGGTTTCCGCCCAGCTCAACAGTGGTTCCCCGAATGTGGGCGAGAGCTATGAGATGGATGCCATTGCGTCTGTCATCATCGGCGGCGCATCCCTTTCCGGCGGTTCGGGAACGATCCGGGGAACGCTGGTGGGATGTATTTTTACGGGGATCCTTATGAACTCCATGACACTTTTGGGGATCAGCGATTATTGGCAGTATGTTGTGAGAGGCTCTTTGATCGTATTCGCGGTATTTTTAAATACGATGGTCAAGGAGGCGCTGGAAGAAAGGGAGAAATGATGGCGGCAGAGAAAAAATATTTGTGCGGTATCGATGTGGGGACGACAGGGACAAAGACGATCATTTTTGACCTCGAAGGAAATGTTGCTGGAAAAGGCTACAGGGAATATGCGTGCACCTATCCGCGTCCCGGATGGGTGGAGCAGGATATGGATCATGTATACGCCGAAGCGATGGCGAGCTGCAGGGAGGCAGTCACGCAGGCCGCCGTCCCGCCGGAGGAGATCGCGGCCGTGGCCCTTTCCACGCAGAGGACGACGGCGGTTTTCCTCGACGGGCAGGAGAAGATCCTAAAAGCCATATCCTGGCAGGATACCAGAACGGTGGCGGAACTGGAGGATTTAGAGAAATATATCGGGGAAAAGGAGTTCTATGAGCTGACAGGGCTTCCGTTTAACACGACCTGGATCATCACCAGGATACTGTGGATGAAAAAGAATGAGCCCTCCACATGGGAGCAGGTAAAAAAGATCGCTCAGGTGCAGGACTATTTTCTGCGGAATATGGGTGCCGAGGGCTATTTTATCGACTATCCCGATGCCTGCCTGTACGGCCTTTTTGACCATAAGGCATATAAATGGGATGACCGCCTTTTAAATATCGCAGGTATTGAGGAAAAACTCCTGCCGAATCCTACGCCCTGCGGTACGGCTGTGGGCAGATTGAGTAAAGAGGCTGCGGCCCTGACCGGACTGGCGGAGGGAACATCGATCTGTGTTGGTGCGGGCGATCAGAATAGTGCGAGTATCGGCGCCGGGATCGTGGATAAGGGGACCGTGTCAGTCTCATTGGGAACCGGGGGAATGGCCATTGCCTGTCTGGATTATCCCTATCGCGATCCGCTGTCCTCGGCCTGTGTGACCTGCCATGCGATAACAGGCCACTATCAGTTTGAGGGATATCAGCTGGGCGCGGCATCAATATTCCGGTGGTTTCGGGATGAACTGGCGGAATATGAGAAAAATCATGCCAAAGAAGAGGGGATCCGTGTGTATGATTTCCTGAATCGGGAGATCGAACAGGTGCCGGTGGGTGCGAAAGGCCTTGTGCTGATGCCGTATTTTGCATCCTCGGGGGCTCCCCGATGGGATTCCAATGCCCGCGGAGCCATCCTGGGGCTTACGCTGGCCCATGACAGGCCGTGTATTGCGCGGGCCTGTATGGAGGGGATCGCCCTGGAACAGAAGGATATCCTGACCAACATGCAGGAGAACGCGATAACGATCGATTCGGTGCGGATCATCGGCGGGGCGACCAACAGCAATGTCTGGAACCAGATCCAGGCGGATATGTACAAACTTCCCTGCGATACCCTTGCCGTGGAGGACGCCGCGGTTTTGGGCGCGGCTATTATGGCGGGAAAAGCGGTCGGGATCTTTGCGGATATCCCGGAAGGCGTGAGGAAAATGGTTCATGTGAAGGAACATTATGAACCGATCCGTGCTCATGCGGAGATCTACGATAAGATGTATGACATTTATTGCAGCGCCTATGAAGGGCTGGCAGGCAGCCATGTCTATGAAAAACTGGCGGAGCTTCAGAATATGTATTGAAAGGGGTAATTGTTCAGTACAGGCCGAAGCATTCCCACGGGACGCCTTCGGTGTGCTGCTGAGACCGTAAAAGCATGATACATGAATAAAGGAGAGCATATATGACATCAAGAGAGAGAGTCAGGATGGCGCTCAGCCATCAGCAGCCGGATCGGGTTCCCGTGGATCTGTGGGGATCCGCGTCCAGGATCCACACAGAAAAATATAAGGAGATTGCCGGGGAGAAGGGGCTGGACATCCGGGAAGAGGACCGGCTGCGGCCGGGAAAGACGACAGAATATGTGGATTACCGGATCTCTGATCTGGTAGGAAGCGATTTCCGCCACATCAATATCCGGGAGCCGGAGAATTTTGCGGTCTATTACGATGAGGACGGCAATGAGTATGACGAGTGGGGGATCGGCAGAAAATTGTACCAGGGTTTTAAGGCGATCACCGTCAACCCCCTTGCGGATATGGAGATGGACACCTTGAAAAAACACAGATGGCCGGACACAGCGGATGCCGGAAGGATCAGGGGCCTCGGCGCCATAACAAAAGACTGGTATGAGAATACGGATTACGCCATTACAGCCACCTCGGCGATCTCCGGCGTTGTATTTGAGAATTGCCAGTATCTGTGCGGAACAGAGAATTTCCTGATGGCGCTGTATGAGGATGAGGATTATGTGGACGCGCTAGTGGATAAGATGACAGAGCTCAATATCGAGATGCATCTGAACTACCTCAAAGATATCGGAGATTATTGTGAGTGGGTGGAGTTTACGGAGGATTTTGCATCCCAGAGCGGGCTGTTGATATCCCCGGAGCTGTTTCGGCGTTTTTTCAAAAAAGGACATATCGAATTATTCAAAGCGATAAAAAGGCAGCATCCCAACATTAAGATATGGTTTCATTCCTGCGGATCGGTCCGCCAGCTGATACCGGAGCTGATCGACTGCGGGATCGATATTCTGAACGGGCTGCAGCCCCTTGCCAGGAATATGGATTCCTTTGAACTGAAAAAGGAGTTCGGCGACCAGGTGGTCTTTCATGGCGGTATTGATATCCAGCATGCGGTGCCGGGCACGTTGGAGGAGGTAGAGGCAGAAGCCAGGACGCGTATAGCCGCTTTTGCTCCCGGCGGAGGCTATATCTTTGCTCCGTCTAACCATATTGTGGGTGACGTGCCTAATGAAAATTTCTTTAAGCTGTACGAGAGCGCCCGCCAATATGGCAGATATCCGATCGGCGGCCGGTGAAACATCGCGGAAATGATACATATTGCGTCCTTGCATAAAAATCACAAAAATACCCTCCGTTCTTTTGTGTGCCCTATACATTTTTGATAAAGAAGAATCATGATAAGATAAGGTATCTGTAAATGTATGACAGACTTAACGGAGGGATAATTATGCTGACAAAAAAACAGAATCTGCTGGAAACGATCCACGGCGGACAGCCGGATCGTTTTGTCAATCAGTATGAGGCGTTTCAGATGGCGTTTACGCCCATCATGATGCAGAGCCCCATGCCGGAGTACGGAAAAGGCCCGGTTGTCAATGCCTGGGGCGTGACGAACAACTGGCCCGAGGGCACGCCGGGGGGCTTTCCGGTGCACACGCCGGATAAGATTGTGATCAAGGATATCACCCATTGGCGGGATTATGTGCAGGCGCCGCCCACCAAATTTCCCGAGGCGGCCTGGGAGCCTTTTATCAAAGCGGCGGAGGCAGTGGACAGGGACGAATATTTTCTGACTCCTTTCGTGGCGCCGGGGATCTTCGAACAGTGCCACCATCTGGGCGAGATCCAGAATACGCTGATCAATCTCTACGAAGAGCCGGAGCACATGCTGGATCTGATCAAATATCTGACCGAGTGGGAGGTATCCCAGGCGGAGGAGATCTGCAAATATCTGAAACCGGACGGCCTGTTCCATCATGACGACTGGGGCAGCCAGACTTCTACGTTTATGTCTCCGGATATGTTTGAGGAGTTCCTGCTCCCGGCTTACAAGGATATCTATGGCTGTTACAAGGAGAATGGCGTGGAGCTGATCGTCCATCACAGCGACTCCTATGCGGCTACCTTGGTGCCGTATATGATCGAGATGGGAATTGATATCTGGCAGGGTGTCATGACTACCAACAATATACCGGAGCTGATCAAAAAATACGGCGGGCAGATCTCTTTCATGGGCGGCATTGACAGCGCTAAGATTGATTATGAAGGGTGGACGCCGGAGGTAGTGGAGCAGGAAGTAAAGAAAGCCTGCGATGCCTGCGGTAAGCTGTATTTTATACCGGGGGCATCCCAGGGGCTGGCTATGAGCACCTTCCCGGGGGTCTATGAGGCTACCACGGAAGCTATTGATACATACAGTAAAGTGGTGTTTGGGCAGTAACAGGCGGCCGCGCCTGTGTGTGGGTATGCGGCTGTAGGAAACGGACGAAGGGCTGGGAGCGATAATCATAACCTGCCCGGCAGGGAATCCATTTCGCTGCCGGGCGGGTTGTTTTTGCTGTTTTATTTATATAGAAGAACCGGTCTGCAGGCGGTTCAGAGACGATTGCTTTTATGCCTGTACAGTTCCAGGATGCGGATGGACAGGCGGCAGTATTCCCGTATGTAGGCGTCGTCCAGATCCCGGTTCAGGATTTCCCGGATCTTCCGGATGCGGTACAGCACGGTGTTGCGGTGAGTGAACAGCGCCTCGGAGGTGCGGGACACGGAACGTTCGTTGTCCAGGAATACTTTCAGCGTGTGGAACAGTTCGTCGCCGTTGACCTGCTGCATTTCCCAGAGCTTGACCACCGTGGGCATGCAGGCCCGTACAGAGTGGGACAGGTTGCCGGATTCAATGATGAAATTAACGGCGTAGTCAAAAAAATGGTGGCAGATCTCCTGGGGCATGGCGTCTTTGCCGGAGGCGATGGCATAGCCTGCCTGCTCATACATGTGGCCGGCATTTTCCAGGCCCCTGCAGGGCAGGCTGAAACCTATTTTTATAGGATTGCGGGCTTGCAGTTTTTTTAGGAAAGTGAGCATTTGCGCATCTTTGGACAGGTTCCTGTTGGCGAGGAGCAGGATACAGGCTCTTTTTTTCATTACTACATAGTTTGTTGTCTGGCGAAGGATGACCTGCATGAGAAGATCCACATTTTCATCCCGGGTTTTCCGGCCGGAGATATCCTGTACCTCGACGGCGGTCAGGTAGTAGGTATCCTCCGACTGCCACTGCAAGTAAGCAAGCTGAGTATCCAGAAGCTTTTTATCGTAGGGGTCGCCGAATAGTATATTATGAAAGACGTTGGTATTATTTAGTACACTCTCATAATAGATCTGCCCCAGTCTGGGTTCCAATATAGCGGCCAGCTGTTCAAGGAGCTGGCAGTCTCCTGTGTTCAGCGGGCGGTCTTTTTCCAGGAGGGTGATCCTGCCGCAGATCACATCGTTGCAGTACAGGCAGTAGGAAACACCGCTGTAGCTTAAAAAGTCATCGGAAAACCGAAAGGTCTGTGTGCCATGATGCCAGAATTCTATATTGGGATAATCGTACCGCATTTGCTGGATGGCGTTTAAGGAGCTATAGCCATATTTGCACAGATAGGCCCATTCGGCGTCCAGGGAATCTGCAGGGTACAGTTTTTGGGAAATGCCCAGTACGCGGCTGTTGCCGTCCTGCAGGAGAATCGGGTTGTGGAATACCTGACAGGCCAGATCAATGGCGCCCTGGTAATTCCGTTCGCGCACCAGACGTACCATATCGTCCGACCAGTCCTGGAAATAATCAAACACACTTTGAATGATCTCAAAACCCTGTACCACATCCATATTGTGGATACGGATGGTGCTGCCTTCACCGCTGCATATAACACTGTTTCCTTCCCTATATACATGGACGCAGTTGGTGGCGTAAGCCTGCCGTGCACTGTTCAGGACAGCGGGGGCGTCGTCCCGGATGTCCAGATCCATATCCAGTGAGGAAAGTCTGTTGGCAATCATCCACATACTCAATTTCATAATCGTATTCCTTTCTCTTTTGTCATCCTTTGTGCACTTTAAAGTTTTCAATACATATCCACTATATTAATATTTTACATAAATATATCCCCTTCCTGTAGGTCTGCAGACAACAAAAAATCCAGAATTATCGAATAGAAAATTGTGTCCTATGTACATAGTAACGAAAAACATAGTGAATATAATGATAATTACAAGTAAAATACACAAAGGAGGACTTGAAATGCAAGAGAAGAGATTGACTTCGTCCCAGGTGAATCTGTATGGATTTTACCTGCTGACTTCCTCACTGGCGGCGATGGTACAGATGACCTACCTGACGATCTTTATGACAGACTGCATCGGTATTCCCACGGCGGTGGTGGCCACCACCCTTCTGGTAGCCCGCATCATTGATTTCTTTATCGGTGTGATCTGCGGAGGAATCATTGAGAAGGTACATATGCCCTGGGGGAAATACCGTTCCTGGCTGCTGGTACTGCGCTGGGTGATTGTATTTTCCATCGTCTGTTCGTTCTTTGATACCTCGGCTTGGCCGTTGGCCTTCCGCGTGGGGGTTTCCTTTATCGGTTATTTCCTGCTGAACGCAGGTATGAGCTTTACTACCAACGCCTATTACGCACTGGGACCGGCCCTGGCAGGAGCCAATCTAGACGACCGTTTCCGTCTGAGTACTCGCGGCGCCCAGTTTATGTGCGTGGCCATGCTGATCACATCGGCGGCGACGATTCCACTGGTAACGCTGCTGACGCCCAAGGTGGGCCCCGGCAACGCCTATCTCATCGTGGCTGTGCTGTTCGCCCTTCCCTATATCGTCGGCTGCCAGATGGTCAGTAATCTCTGTAAAGAATGTGATCCCTCCGGTCAGAGAGACCGCGGGCCGGCCGCGTCGGTGGTTACCCTGGGCGATATGGTGAATTCAGTGGTGCAAAATCCCCAGCTCCTGGTACTGTTTGTGGCTTATACGATTTATTATATCGGTCTGTATGTCATATCCGGGCTGGGTACCTATTATTTCACCTATATTGTGGGCAATTTCATGAATATGTCTTTCAGTATGACGATCACCATGATCACCGGTTTCCTTGCGTCGATGGTTATGCCAAAACTGGGCGGAAAATTTGGCAAGAAGAGGTCTTTTGTTATTGCGCTGGTGATCTACGCCCTGGCCTACGGCTGCGTTTATTTTGTGGGCGGTAACTGGATCCTTTATACGGTGTGCGGCGCCATCGGCGGCGGAGCAGTGTATCTGTTTACCAGTTATGGGGCTAACTATTTTGTGGACTGCGGCGAGTACCATCTCTATAAGACCGGGAAGGATACGAGGACGATCGCCATCACCATGTATTCTGTTCCCATGAAGATCGGTATGGCCCTGGGCGGCGCCATTGCCACCTTTGGCCTGACGTTCATCGGGTATGAAGCCGGCATGACGGTTGACGCCGTATTCCAGAACCAGTTTATGATCCTGCTGGCTGTCGTTCCGGCGGCGCTGGTACTGATCGGGGCTATCATTATGCAGGTAGGCTATAAGATTACGGATGAGGATGCCGCCCGTTATGCTGCGGAGAATGCGGCGAAATATGCCCCTAAAGTATAAAAGATAAACTGTCTGAAAGAGAAAAACGGTTTTATAAAAGAGGATGAAAGGCAGCTGTCAGGCGTTCAGCGTTTTTAGAAGAAGCAGGGAAGGCCGGGCAGCTTTTCAAAAATGCGGAGGAGAAACGTATGGCAAAAATGACGGAAAAAGAAAACTATCTGCGGACACTTAAAGGTGAGCAGCCGGAATGGGTGCCGGTATACAGCTTCGGCCCCATGCCGGGCCAGGAGAGACCCTGCACTTCCTGTATGGTGGAACCCCTGATCTTAAGCGAATTCCGTTTCAACGGCGGCGGTAAAGACTGCTGGGGCGTGACCTATGTGCCCACAAAGGAGACGGGGGGAGCCCTGCTTCCCAAGCCCGGCGAGTTTATCCTGGATGATATCCGGCACTGGCGGGATGTGATCAAAGCGCCGTCCCTGGAGGGTGTGGACTGGGAGGCCATGGCCAAAAAGCAGCTGGAGGGCTTTTACCAGATGGGCGTAAAGCGGGAGGAGACGGCTATTGCCCTGAACCTTCACGTGGGTTATTTCCAGAATCTGATGGCTTTTATGGGATTTACCGAGGGGCTTTGTGCGCTGAGTGAGGAGCCGGAGGAAGTGCTGGCCCTGTTTGAGTACATGTGTGATTTTTACACAGAGGTGACGAGGCAGATCTGGCCCTATGTGCGGCCGGATGTACTGACATTGATGGATGATACGGCGGCCTGGGGCGCGCCTTTCGTGTCCCGGCAGATGTACCGTGATCTGATCCTCCCCTTCCACGACAGGCAGGCAAAATTCGGACGAGATGCGGGCATTCCCATCACCATGCATAACTGCGGCAAGGCGGAGGTGTTCATGGAGGATTTGCGTGGGATCGGGGTAAACGCCTGGGATCCGGCCCAGACATGTAATGATCTGAAGGGCATCAAGGAGAAATTCGGCAACAGCCTGGTGCTGATGGGCTGCTGGGACGCCAGGGACAGCCTGCTCGCTCCGGACGTGACGGAGGAGGAAATCCGCCAGTCGGTGCGGGATACCATAGATGCTTATGCACCGGGCGGCGGCTTCTGCTGGTGCGGCGGTTATCTGGGCGCTGTGGATGACCAGGAGATGATCCGTAAAAACGGTATTCTTTTCGATGAAGTATATAAGTACGGTGATGTATTCTATAAATAAGCAGGAATAAAAAAGGGAAGTGACATCATGAAGCTGTTAATACTGGGCGGCTTCCTGGGCTCCGGCAAGACATCGCTGTTGATGCAGCTGGCCCGTTACATGACGGACGCCTCCGGAGGAACCGCTCTGTACCGGGTGGTCATCCTGGAAAATGAAGTGGGCCGGGAAGGTGTAGATGACCGGCTGTTAAAGAGCAGCGGCTACAACGTGGAAAATCTCTTTGCGGGATGTGCCTGCTGTACGGTGGGCGGGGAGCTGGTCACAGCGGTTTCCGCCATCGAGAAGGACTACGGGCCGGACTGGATGATTTTGGAAACCACGGGGCTGGCCTATCCCGGTCTGATCCGGGACAATCTGCGTCATGCTCTGGGGAAGAAGTCCAGGATCTGCACGGTGACGGACGCTTCCCGCTGGGCCAGGCTGAAGATCCCCATGGCGGAGCTTCTGGCCGGACAGATCTTTTGTGCGGATACGGTGCTGATCAATAAAGTGGATCTGGCCGGGGAGGAGACTCTGGAGGGAATGGAGGCGGATATCCGTGGGATGAATCCCGGCGCCGAGGTGCGCCGGGTGTCCGCCCTGGAAGAGATACCGACGGAAATATGGGATCGGGTGCTGGGGAGGACAGATCATGGAACAGATGAAAATGCGTCCGATGGCGGCGACCCGCACGGGTGAGAAAACAGATATCCGGGGAACCGGGGTGAAAAAAACCGTCCGGGAAAATCCGGAGATATCGGTAATGCGCCAGGAGGGCGCCGCGGTGGTATCCGCGTCCTATCAGGTAAAAATGGGGCGGGAAGTATTTGCCGAAATGCTGCGGCAGGGACTCGGCGGGCTGGCGGAGGAATGTGAGACACGGGGCGCCGTCATCGGGCACATCAAGGCATCCCTGGACAGCCAGAGGACGGAAATGTTTTCGGTCACGGAGCGGGATGTCTATGTGAAAAGCAGCGGGGAGGATGAATTGTGTGTCCGTCTGGCTGCCATTGTATTTATGATGGATCCGGAATTGGCCGCAGCATTGGTCAGGGAAATGTTTGCGGATCTTGACAGAAAGATTAGAAAGTGAGGACAAGGATATGAGTTGCGGAAAATATATGGAGACGGCGGCGAACCGGGATTATTCGAAGGAGTGGCAGGCGCCGGGGAGTTTTCCCTGGATTTTCCAGAGGCCGAAGGAACCCATCACCGGCAGGCCCTACAGCATCCGGGAAAATTATATCCGCTGCGTAAAGGGGGAGAAGCCCTACTGGATGCCCGCCTATATGACGGAGAGCAATATCGTCTGGCCGGACGCCATGGAGGAGCATCCTGTGCCGGAGGTGGACGGCTACGACTGGTGGGGCGTATATTGGACTATGGTGGAGAAGGCAGGCGGCATGATCACCAAGCCGGGTACCAGGACGATCTCTGATTTTGCCAATTGGAAGGAAGAGCTGGAGTGGCCGGATCTGTCCCTGGTAGATTTTAAGGCCGACGGCGAAAAGATCCAGAAGATGCTGGATCCGGATCGGGTACATATTTACGAGTGTGTGGAGGGAATCTTTGAGCGGCTCCATGAGATGATCCCCTTTGACGAATCCCTGCTGGCTTTTTACGAGGAGCCAGAACTTCTGGAAGAGTTTTTCCAGAAAATGGCGGATTACAAGATTGAGTCCTGCGGCAAGATCTTTGAGCATTACGGCCGGGTGGACGGCGTACTGTATCATGACGACTGGGGTACCCAGAGGGCGGGATTTTTCTCCAATGAGATGTTCCGTGAGCAGCTGATGCCCGCCACCAGCCGTTTCCTGAAATTCCTGAAAGACCAGGGCAAGTTCATTGAGCTGCATTCCTGCGGGAAAAATGTGCAGTATATGCCGGAGATGCTGGAGATGGGTATTGATATGTGGACGCCTCAGCTTCCCATCAATGATCCGGATTTCCTCTATGAGAATTACGGCGACAGGATGACCTTTGCATTTTTCGTGGAGATCGCCCCCACGGCCGAAGAGCAGGAGATACGGAAGATCGTTCGGGATTTCGTGGATCATTTTGGTGCGAAGGGGCGTTGTATGCCCTGCTTTATGACGGATATGAGCAAGCCCGAGCAGGGGATCGTCGCCCATGAGGAGCTTTATCATTATTCGTTGGAGTACTATAACAAGCTGTATCACAGGAACTGAAAGGGGATACCCCATGCGCCGATTCCGGCTTTGTTACGGGGATCAGATGAATGCCATCGAGCTGATCCCCGATCCGGTACTGCTCAGTGATATTTGCGCCCAGGACGGCCTGGAGCATCCGGTGTAAAAGAGTGGCATTTCTGCCGGTAAAGTGGTATACTCGTACCAAACAAATGTACGAGGTGGAAAAGCCATGGAACAGATGAGTTTATTTGACGACCGGGCCGTCAGCGCCCCTCTGGCCAGCAAGCTGCGGCCGGAGACTCTTTCAGAGTATGTAGGGCAGAGGCATCTGCTGGGGGAGGGAAAGGTATTAAGGCGTCTGATCGAGCAGGATCAGATCTCGTCGATGATCTTCTGGGGGCCGCCCGGCGTGGGTAAGACTACGCTGGCGCGGATCCTTGCGGGTATGACGAGGGCAGAATTTGTGGATTTCAGCGCGGTAACCAGCGGCATCAAAGAGATCCGCCAGGTTATGGAACGGGCCGAGCAGAGCCGCCGGATGGGAATGCGCACCCTGCTTTTTGTGGACGAGATCCATCGTTTTAATAAGGCCCAGCAGGACGCTTTTCTGCCCTTTGTGGAACGGGGGAGTATCATTCTGGTGGGGGCTACCACGGAGAATCCCTCTTTTGAGATTAATGCGGCCCTGCTGTCCAGGTGCAAGGTATTTGTGCTGAGGATGCTGGAGGAAGCGGAGCTGTGCGAGCTGCTGCACCACGCTCTGTCCAGCCCGAAGGGCTTCGGCGGCCAGCAGATTACGGTGAGCGAGGATCAGATCCGCGCCATGGCCCGGTTCGCCAACGGGGATGCCCGGACGGCGTTAAATACCCTGGAGATGGCGGTGATCAACAGTCAGATCGACAGCCGGGGGACTATCTGCCTGACCGATGAGACTCTGGCCGAGTGCACAAACCGCCGTTCCCTGCTCTATGACAAGAAAGGGGAGGAACATTACAATCTGATCTCCGCCCTGCACAAATCCATGCGTAACAGCGATCCCGACGCGGCCGTTTATTGGATGAGCCGGATGCTGGACGGCGGGGAGGATCCGCTGTACATTGCCAGGCGGCTGGTGCGCTTTGCCAGCGAGGATGTGGGAATGGCGGATTCCCGGGCGCTGCAGGTGGCTGTATCGGTCTATCAGGCGTGTCATTTCCTGGGTATGCCGGAGTGCAACGTGCATCTGGCCCATGCGGTGGTGTATCTGTCCATGGCGCCCAAATCCAACGCGCTGTACAGGGCCTGTGAGGCGTGTAAAGGGGATATCCATGACTCTCCTGCGGAACCTGTCCCCCTCCAGATCAGAAATGCTCCCACCGGACTGATGAAGGAGCTGCATTACGGCGAAGGCTATCAGTATGCCCATGACATGGAGGAAAAGCTGACGAAAATGGAATGTCTGCCGGATGCCCTCAAAGGACGCAGGTATTATCAGCCCACAGACCAGGGGGAGGAGGCGGCGGTGCAGACCCGCCTGGAGAAGATCCTGACATGGAAAAACAGTTAAATGATGTGGAAAAAATACGGCAGAGCTTAATGCTCTGCCGTGAAATATTTTGTGTTTAATTGTCTGCATGTGATATTCTATCGTGAAGTGATCCTCTGCACAGACCTTCTTTTGTCCGTATCCTCGCTGAGTTTTCCGTATATCAGCGGATGGGCCAGCACACATATGATCAGTCCCGCGGCCAGATCAATAGCGGAATGCTGTTTTACGAATACGGTGGAGATGCTGATCAGGATGCCCGCTGCGCCAAAGAAAAACTTCCAGCCGGGAGCCTGCAGCCTCTTACAGCGCAAGCCGGCAAAGGTGACTGCCAAGGAGCCCACCACATGGAGGGAGGGACAGACATTGGTGCTAGTATCGAAAGCGTAAAATGAGGCAAGCATCTGCGTCAGTATGTTATCCCGAGGAAACACCGAGGGCCTGAGATACTGACAGGTCGGAAACAGGAAAAATATGATCAGTCCCGCGGAATACGTAATAATAATATAGCGCATGAAATCCTCAAAAAGCGGTACGTCATACAGCAGCAGGTAAAGATGCATACCGGCCAGAAAGACAAACCAGAACAGGTAAGGGATAAGAAACCACTCACAAAAGGGGATCTTATCATCCAGCGCACAGTGCATCGGGAAATAGGTGGAAGTCAGATTCCCCCTTTCCGCCATATAAAACAGAATACCGAACAGCGGCCAGAACAGCAGCAGACGTAAATGCTGGAATTCCGGGGTATTCAGCTTGCCAAGCCGGAACTGGCGGTAATCCACCATACCGGAAAAAATGCTTTGGTTATGTTTGCGTTGATTTTTTTTCATCACTATCCGGAGAGGGGTATCGCCGCCCTGTTCTCCTTTTACCTCCTCTAAGCCTCAGATGTCAACGGGTGACTCTCTTGTAAAGTTACCCTATTATAGATTTTACGCGGGAGAGAGTCAATTCATTTAAGAAAATTATAAGAAATCTTAAGAATTAGTTTTGGCTTGGAATAGGGAAAAGTCAGTGTTTACGCGGCTTTTCGGGATTTTTAAGCATGTTTTTGATGGAGCAAAAATTATCTCTTATCAGCGTCATCTCTGTGTACTTCATTCGTCGTTTTCCACTGATTGTTTTCAGAAGAAATAATGGTTTCAATATTTTGGATAAATATATTTTCTGTTGTCTGGTTACTGCGGTTGTATGGGGGCGATTGGGTCAAATATACATATTTCTGGTGTTTCAGTAATTCACAGGTTGTTCGATATTGTATCCAGTATTCCTGATATTTAAATAACTTACCTATGGATTCTATTATGGCGATGACGGCGCCAAAGGACCCGACCGTAATCGCAACCATATAGGACTTTTCCGAGTATGCGGATAACAGAGGTATCAGGGCCGCAAGTACAATTTTCGCAACTTGAAATCCTTGATACATTCTCTGACAGTAGTTTGACCGTTTGTTGTACCATTGTATTTCGGTATCGACACGGGTTTGTATATATTCCTGAATGTCCATAGAAATCAACCTCCTTTCCTGTCGGCCGGCAGGGACGAAAAACAGTTTTCTATCATACTATATACCGTGGAGGTATGGTATGACCATGGAATATAAAATTATCAAACATTATCTGAAAAAAAATGACTGCTACAAAGCAGGGAAGAAGCGCACGGGTACGGCCGGTATCGTGAAGCATTCCACGGGAGCCAATAATCCGTATCTGCGCCGATACATTGATGACCCCGGTAATCTTGGGGAGAATCAGTACAATAATCATTGGAATATGCCGGGCGTGTCCGTATGTGTGCATTTTCTGATCGGGAAGGATAAAGGTGGAAAAATAGCCATTTATCAGCTCCTGCCCCTGGATTATCGCTGCTGGGGATGCGGCTCCGGGAGTAAGGGCTCTTATAATAATACCCACGTGCAGTATGAAATCTGTGAGGATGGCCTGACGGATCAGGAGTATTTCCGGGATGCTTTTGCTGCGGCCGCCTGGTTGGACGCCTATATCTGCCGGAAATATGGCCTAAAATCCTCTGCAATCGTGTCCCATAAAGAGGCCCATGAAAAAGGCTATGCCACGAATCACGGGGACTGCGATCATTGGCTGGCCAAACAGGGAAAATCCATGGACTGGGCCAGATCCCAGGCGAAAAAAATCCTGGAGGCGGATGACACAGGGGAAAAAAATGATGCGGGAAAAACACCTGAAAAGACGGATAAGCCCGGTGCGTCCAACGCGGCGTCTCTAAAAGCGGAAATGGCCCCGTCAAAGAACAGTAAACTGGCAGGCGCTTATATAGTGGATACACAATCCGATCCACTGGTGCTCCGCACGGGTCCCGGCACGGACAAGAATAAAATTATCAGCCTGAAAAAGGGAAGCACGGTACAGAGTTATGGTTACTACGGTGTGGCAGACGGGGTGAAATGGCTGCTGGTGACGGCGGGCGGAAAAACAGGATTTGTCCACAGCGGGTATTTGAAAAAGAAATAGAAGAAGGGATTTATGCCATAAAGGAAACAGGCGGCATATCTGCCGCCTGTATATGAATCTGTTCAGGGCACCTCGTATACGGCTGTGCCGAAGGGCGGCAATGAGAGGCGGCCCGTTTGGATTTCTCCCGTATACAGGAGGGTGCCGGGGCGTTTCAGCTCAAAAGCCTGTTCGGTATCCAGGAAATTCAGGACAAACAGGAAATTTCGCCCGTTCTTTTTGCGTATGACGACCTCCAGTCCTTCTGGCGCCGTGATCCATTCCTTAAAGGGTTCCCGTATTTTCAGATAATCAAGTAGCTGAACCACATTTTCCCGGGCAAAGGCGCTGCCTAAGTGCAGTACGCGGCCGCGGCCCAGTGTTCTTTCCGTCAGGGCCGCCTCTCCTTTATAATAGCCGCCGCCATAGACGGCAAGTACATCGGTGCCCGGAAGAGGGGTCAGGATATCATGGAAGACGGGGGCCGGCAGACGTTTTCCCCGCCAATCTATACAGATTTCCTCCTCATTGGGGCTTGCAAACGTGAAGTCCCGGATATCGGTTCCCGTCAGGGCCTGCAGCAGCCCTGGCTGGGGCTGCATGGTACACTGGCCATGCATGTCTTTATATCCGGACCGGCAGCCGACCACCAGGATTCCTCCCTGTTCTACATAGGCTTTTAGCAGTCTGCACCGCTGTTCGTTCAT
The DNA here is from genome assembly GCA_910588295.1 of uncultured Lachnospiraceae bacterium. GTDB lineage: Bacteria > Bacillota > Clostridia > Lachnospirales > Lachnospiraceae > UBA11957. The sequence goes on along the minus strand of CAJUQO010000021.1, from coordinate 23,408 downwards.
CAACATGGGATGCGGATAGAAGACCACAGGATATTTTGTAAGCTCGGCTGGCGCCGTGTCGTCATGAAGGTACACGACATCATAAGGGGTATGGGTCAATTCCGAGGCGGCAAAGATTTCTTTTTCACTGGGGCGGCTCACCCGCCGGTGCCATGCGTCTGCCTGGGCGTCCCATTCATTGTCATAGTCCTTGATCAGCGCAAAGGCGGCTGTATTTTCCGCGCCGCATACAGGGTGCAGCGTCTGGAATTTCCGGTAGAAATCCTTTAGCTCCGCCAGTTTCCGGTTGTCCCGGTTGTCATAGTCCAAAATGCCGTGCCAGTAGATCTCTGTGCCGAAGGCGCATGTCCGCCAACGGAAAAAAGAAATATAGTCCGCACCCTGGGCGACGCTCTGCATGGCCCACAGTGTGAGCTGTCCCGGGCGGGGCGCGGGCCCCTCCATCCGGCTGGCCCAGCCGCCGGCGCCGGACTGCTGTTCCATGATGCCGAAATGGGGGCATACAGACCGTACTTCAATCAGATTGCGGGTCCATTTGCGGTCGTTCAGATCCCGGGAAGTTTTCGGATCGCGCTCCAGCTCGAAGGCCATGTTTGGATAGGAATCATAGGTGTAGACATCCAGGCATTCCCCGGCCATCCGGTGGTTGTCCAGGTTTCTAAACAGGCCGTTGGTGGTGATAAAATCCCCGGGCTTTTTATATTTCCGTATGATCTCGGCCTGCATCCGGCAAAAATCCAGCGCGCTGGCTGAGATAAAGCGGTAATAGTCCAAAAGCTGATGGGGATTATCGCCATCATTCAAGACCGGCCGGGGCCCATGGATCTGGCTCCAGTCCGAATAGGTCTGGTTCCAGAATACGGTTCCCCATGCCGCATTGAGCTTATCCAGGGTGCCGTATTTTTTCTGCACGAAAGCGCGAAAAGCCCGGTGGTCGGCTTCGGAATAGAACTCGTCCGTCTCGCAGTTGAGTTCATTATCGATCTGCCATCCGGTCACGGCGGGGTGGGGGCCGTAGTGGGAGGCCATCTGCTCCACAATACGGCTGCAGAACCGCCGGTAGGCCGGTGAATTGTAAGTGTAGTGCCTTCTGGCCCCGTGGCGAAGCAATACGCCTTTTTTATCCGCGTTCAGGATTTCGGGATAGCTTTCTGTCAGCCATACCGGCGGTGTGGCCGTGGGCGTCCCCAGGATGACTTTCATATGTTTCCAGCCGCACAGATCCAGAAATTCGTCAAAAAAATCAAAGCAGAAAACGCCTTCCCGGGGTTCCAGGATGCTCCAGGCAAACTCCGCTGCCCGCAGCGTGGAAATACCCGCCTCCTTCATACGGTCGATGTCGTCGGCCCACAGTTCTTTGGGCCAGTGTTCGGGATAATAGCAGACGCCCATGGTCATAGTGTCCCACTGGAATGTTTGGTTTTTCATCACGGCTCCCCCTTGTATATAATGGTTCACGCAGATTGTATACTGTCATGTACCCGGGGTCAAGATCCATTATTCGTTGATCCGGCGTTTTTTGACCGAAAATTGTACTGGCTATTCCGTGTCTGCGTTTGATATAATAGAATGATCTGACAGCGTTCGGGAATTTTCCCGGGTGCGGGCGTCAAATTCCCGCTGGCTGTAAGCTTTGACAGCCGTTAACGTTCCGTTGCCGTCGGCGTCCGGCGTATGAAAATCCCGGATCGTATAGATGTCAACGGTTCCCTCGTCGCCGTTAAATATTCTCATGGCGCCCTCAAATTCCCCACCGTCCGGTTTTTGGCCGTTGGAGGTTAAAATGTCCAGGAAATACCGGACTTTTTTGTCCCGGTAGTACCATTGCCCGGTGGCGGCATTGTAGGTAACGCCGAAGGGTTTGTACTCGTCGGCTATTTCCTTCATCTCCTGGGCGGAGGCCGGGCTGCCTGCCAGGGCTTCCTGGGCAGACGGATTTTTGACAGCTTCGATATCGCGGGCGGCAAACTCTTCATTGGAAAATTCTTTCAGCCCGGTCAGTCTGCCGCCGGGGTCAAGGGAGCCGTCAGGGTTGAGGGGGATATTTTTCAGATCCCGGACGGCGTAAATATCCACAACGCCCTTTTCATTGAAAAAGTCCACGCCTGCCTCTCCGCCGTCGCCCACCGGATAGTAATCCTCAAACCACCGCACCGGTTTTTCTTTGTACCACAGTTCATTTTTCTGGGCGTCGTAGGTCATACCGAAGGGCTCATAGCGCTTACATATTTTCTGGAAAGCCGCCCTGTCGAAATCGTCGTCCCCGGTGCATCCGGTCTGTTCTAGGGCGTCGGAAGCGACGGCTTCTGTCTGTGTGCCACGGCTCTGCTCCCGGGTACAGGCGGCGCCGGCCGTACCCGGATCCTCTCCGGCGTCGTTTTGCTCCACGGCAGCAGTACCGGTTGCCTCCGCGTGTTCTGTGGAAACCGCAGCGTCGGCTGCCTCAGAGGCTTCGCAGCTGTTTTCTTCTATGATGGTTATAAAGCGGCCGTCCTGGCCGTATGTTTTGGCCATAGCCTTTTGTCCGGCCAGAGAGCCTGTGAGCAGCAGGCCGGAGAGTATGAGAAGGATACATGTTTTGTTTTTCATAAGGTCACCTGTCCTTTCCTATTTTGTTCTGATGGCAGCCTTATGTTAGCAGATTATTTTGTGGGCGATTTGGGATGGGTGTGTGGTTTTTGTGTAGTTTCCTGTTCGACCTGTCCGGGGGGATCAGGAGTTTTCTCTGTAAGCGTAAAAGAGAACCGTACCCCCCGGCCGGTATTCTCCGCAAGACAGTGGCTTTCATGCCTTTCGAGAATTTTCTGCACAATATACAGGCCCAGCCCGCTTCCTCCGGTCTTCCGGTTTCTGGACGGGTCTGTGCGATAAAAAGCGTCAAACAGTTTGGGCAGGCAGTTTTCCGGGATGTGGACGCCCGTATTTTCGACGGAAAATGTCAACCGGCCGGAATTTTCGCAAACGGATATACGGATCTCGGCTCTGTCCGGTGAATATTTGACCGCGTTGCCGATTAGATTAGAAAAAACTTTTTCCATTAACATTTTGTTTCCATATACATAAGCGGCGGGAGGAACCTCACAAAATATTTGAAGCTGCTTTTGGGCGATCCAATCTTCTGTTTCGGACAGATAGTTCCGGATGGCCGATACACAGTCGATGAATCCGGCTTGAAAAGAGGCGTCGGTTGTTTCCAGACGGGAAATGGTCAGCAGTTCCTGCACCATGGTCTCCAGGGTGGCGGTGATCTCCAGGGCCCGCGTCAGATACTTGTCCCGGTTTTTGTATACGCCGATGCCCAGCAGCATTCCCTCCAATTGTCCCTTAATAACGGTGACCGGGGTCTTTAATTCATGGGACACGGCGGAGAAAAAGTCCAGGCGGGCCTGTTCCAAGGCCTTTTCGTGCTTGATATCTTCGGCCAGTTTCCGGTTCGCGCTCTGCAGGCCGGATATGGTGGCGGCGAGTTTCCGGGACAGGGTGTTCAGGCTTTTTTCCAGTACTCCCAGCTCGTCGTCGCGCGATTCTTCGAGGGACCATTCCCATTGCAGCTCCGACATTTTCTGCGCAGCGCGGCTGATCCGCAATACGGGCTTTGTGATCATCCGGGCGTACAGCAGGGACAGGGAGAGGGCGGCCAGGAGGATCAGGAAAAGCAGCAGGGGCAGAACCTGCAGGAAGGTGTGCCGCAATTGGGCGATCTGTCCAGCCGATCCGGCTATATGCAGCGTAAAGACGGTAGGGTCGCCCACAAAGGAAAGATCATAGCTGTTTGTGACGACAGGGATGTCCTCCCCGGTATATACCGCGTCATTTTCAACGGCAACGGCGTCATTTTCAATGGCAACGGTATCCGCTTCGCTGATAACTTTGGCTTCATTAGGTAAGAAGTTTCCGTATCCGGATGGTAAAGGCACAACATTCCCCTTGCTGTCGTAGAGCTCCACGTAACTGATGTCCGTATTTTGAAGAAACTGCCCAAACAGGCCGCCGCTTTCCTGGAGAGGTACTTGTTCCAGTTTTGCGATGAGATCCTTAGCCTGGCGATCCAGGGCGTCGCTCAGCCTGTTGGAATAGGTCTGCGGCATCAGCCACGCCAGCAGGCCGTAGGTAAAGGCGCTGACGTAAAAAAGCATGGCAGAAGTGATGAAAAAAACTTTTAAAAATAAGCTCGCTCTAATTTTCTTTATCAACTCTGTATCCTACCCCCCTGACGGTCTGAATAAAGTCAATGCCCGGTTTTTTTCGGAGATTTTTGATATGTGTATCCACCACGCGCTCATCGCCATAAAAATCATACCGCCACAGCCTGTCCAGCAGATTCTGACGGGTCAGAACCCGGCCCTGATGGGTCAGAAGCTCCCGCAGGATCTCAAATTCTCTCTGAGTCAGGGCGACGGGCTGTCCGTCTGCCAGGGCGGAATAGTTGTCCAGATCAAGAATCAGGCTTTTGTAGGCTATGGTCTGCCGGCTGCTGTTTTCCGTGAGACCGCTGCGCCGGAGTACCGCCGCGATCTTGCGCACCAGGATGGGCATGGAGAAAGGCTTGGTGATGTAATCGTCCACATGGAGATCGAGGCCGCGGATCTGTTCCGCTTCGCCGCTTAAAGCGGTCAGCATGATAATGGGTATCTGCGACTGCCGTCGTATCAGCTCGCAGACCCCGAAGCCGTCGATTTTGGGGAGCAGCAGATCCAGCAGGATCAGGTCAAAAGCGTGGGCTGAAAAGAGGGACAGGGCCTCCACGCCGTCGCCGGCCAGGGCAGTCTCATAACCGGCTTCCTGTAAAAAATTCTGCAGCAGCTCCTGGATATCCGGGTCGTCTTCAACGATCAAAATTTTCTGCATAGTGTTACCTCCGGGATCAGTATAGCAGAGAAATATGTGTTTCCTGTGTAGAGGGAGGGGTATTTGAAAAATCAGTGAAAGAAGATTGGTGTTTAGAATGTGTGAAGAGAGCTATTTGTCAGCCAAGATATTCTTGCCAGGCATTATCTTGCCATGGTATTCCCGTGTTATATCTCAATTAAGTCATGTCCTTTTGGCATGGATCTGCCGGATTCAAGGTCAGCGATATGCTGTTCCAATACTCCTAGATTGGCCTCAGAGTAAAAAGGGTCAGCCGCTATTTCAAAGGGAATCTTATTCTGACGGACAACTGCTTTGGTAAATATTGTAAAAGCGGTTGTCATGTTCAGTCCCATAATTTGTCAATACATTGTATGTACAAAACTCATGCTGGCCATTATACAGTTGATTTGGTATAATAGACATGTTTGATCAGAACAGAAAAGGAGATGAATGCCGATATGATAGATCGTCAGGATGTGCTGGTGCTGGCCTCCCGGTCGCCGAGGAGGCGGGAACTGCTTTCCCAGGTGGGGATCTCGTTCCGGATGGCGCCGGGCACGGTGGAGGAGAGGATCACGAAAACCGCGCCGGATGAGGTGGTGCGGGAGTTGTCGTTCCAGAAAGCCGAGGATGTGGCTTCCGGAGAGCCGGAGGGCGTATGGGTACTGGGCGCGGACACTGTAGTGGCCCTTGACGGGAAGATCCTGGGCAAGCCGACGGATGCCAGGGAGGCAAAAGATATGCTTCGGCAGCTGTCGGGACGCAGCCACAGCGTCTATACAGGGGTGACACTGTACCGGAGGATGGACGGAAAAACTACGTCGGAAACTTTTTCCGAGGAGACGAAGGTGACTTTTTATCCCATGACGGAGGAGGAGATCTGCCGCTACGTGGACAGCGGTGATCCCATGGACAAGGCGGGGGCCTACGGTATCCAGGGGCCGGCGGCGGCTTTTATCCAACGTATAGAGGGCGATTACAATAACGTGGTGGGCTTACCCGTGGCGGCGGTATATCAGCGGTGGAAGGAGAAATTGCAGTATGGAAAATAGAAACAGGGAAACTGTGGCGGAGAGCATAGAGTATAGAATCCGGGAGGCCAGGCCGGAGGATCTGGAACAGGCGGCGGCCATCGAAGCGGCCGGATTTCCCCCCGCAGAGGCGGCGGGTAAGGAGGATATCCGGCGGCGGATCGAGACGTTTCCGGAGAGTTTCTTTGTGGCGGAATCCGAGGGGCGCCTGATCGGTTTTGTCAACGGCGCCGTTTCTGATGAGATCGCCCTGCCGGACAGCGCGTATCATGATCTGGGCAGCCACGATCCGGAGGGTTGCTGCCAGCAGATTTTCGGCCTGAACGTGCTGGCCGGATATCGCCGCCAGGGTATCGGCGAGGCGCTGATGCGCCATATGATCCGCAGCGCCTATATCCGCGGGAAGAAGGCCGTGATCCTGACTTGCAAAGAGCATATGATCCCCTTTTACACCCGGCTGGGGTATACGCTGGTCGGCAGGGCCGATTCCACCCACGGCGGGGCCTGCTGGTATGAGATGCGTTATACCTTCCGGCCCTACACCCATACCGTGCAGTATTACGAGACAGACCAGATGGGCTGTGTGCACCACAGCAACTATATCCGCTGGTTTGAGGAGGCACGGACGGAATTTCTGAACCGGTTGGGGATTGGGTATAACCTCATGGAGCGGGCGGGGATCGTAAGCCCGGTGCTTTCGGTGCAGGCTGAGTACCGCGCCATGACCCGGTTTGCGGATACGGTGGATATTGAACTGTCCCTGGCCCATTACAATGGTATTAAATTTACGGTAGAATATCGGGTGGCTGATCATGCCTCCGGGGAGCTTAGGTGTGCCGGGAGCAGCAGCCATTGCTTCCTGAACCGGGACGGGCGGCCGCTGTCTTTAAAAAAGACTCAGCCCGGGTGGCATGAGATTTTGTCGGCCTGTGTCAGAAAGTGACAGTACGGCAAAGAATCACAAGTATGAAACTAATTCTTTGCCGCCTTCTTTCTTCTGCGGCGCGGGCGTGCCTGGGCTTGCAGCTGTTCCGGATCCATCAGCACATCTTTATAGAAAGCCTGTACCTCATCTTCCGTGTCAAAAACGGCCAGATACATCCGGTTGCCCATGGCGCCGGACAGGGCCTCCGGCAAGCGTTCCACCATACGGATATTGTTTCCATATTTTTTCATAATCTCCTCATGGCTCAGGGCGTAGCGTTTGGCGTCGCGCAGTCCGGCGAAAGCGCAGTAGGCGTCTTTTCCGGCGGCGACGGTGGAGCGGTCGTAGGCTATCATATCCGCCCATATTTTATAGACATTTGTGGAATGGGCAAAATTCATCATATCCGGGGAGAAGCCGCCCGAGGGGCGCATATTGACCTCCAAGGCTGCCAGATCCCCCTTTTTGCCCAGCCCTTTCTGGCGTTTGGCGAGGCGGAAAAACTCAAAATGGACAAAACGGCTCTTTACATCAAAGCTTTTTACCGTAGCCCGGCCGGCCTGACGGATGTCTTCGGGCAGCTCGTTCAGGATGTAGTAGACGGAGTTTTCCTCATTATTTACGATATCCATGATGGACACAGGACTGATATTTCCCGTCTCAAAGACCGGGTCGCCGTGGGAGTCGATAATGGCGTCGTAGGAATTGACTTCGCCTGCGATGTACTCCTCCAGAATGTAGCGGATATTCCGGCGACGTCCTTTATAAAAGGCCTGGAGCTGCTCGTCGTTGTCGATGCGGCAGGTGTAGGAGGCGCCCACGCCGTTGTCCGGTTTGGCGATGATGGGGTAGCCGACTTCCGCGGCGAAGGCCTGACAGGTTTTCAGGGAGGTGGCGAGCCGGAAGCGGGCCGTCGGAATATGGGCTCTCTGGAAATACTTTTTCATCTTGGATTTGTATTTGGCCCGTGAAATGTCCGCCGTCTGGAATCCGGTGGTGATATTGAAATCCGTCCGCAGCCGGGCGTCATGCTCCAGCCAGTATTCGTTATTGGATTCCAGCCAGTCAATCCTGCCGTGCTTAAAAGCGAGAAAGGCCACGGCGCGGTATTTCTCTTCATAATTCTCCAGATCCGTGACTTTGTAGTATTCGTTCAGGCTGTTCTTCAGCTCATCGCTCAGCTCGTCATAGGGTTGGTCGCCGATTCCCAGCACATTCATGCCGTTGGCTTTCAGCTCATGGCAGAAATGCCAGTAATTTGCGGGAAAGTTGGGTGAGATAAATATAATATTTTTCATACATCTTCCTTTTCTTGCGTTCGTTTTTGTCATTCTCTTCTGTATAGTATGCCCAGGATCAGGCGGATGTATTTTCCAGCAGGTGGGGAACAAAGTAATCGACCTGTTTGTACCACCAGTACCAGTCGTGGCAGCAGTCATGGCCCCAGAAATCCACCCAGGCGTGAATGCCCTTGTCCTCCAGGACACGTGCCAGCTGTCTGGTGGATTCCGGCAGCTCCCAGGCCCCCTGGCCCACGCAGATGACCGCCCGTTTCAGATTGTACAGCTCAATATAGGGGTGATCCAGGGGCATATTGGGCAGATAGTGGAGGGGTGAATTGTTGTAAACCACCTCGTCCATGTAGGAGCCGAAGCCGTATTCCGCCGTATAGATACCGCTTAAGGCCAGCAGCCGGTCAAAGAGGTCGGGACGACGGAAATACAGGTTGGCGGCATGGGTGGCGCCCAGGCTGCAACCGAAAGCCATGATGCCGGGATAGCCGGTCCAGTCATTCCGTTCGTTAACCATGTTCCGCATGAAGGGAACCATCTCGTCGGTAATGTAGCGTATCCAGTCCTCATAGCGGCGGATACGCCAGTAGGGGTCGCCGTCGATGGCCGACCAGCTCTCCCGGTCTATGGTGTCGATGGCAAATACCATGACCCGTCCCTCGTCGATAAAGGGCGCCCAGGCATCTGTCATGTGGAAGTTTTCGAAATCAAAAAAACGGCCGTCCTGGCAGGGAATGTACAGAACGGGCCTCCCCGCGTGGCCGTATACCTTGCACTCCATGTCACGGTTCAGCGCAGGGCTGTATTCTTTGAAATATTGCTGCTCCATGTTTCCTCCTTGTCTGTGATGTGCGTGTATGTGGGTAATATAAAGCTGCCGTCCGTGCGTGTTACGGCTGATAAAGCAGCGTGTTCATGAAAAAGGGGATCTGGCGTTCCCAGCTTGCCTCGCAGTGTTCCCCGCCCGGAACGATGCGGCTCTCCAGCAGGACGCCTTTCTCCATGAGCCTGCTGCAGATGCGCCCAAAGCTTTCTAAAGCGCAGGGATGTGCCTTTAATTCCTTGGAACCGTAATCCATGTATAAAACGGTGTCCGGCGGAATAAGGGCCTGGCGGATCAGGCCAGTGATTTCTGTTTCCGTGGCGTGCAGGTAAGGCGACAGGGCCGCGCCCCGGGAGAAATAGGAGTTGTAAGCCATGACGGCATACAGGCTCATCAATCCGCCCATGGAACTTCCGGCTATAAATGTGTGGCGGCGATCCGGTATCGTCCGGTAACGGCTGTCGATATAAGGCTTGAAGGTGTGTACAAACCAGTCCATGGTGTGTTTTCCCTGGCCGGTGATCAGGCCAAACTGGGGATCGCTGAAAGTGTAGGGGGAATATTCTCTGAGACGCCCATTATCGGGGCTGTGATCGCACTCTACGGCGGCGATGATCATCTGTGTGCGGGTGCGGTCCATATATTCCTGCATCCCCCAGCATTTGCCGTAGGTGGCGTCTGTATCGAAAAAGACATTGTGTCCGTCAAACATATATAATACCGGATAGCGCCGTGACGGTTCCCGGCCATAGGATTCCGGAAAATATAGATACGCCATCCGCTGTGCGTCACCGGTCAGCTCCGGAATGGTTACTTTCCATCTGATTACCACGATGGCCTCCATTTCTGCCTGCCTTAATATACAGAAAAGTCTTCGGCGGAGGATTTTTCTGTACGATTTGTCGGCTTTTTTCTCGTTACGAGTATAGCACAGGCGGGAATGAAGTGCAAGAATTACAAAAACGCTTGTTTTTGTAAATTTTTAAAAATTATTGTTGATTTTTTATTTTTTTATGATAAAATAGATTTTGTTCGGGGCATTAGCGCAGTTGGGAGCGCGCCACACTGGCAGTGTGGAGGCCACGGGTTCAAGTCCCGTATGCTCCATTTTGTGAAAACCCTTATTGCGAGGGTTTTTTTGTTTGGAATTATCCGTCTTTTCTGTATTCCCGTCAGGAGAATGTCTTTCCTAAACCGTCCCGATCTTTTTGTCCGTACTTCAATGGCGGACTGTAGAAAAGAAGAATGGCCGGTCAATCTGCCGCTGTATGCAGTAGCAGCGATAGCAGATCTGTAATAAGTTTTGATAACGATCGACCAGCTTGTATCATCCATCCATCCATGATATAATCACCATAACCAGACAACCAATATCTATATCAAAAAATGAGGTGATCCCATGACTGAAAAAGAAATGCTCAAATTGTCCGTAGAAGAATTTTCCAGGTTGCAAACATATATGATCCCAGCGGATAAAGATTCAGAATCATATAAAAACATGAAGATAAGATATATTGAATTAAAAGTAATTTTGACAGCATCTGGTATCAATATCACAGAACTTGACCGAATAAAAGAGTAATGATAACTGTTCAGTACCTTCACAGTTACGGGTAATGTACAAACGTACCATCAGCATACCAAAATATGAATGAGAGGTTCGATCATGGAGAAAATGAAGAGATGGGCAAGGGCCAGGTTTCAGCCCAATGTTCCGCTGGGGGAGAACCAGACAAAGGTGACGGCGTCCGCGGCTCATCTGGCTCTGGCCAGGAAAGCGGGAAGGGAGGGAATCGTCCTCCTGAAAAATAACAGGAGTGTGCTCCCGGTAAAGAAAGGAACCAGGCTGGCCCTGTTTGGGAAGGGTGTTTTTGATTATGTAAAAGGCGGGGGCGGCAGCGGGGATGTGACGGTTTCCCATGTCCGGAATCTGTATGACGGGCTTAAAGAGAGAGAAGACAGCCCCGCCATATTCGAGCCCCTGGCGCGGTTCTATAAAGAGGATGTGGAGCGGCAGTACGGCGAGGGCGCCGTGCCCGGTATGACCGTGGAACCGGAGATTCCGGCAAAGCTGCTTGAGGAGGCGAAAGTCCAGGCCGATCTGGCCGTTATCGTGATTAGCCGCTTCTCCGGGGAGGGATGGGACAGGAAGAGCGTCCTGTATGACGGGGCGGTTCCCAGCGAGGTGCGGCAGGCAAAGCTGAATAAACGGATTTTTGAGAACGGGGATTACTGCCTGACGGGCCGGGAGCGGGCCATGGTGGATGCGGTATGCGCGAATTTCACCGACGTGGCCGTGGTGCTGAATGTGGGCGGCATGGTGGACACAAGCTGGTTTGCGGACGACGACAGGATATCCTCTGTGATGCTGGGCTGGCAGGGCGGCATGGAGGGCGGCATGGCCATGGCGGATATCCTGCTCGGCCTGGAGAGCCCGTCCGGAAAGCTGCCGGATACCTTTGCGGCGGCGCTGGAAGACTACCCCTCCACGGATACCTTCCATGTATCCCCGGATTATGTGGAATATACGGAGGATATCTATGTGGGCTACCGCTATTTTGAGACCATGGAAAAGATCGGGGAACGGGTGAACTATCCCTTCGGCTTTGGTCTGTCCTATACCACATTCCGGATCGATACGCTCTGGGCCGGGGAAAAGGACGGGCAGATTTCTCTGGCTGTGCAGGTGGAAAACACCGGGGACATGCCGGGAAAAGAAGTGGTACAGGTGTACTACAGCGCACCCCAGGGTCTGTTGGGCAAACCGGCCAGGGAGCTGGCGGCCTATCAGAAGACGGAGGAACTGAGACCCGGCAGGAAGCAGGTGCTGGCCATCACTTTCCCGGTGGAGGACATGGCGTCCTACGACGATCTGGGGAAGGTGGCGGAATCTGCCTGGGTGCTGGAAAAGGGAGACTATAGCCTGTATGTGGGTAATTCCGTGCGGGATACAAAAAAAACGGGCTATATCTATACGGTGACGGAGGACAGGGTCGTGCGGCAGCTGACACGGCAAGCAGCGCCCTCCCGGCTCGCGAAGCGTATGCTGGCCGACGGTTCCTATGAGAACCTGCCCCAGTCCGCACCCCATGATTTTATGGAGAACGGCCTGGGCTGGAGCAGCGACGAGACGGAGGGGATGTCGCCCAGAATCCGCCCGGTGGAGCGGTATCTGCTGTTCGGGGAGAAAGTCGAAAAGAAGACCATGCTGGATGATGTGGCGGACGGAAAGGCGGGGCTGGAAGAGTTCATGGCCCAGCTCTCGGACAGCGATCTGGCGGAGCTTCTGGGCGGGCAGCCCAATACCGGTGCGGCCAATACCTTTGGCTTCGGCAATCTTCCGGAATACGGGGTGCCGAATATCATGACCGCGGACGGCCCCGCAGGGCTCCGGATCGAACCGGGATGCGGCGTTTGCACGACGGCCTGGCCCTGTGCCACCATGCTTGCCTCTACCTGGAACCCGCAGCTTGTGAGAGAGGTGGGAACGGCGGCCGCACGGGAGGTAAAGGAAAATAACATGTCCGTTTGGCTGACACCGGCCATGAATATCCACAGGAGCCCGCTGTGCGGCAGGAATTTCGAGTATTATTCCGAGGATCCGGTGCTGGCGGGAACGATCGCCTCCGCTATGGTGGACGGGATACAGTCCCAGCATATCGGCGCCACAGTGAAGCATTTTGCCTGTAATAATAAGGAAACAAACCGTAAAAACAGTGATTCGAGGGTCTCTGAGCGGGCGCTGCGGGAGATCTATCTGAAAGGTTTTGAGATTTGTGTGAAAAAATCCCAGCCCTGGGCGCTCATGACGGCCTACAATCTGATCAACGGCCACCGCGCTTCAGAAAACCGCGATCTGCTGGAGGGTATCCTCCGCGGTGAGTGGGGATATCAGGGCGTCGTTACCACAGACTGGTGGACGAAGGGCGAGCATTATAAGGAGGCAAAAGCCGGCAACGATATCAAGATGGGGACGGGTTATCCCGAGCGTGTCCTGGAGGCGCTGGAAAAGGGGTTGATCACCAGGGAAGAAATCATAACTTGCGCCCGCAGGGTGCTGGAGTTGATTTTGAAGGTTGAGTAGACGGCCTTAGTTTCTGCATTTATATCTCCATAGCTTAGATTTTGTAATCCGTGTGTTACAAAAATAGATTTTTTTAGAAGTATTTCATGATGTTTGACGAATATATGATAGGATTATTTATGTAAAAACATGGAAATGTAATAAAACTGTAATATATATTGTCAAAATATAAGAAGATATGTTATACTTAATTAAAAATTATACTGGGAGGTATACATAATTGAGGAGACTAAAGACACTATTGGCAGCGGTCTGCCTGGCAGCGGCGGGCATACTGATCTCTGTATCGGGAGTGCAGGCGGCATCGAAAGCGGATTTGGATGATCCGGGTTACTATAAACATTATGGCCTTGAGGGGAGCGGGGCCATTCCGGACGAGACGAAGACCAGAGGGGCGGTTACGCCCTATGCGGCAGGGGAGAAGAATCCCTATACAGGGCTCGTCTACACCCATGACTCGCGGAAAAACGGCATGCGGGTGGTTTACGGTGTGGATGTATCCAAATATCAGAAAAATGTCGATTGGAAAAAAGTAAAAGCGGCGGGGATTGACTTTGCCTTTATCCGGGCCGGCTATTCGGGATTGGCCACCGGGAGTCTTACGAAAGACCCATATTTTGACCAGAATATGAAAAATGCCAAAGCGGCGGGGATAAAAGTCGGCGTTTATTACTATTCCCAGGCTACTACGGCGAAAGAGGCCAGGTCGGAAGCAAATTATCTGCTGGGATTGATCAAGGACTATACGCTGGACTATCCGGTGGTATTTGACGCGGAAGAGGGTTCCTATAAAAGTAATGGGCAAACGGTGCCTGGCAAACTGAAAGCCGCAGTCCAGGCGATCAACAATGATAAAAATAAAACTAAGGCGCAAAAGACAAAAGCTATAAAAAAACTTTATAATAACGCCGCTACAGCCTTTTGCGATGTTGTCCGTTCGGCCGGCTATACGCCGATGATTTACGGTTCGATTTCACATTTCCGTGACAAGATGAATTCCGCGGCTTTGAGCAAGAAGTATTTAATGTGGATCGCCCGCTATAATACATTTTTAAATGGCGGCAACTATACATATAACGGCAATTATCAGTTCTGGCAGTATACGGACAAGGGTAAAGTCAACGGTATTAATGGCAATGTGGACTGTAATTTCCTTTACCTCTCAGGCAAGGAAGACGAGAGCTGGAAACAGGGAGGCAGCGGAGCGATCCCCGTTGACCCTATACCGGATGAACCGTCCAACAATACGGTTCCGGCCGGTACTTCCATAGGCGGTATCAGCGGTTTTTCTGCAAAGGCTTCCGGAAAGAGTAAGATTAAGCTGTCCTGGAACCGTAATGATAAAGCGTCTTCCTATGACGTTTACCGCGCGGACGCCTATTATGGCGCTTACAAAAAACTGGCAAATGTATCCCAAACGTCTTATTCCGATACAGGCCGTGCAGAAGGCAGGGAATATTATTATTATGTGATGCCCGTCGGCAGCGACGGATCCGAGGGAACCAAAAGCTCCGTGAAACGCGCCTATACATCCAGTGATACCAAGGTGTATGTGCGGGTGGTAAACGCTTCGCTGAATATGCGTTCGGAAGCAGAAATGCGCGGCGGCGTAGTGACGATCATCCCCAAAAACACAAAGGTATATCGCTATTGTGAGGCCAGAAGTTCCGACGGCATTGTGTGGTATAAAGTTAAGTATACCAAAAGCGGCAAAACATATAAGGGCTATATTTCATCCAGATACGCCACTGTGGTGGTGAACAAGCTGTCTAAGGTCAAACAGTCCTCCAAGGCAAAGACAAGCGTGACCATTTCCTGGGCCAAGCAGTCCGGCGTGACGGCTTATCAGGTTTACCGCGCTACGGCGAAGAATGGCAAATATACAAAAATTGCGGCGATCAAGGATCTCAATACAACATCTTACAAGGACACGGGATTGAAGTCCAACCGGGAATACTGGTATAAGGTGCGGGCCTACAGTAAAGTAAACGGAAAGACCGCTTACGGCACACAGGTTGTCCTTCGGGCCACCACCAAAACCAGCAGCTCCAAAGTGAAGGCAAAAAGCGCCGCGAAGCTGTATCAATACGCCGGTACGGCTTATAAAAAAACCGTATCCATACCGAAAAATGCAAAAATGACGGTTCTTAATACGGCTTTGGATAAAAATGGGGTGACCTGGTATCGGGTTAAGTATACAAAGAGCAGGAAGACTTATAATGCGTATATCAGGAAATCCCTGACGAAAAAAGCATAGCGCTGTGCACAGATTCCAGTGGATATCCGACAGAGATATTTACTGGAATTTGTGTTGTATACCGTAATGTGCAAAAAAGATATCGGTGTTTTTTGCGCCGCTCTATGCGGGAAAGCTGCCGTTGACAGGCCTTTGGCTGGAAGGGAGAATATACATGGAGATGCAGTATAAACGCTATAATGATAAAGCAGGACATTCTTATTGCTTTGGCCCCTTTCCAACCTTTGAGCTGCTGGAAAACAGGCCGGAGCGGGCGGTGGAAGTGCTGTACCATTCCGCGGTCACGGACTGTATACGCGAAAAACTGGAACGGCTGTGCCGGGCGCGGGGAATTCCCTGTACTCAGGCCGACCGGGTGATCGGCCGCATCCGCGATAAAGAAAATTGCCTTGTGGCGGGTGTGTTCCGCAAGTATGAGGAAACATTGAGGCGGGAGACAAACCACATTGTCCTGGTCTCCCCCAGTGATATGGGGAATCTGGGCACGATCATCCGCACGTCAGTGGGCTTCGGTGTCTGCGATATGGCCCTGATCCGTCCGGCGGCCCATATCTGCCACCCCCGGACCGTCCGGGCCTCCATGGGTTCTTTGTTCCGGCTGCGTTTCCGGTATTATGACAGCTTTGAGGCGTACGCGGCGGAATTTGCCGGGGAGAGAGAGCTGTATCCCTTTATGCTGGAGGGATCGAAGGGGCTGGATGAGCTTGAGAGGCGGCGGGAGCTCCTGTATTCCCTGATCTTCGGGAACGAAGCCACGGGGCTTCCCGCGGCGTTTGCCTCTGTGGGACAGAGCGTGCGCATCCGCCACACGGACAATATTGATTCCCTGAATCTGTCTCTGGCGGCGGGGATAGGGTTGTATGAATTTACAAAAAAATGACTCCGACAATATATACCTCAGCCAATATCTTTGCGCCCATACCGGTAAAAGGCCGCCAGAACCCCCGCAAGGGTAAATACCAGGCCCACGGACAGATATTTCACGTCTATACTGCCGTTGGCGATGATATCCGCCCCTTCGGTGTAGCCGAAGGGGGTGATGTACTTCAGGAATGAAGCGTTTTTGGTCAGGTTGGCTATGATATTCAGAAAATAGAAGAGGGCGGCTATTCCCAGGCCGATACCGGGGCCGTTGCTGCTTAAAAAGGCGGAGATGCCGAAGCAGATTGCCATGGTCTCCAGCTGAAGGATCAGGTAGGCGACAAACAGCAGGGCCAGAGTTTTGGTATCCGGCGATTCCCCGATGGCCAGGACGGACAGGGCCGTGACAGCGACGGAAATAACGTTTAAAAGGAGAATCTGCGCAGCCATGGCCATGAGTTTTTGCGCCGCCACATTGCTGCGGCTCACCGGATGGGACAGCAGAAATTCGGCCGTATGCTCCTTTTCTTCTTTGGCGAGAGCCGAGATGCCAAGCAAAGCGGCGAAAAAGGCTCCGCCTAGTCCCAGGACATTGCCGCACTCCACGCCGAAAAATCCGACAAATTCACCGAAATTGATCCGATCCATGCCGAAGGCGGCGGAAAAACCGCCCATGTCGGCGAACATCGCACTGATATCCCCCATATCCTTCCCAAGCTCCGGGTAGATCCCGATACAGGCGCCCAGCATAAGGGCAATGATCCCGCTCCAGATAAGCAGCATGTTCCGTCCCTGGTGTAATTCGTGTCTAAATATAGTCATGGTAATTGCCTCCTCATGATCAGATATGTGCAAAAGCGGCCATAAACATCATAAAATTATTCATCATAATAATGCATAAAGATCTCTTCCAGACCCGGGTCTGCGATAGTCACATCCGTAAGCGGGAGAGCGGCGAGGGCGGCTAAGAGCGCCTTTGTGTCTCCGCGATACAGGAATGAGACCGTGTCGCCGTCCGTTGTCATATTTTTTATATTCTCCAGAACCGGCGGTTCGCCGATGCCCTTTATGGTCACGCGTTTGGCGTCGGTGTGCCCCAGGTTTTCAATACTGTCCGAGAGCAATAGGCGGCCGCCGCGGATGACGGCGGCGTGTCGGCAGTGACGCTGTACCTCCGAGAGCACGTGGGAGGACAGGAAGATCGTAGTTCCGGCGGCGTTGCGTTCCTTCAGCAGAGAAAAGAATTCCCGCTGCATCAGAGGGTCGAGACCGCTGGTGGGCTCATCCAGTATACAGAGCCTGGGATCATGCTGCAGGGCGCAGACGATGGAAACTTTTTTGCGGTTGCCCAGGGACAGTTCCCGAACTCGTTTTTCCGTGTCCAGGGAGAGACGGTCGCAGAGCGCCGCGGCTTCTTTTTTGCAGTCCCTTTTCCGCAGATCGGCGGAGAGCTTTATGACCTCCCGCACCCGCATATGGGGGTAGAAGGAGGCCTCGGAGGGCATGTAGCCGATTTCGGAGAGAATGGCCTCCTTTTGTCTTCGGATATCCTTTCCAAAGATCTCCGCGCTGCCCGCTGTGGGAGCGATCAGCCCCAGCAGTATGCGGATCGTGGTGCTTTTCCCCGCCCCGTTCGGCCCGATGAAGCCGAAGAAATCCCCCTCGCCGACGGTCAGGCTGACATCGGTGATTCCCCGGGATTTTCCATAGTATTTGGTGAGGGAGTCTGTCTGTATAGCGTTCATACTGTAGTTCCTCCTTAAGGATTTAGTAACAGTTCTGCCCAGGACTTTGCAGTCATGCGACGCGAAGCTAGTCCTTTAGGGCAAAGTCCGTAAGAATGCTTGCATTTTGCCAAGAGTGAATCCAGCCGATCATTTCTTCCGAAGATAAATATTTTTCCAGAAAACCAGCATTTCTTCAAAATCCTTTTCCAATATATCGGCGTCAAAACAGCCGCTCCGCTGCTGGATCTCCCAGAGATAGCCCTCGGAGGCCAGATACATTTCCCGGTACATCATGGCCAGATCCAGGCCGGGGATGAAATCGTCGGGATCTACCTGGGCCAGGGCATTCCTGGCCTTGCGTTCAAAATGTTCCTGATAGCTTTTCTGTATTCTTTCACTGATCTCCGCGTTTGTCTCATAAAAAGCCCTGATGGCAAAAGCGGTCATATCGGGGTAGATCTGCATAACATGTATTTTGGCCCTCATGCCACGCTCCATCATGTCAAACAGATCGCCGGGCTCGTAACAGCCATAGGCTGTAAGATATTCCATGGTAATGTCGGCAGCCCGGTTCCACAGAAAAAGGTAAAGCTCTTTTTTATTATGAAAATAGTGGAACAGCAGGGATTTGCTGATCCCGGCGCAGTCGGCGATCTCCTGCATGGGGCTTTTTTTGTAAGAATTTTTAGAAAAAACCCGGAATCCCCCGTTGATAATCCGTGTCTGTTTTTCCTCCGATAGGGAATAAAATTTCTCGTTCATACGTTGCCTCCGCTGACCGGTTCGGTCAATATCCATTATATCCTGTTGACCGTTTTTGAGAAGCCCCTTTTGGAAAAAGTGAAAAAAGTGTGAATACCGAAAATCTCTGTTGACATACTTTCCATAAGCCGTATAATATAGTTCGACATCAAACAATTTATGCTCCACGCCTCAAAGATTCACAGTTAAAGCCATGGCGGCGTGGAGTATATACTGCACAGCGTACTGCCAATGATAACAGCGCGCAGTATAGCAGACGCAGTTATACCCGCGAACACAAGTGTTTTCCAGATTTACTGGCGCTCGCGGGCATATACGGGCGATAACGTTGGCAATTCCTAACGTTCGCGAGTATAACAGTGGCTAAAAGGAGGTGTAAAAGGATGGAGCCGGAGGAGACATATGGCTATGACGCTCTGTTTTTTAAAGGGAAACCGCTGTTGGGAAAAATCATTCATGATCTGGATAATGTGCTGTGCCGGGCCATGCTGGCGGACGGAAGGGCCGCGGGCTTTGACGAGCTCACGGTGACTAATGGATGGATCGTCATGTATCTGGCTCAGAATGGAAGCCGCGAGGTATTCCAAAAAGACATCGAGCGGGAATTTTCCATAACGAAATCCACGGTGTCCGCGGTCATCAAACTGATGGAGCAGAAAGGCTACCTGGCCCGGGTGAGTGTGATGCGGGACGCTAGGCTGAAAAGGCTGATTCTGACGGACAGGGGCCGGGCATTTGCGGAAAAGATGCACAGCCGTGTCCTGGAAAAGAATGACCATATGCTGAAAAATATCACGGATGAGGAGATCCGTACTTTTCTCCGTGTTATAAATACAATCAAACAGAATGTAAAGGAGTGATAGTATGCTGAAAACCCTTGCGGCTCAGATCAAAGAGTTCAAATGGGTGTCCATCTTGACGCCGGTCTGTATGGTTCTTGAGGTGATCCTTGAGATGATCATTCCCCTGATGATGGCTTCCATCATTGACGAGGGAGTCAATACCGGGGATATGCGCCACATATTTGTGATGGGCGGTTGGATGGTGCTGACGGCCTTTGGCTGTCTGCTGACTGGTATTCTCGGCGGAAAATTTGGCGCGGAGGCATCTGCGGGCTTTGCCAGGAATCTGCGGAAAGCCATGTTTGAGAATATCCAGAGATTTTCTTTTTCCAATATCGACAAATACAGTACGGCGGGGCTGGTGACCCGTATGACGACGGATGTGACGAATATGCAGAATGCCTACCAGATGATTCTGCGGATGTTTACCCGCGCGCCCTCCAGCCTGATCATTGCCATGTGTATGGCATTTTACATCAATGCCCGCCTGGCCTCGGTTTATCTGATCGCGGTGGCATTTTTAGGCTGCGCCCTGGCCATTATGATTCCCAGGGCCGCCCGGTATTTTGAACAGTGTTTCCGCAAATACGACGATTTAAATGCCAGTGTCCAGGAGAATGTGTCCTCGATCCGGGTGGTGAAGGCCTATGTCCGCGAGGAATACGAGCAGACCCGTTTTCAGAAAGCCAGCGAAAATGTTTACCGGATGTTCCTGAAAGCGGAGCGTATTGTGGTGGCTAATATGCCTCTGATGCAGTTTACCGTCTATACCTGTATCATCCTGATCAGCTGGCTGGGAGCAAAAATGATCGTGGTGGGCGATATGACCACCGGCGATCTGATGAGCCTGATGACCTACTGTATGAATATATTGATGAGCCTGATGATGCTCTCCATGGTGTTTGTGATGATCACCATGAGCGGGGCCAGCGCCAAACGTATTTGCGAGGTGCTCAGTGAGGAGCCGGATCTCACAAACCCGGAAAAACCGGATTACGATGTGCCGGACGGAAGCATCCGCTTTGACCATGTGGCCTTTTCCTATAAAAAGGGCAGCGGGGATGCCGTGCTGCAGGATATCAACCTGGATATCCGCGCCGGGGAGACCGTCGGGATCATCGGCGGCACCGGTTCCGCCAAATCCAGCCTGGTCAATCTGATCAGCCGCCTCTATGACGTGACAGAGGGCACGGTCTATGTGGGCGGTAAGGATGTGCGCGGCTATGATCTGGAGACGCTGAGAAATCATGTGGCGGTGGTATTGCAGAAAAACGTGCTGTTTTCCGGCACGATCCTGGAAAACCTGCGCTGGGGCAATAAGGAGGCCACAGAGGAGGAATGCCGTGAGGCCTGCCGCATGGCCTGTGCCGACGAGTTTATCGAGCAGTTTCCGGATAAATACAATACGTATATTGAGCAGGGCGGTACGAATGTGTCCGGCGGGCAGAAGCAGAGGCTCTGTATTGCCCGGGCGCTGCTGAAAAAGCCGAAGATACTGATCCTTGACGACAGTACCAGCGCCGTTGACACGGCCACGGACAGCCGAATCCGGAAGGCCTTTGCCACGGCTATCCCGGGTACGACGAAACTGATCATTGCCCAGCGTATCTCCAGCGTGCAGGACGCGGACAGGATCATCGTCATGGAAGACGGGCAGATCCACGGCTTCGGCACCCACGAGGAGCTGCTGGCGGGCAATGAGATTTATCGTGACGTATATGAATCCCAGAATACCGGTTCCGGTGATTTTGATGAGGGAGGTGACAACTGATGGCGGAAGAAAAAGCAAGAAAGCTAAAAGGGCCGGGGGGCAGAAGGAATATGGGCCCCAAGCCGAGGCTGGAGCACCCGGGCAGGACTCTCGGGCGGGTGTTCGGTTATCTGATGAAGCTTTACGGCCTGCAGATGGCCGTGGTGGTGGTACTGATCTTTGTCGGCGTGCTGGCCAACGTGCAGGGCACCATGTTCATGCAGACGCTGATCGACGATTATATCATGCCCATGCTGGGCCAGGAGCAGCCGGATTTCGGCCCCCTGGGGGCGGCGATCGGCCGGGTGGCCTGTTTTTACGCTTTGGGTGTAGCATCGTCGTTTATTTACAACCAGATCATGATCTATGTCACCCAGGGTACGCTGCGGTCGCTGCGGGATGACCTGTTCACCCACATGCAGACCCTGCCGATCCGGTATTTCGACACCCACGCCCACGGCGATATCATGTCGATTTATACCAACGACATCGATACGCTGCGCCAGATGGTCAGCCAGAGTATCCCCCAGTTTGTCAACAGCCTGGTGACCATTGTCAGTGTACTGTACTGTATGATCGTGCTCAACCTGCCCCTTACAGGGCTGACTCTGGTCATGGTGGGCGTGATGCTTGTCTGTACCGGCAGGCTGGCCGGAAACAGCAGCCGCTATTTTATGGCCCAGCAGAAGGATCTGGGTAAAGTCAACGGGTTTATTGAGGAGACTATGGAGGGCCAGAAAGTGGTGAAGGTGTTCTGCCATGAAGAAGAGAGCATCCGTGCCTTCAATGAAATGAACGACAGGCTTTTTGACAGTTCAAAGAACGCCAATACCTTTGCCAATATACTGATGCCCGTCAACGCCCAGATCGGCAACATCAGTTATGTGCTGATCGCCATGGTGGGCGGCGCTATGGCGCTGAATCATATGTGGGGATTTACCCTGGGCGGGCTGGCCAGTTTTCTCACCTTCAATAAGAGCTTCAATATGCCGATCAACCAGATCAGCCAGCAGCTCAACAGCATTGTCATGGCCTTGGCCGGGGCAGACAGGGTGTTTACTCTGCTGGATGAGGAGCCGGAGGTGGACAATGGTTACGTCACGCTGGTGAACGCGGTGCGGGATAAGGACGGAAAGCTCGCGGAATCAGAGAAACGGACGGGACTCTGGGCCTGGAAGCATACCCATACCGACGGAAGCGGCACGGACTATGTGGAGCTTACCGGAGATGTGGTATTTGACGACGTGGATTTCGGATATAATCCGGATAAGATCGTGCTCCACAATGTGGATCTTTTTGCCACGCCGGGACAGAAGATCGCCTTTGTGGGTTCCACAGGCGCGGGCAAGACTACGATCACGAATCTGATCAACCGGTTTTACGATATCCAGGACGGTAAGATCCGTTACGACGGCATCAATATCAATAAGATCAGAAAGAGTGATCTGCGCCGTTCCCTGGGAATCGTGTTGCAGGACACCCATCTTTTTACCAATACAGTCATGGAAAATATCCGTTATGGGAAACTGGACGCCACCGACGAGGAGGTCTATGCGGCGGCCCGGCTGGCCAATGCGGACGGCTTTATCCGGCGTCTGCCCCAGGGCTATGACACGGTGCTCACCGGGGACGGGGCCAACTTAAGCCAGGGTCAGCGGCAGCTTCTGGCTATTGCCAGGGCCGCGGTGGCCGACCCGCCGGTGCTGATATTGGATGAAGCCACAAGCTCCATCGACACCCGCACGGAGCGGATCGTGCAGGAGGGTATGGATAAGCTGATGAAGGGACGCACCACTTTTGTGATCGCTCATAGATTATCCACGATACGAAACAGCGACTGCATCATGGTTCTGGAACAGGGACGGATCATCGAGCGGGGCAGCCATGAGGAATTGATCGAGGAGAAAGGGAAATATTATCAGCTGTATACGGGGAAGATCGTGAATACGTGACAGATGATATCCGCGGGCACATACGGGCAACAACGACGGCAAATCACAGTGCCCATGAGCATAAGACTTTACAGACCGGAAAAAGCAGTATCTTTTTTCGGTCTTTTTCTCTACAAAAGAGAGGAAACGTGCTACAATGAGGTCGTGTCCTTCGATATGTTTTCGCATTCAGAACACACAGAATGTGTGGTGTGGATACAAAGGAAACATATCTAGAAATCCTTTATTTTCGGCAGTTTTATAAGCATTTT
>CAJUQO010000020.1 GCA_910588295.1 uncultured Lachnospiraceae bacterium | reverse complement strand
GCTGCATGGCCGTCCTGGCCAGACGGAGGGGGAAAAGCCTGAAAGGCTGCATGGCCGCCCTGCTGTCCTGGTCGTTTGGGCACCAGCAGCCGGTGGACAAAGATATCCTGAAAGCAGCTGGAGTGACGGCGGGCCGGGTGACGCTGGGGATCCCCGGCATGGCCAGGGCAAAAGAGATCATCCGGGAGTATTACAAGGGGGCGGTGAAATGAAGCGGGTACAATTTTTGAAACTGCCGCCCTGCCCGATGCCTGCGGGGGGCGGTGAAACAGTCACAGCCGCCAGCCAGATCCTGACAGCAGGGGACGGGCAGGCCCTGGAGATCAGCCTGTTTTACAAAGGCCGGCTGGGTGCCCGTTATTTTGCCGACGCGGAAAACTATTATACCTGGGCCGACGGGGGGTGGAGTGCCAACAGGATCAAAAATGCGGCGCGGAAGTGCAGGGGGGAGAGCCCCCTTAAAGGCGACTGTTATTATTTTGACGGCGAGTGGGAGTGGGCATCCGAAGAGGATAAAACAAGGGCTTTTGATTACCTGGATACCTACTCCATAGGCGAATACGAGGAAACGGTAAACGGCAGAAAAAGGGAAATGGCTATAGAGCGGAAAAAAGACCGGATCCGGGAGGAGATGGACAAGGTACCGGCGGTGCCGGAAGAAGCCAGGGCATGGGTGGGACAGGAAATTTTCCCTGGGGACATCCTGTTTATCCAAAAGGGCAAAGGGCGGACAGCCTACGCCTGTACCGCCTGCGGCGCCAGGAGCTGGAAAAAAGCCGGGTGGAAACATGGGGAAAAGACCGTATGCCCCAAGTGCGGCCGGCCCGTCACCGTAAACAGCCGCCGGGAGGAGAAAACCCGGACGGCCCCGGTGGTCATCCTGCAGCAGTACGGCGGACAGTGGGTGGAGAGGCAGTTCAAAGCGGCCTGCCGGTGGTCCGGGGCCGGAAAAGAAACCCGGCTGTATGAACAGTGCCGGGCCGTCATGGAAAAAGGGAAGCGGTGGGGAAAAGTGTGGTACGGCCTGCCCCCTGAAACGGACGGGCGCCGGCAGGAATTCTGGGACAAGAACCCGGGAAATAAAAGGTTCCTCACTTCCTATCTCTGGCCGGGGAACCTGGCGGAGGTGCTGCCCTGCGGGGGCCTGGAAAGGAGCGGCCTGGATATCCTGGCCAGGAAAAAGCAGAAGGTAAATGTCAATTTATTTATCGTCAGGTTTGAAAATAGGCCGTGGATCGAGTACCTGATTAAAGCGGGGCTCACGAACCTGGCGGTGGAAATCACAAACGGATACGGGCTATGGGGGGGCGAGCCGGAAGCAATAAACCTGGGGGCGCGTAACCTGCGGGAGGCGCTGCGGCTGGACGGGAACCGTGTAAACCGGATGAAGAAAATGAACGGCGGGCTGGATGGGCTGCGGTGGCTCCAGTACGAGCAGGAAAATGCGGTAAAGATCACTGATGATACCCTGCGGTATCTGGAAACAAAAAAGATAAGCCTGGATGACTGCCAGGGGATACTGGAAGCAGCCGGGAGCGTAAACCGGATGGTGAATTACATGAAAAAACAGGTCCTGCCGCCGGGGAAACTGGCCGTAACCTGGAGGGATTACCTGCACATGGCCGGGGCAGAGGGAATGGACGCATCAGACGACATCGTGAGGTTCCCCAGGGACTTAAAAGCGGCCCATGACCGCCTGGTGGAGCTGAGGAATGCCAGGGAGGACCAGGAACGCCTGGCAGGTTATGCAGGGCTGGACACGCAGATCCGGGGGAATATCCCCCAGGCTGCCCGGTATTACTGGCAGGACGGCGCGCACCTGGTCGTACCGGCGGCGTCCTGTGGGGAACTGATGGCTGAGGGCCGCGCCCTGCACCATTGTGTCGGCAGCGGCGACCGGTACATGAAGAAAATGGCAGAGGGGAAATCCTGGATACTCTTTCTGAGAAGGAAGGATTGCCCGGAAAAACCCTGGTACACCCTGGAAATTGATATGGCTAATGACCGGATACTCCAGTGGTATTCGGAATTTGACCGCCAGCCAGACAAAGAGGAGGTGCAGGCGGCCCTGGATAAATTTAAAAAAGCTGTCAAAAAGAGGTGCGGGAAAATACGCATACCCGTGGCGGCCATGGCGTAAAGGAGGGAGACATGGAATATGTGCAGATGACCCTGGATGACTGGGTGGGGATGAAACGGAAACTGCAGCAGGAACTTTTGGGGATCAAAAGGGGCTTTGTACGGATCGGCTATATCCTCCGCCGGATCGAGGAACAGAAGCTCTACGGACAGGACGGCTATAAGAGCGTGGCGGAATTTGCCCAGGAGGAATACGGTCTGAACCGCTCCACCACAAGCCGCCTCATAAGCATCAACCGGGAGTACTCGGTGGGCGGGTATTCGGAGGAACTCCGCCCGGAATACGAGGGCCTGGGGCAGAGCCAGCTGGAGGAGATGCTGGGCCTGGGGGAAGGGGACCGGGCCATGGTGAGGCCGGAAACGTCCCGGGAAGATATCCGGGAATTGAAACGCTTTAACAAAGAAGCCCCCGAAACCGGTGCTGCCGACAGCCTGGTACAGCTGGTTTCCAAGTTCTACCAGGACAACCCGGAAATTTTAAAAGCCGTATATAAAGGGATGCCCTTCGGGGAGCAGGAGGCCCGGCGTTTGGCGGAGACAGTCAACCCGGGCGGGAACCGGTCCTACAGGAAAGGCCTGTATTTCCTGATGATGTATGAGGACCGGGTGTCCGTAAAGAAGTTCGGGGAGGACCCGCAGGACTTGGACTGGCGGCAGTTTTATGGATTAACCATAGAGGCTGTGGGGGAAGCCCCTCCGGAAGCGGCCTGCGGATCCCCTGCTGTGGAAAACGTACCGGGAGACGCAAAAGAGCCCCGGGACGGGGTGAAACCGGAACCAGGAGAGGCGGAAGCGGCTTGTGAGGTCTTTGCCGATGAAAAGGGCGGCACAGAAGAGGCCGGCGCCACACAAGAAAACAGTGATGGGGAGCAGGATGTCCCCCATGAAAAAGGCGGCAGTAGGGAGCAGGACGGGATCCCGGCAGAACCGGGGGCTGCAGAAAACGGCGATGGGGAGCAGGGCGTCTCCCACGAAAAAGGATTGGCAGAAAAAGTAATTGCGCCGGCGCAAAAGTACCAGGAAGTACAAGTAAAAGAAGCGCCTTTAGAACCGGCGGCAGAGGAGGGAAACCGGGAGGGGGCGCTTCCGGAAACCACCGGGACAATGCTCGAGACGAGGAAA
The DNA here is from genome assembly GCA_910588295.1 of uncultured Lachnospiraceae bacterium. GTDB lineage: Bacteria > Bacillota > Clostridia > Lachnospirales > Lachnospiraceae > UBA11957. The sequence continues at coordinate 48,709 of CAJUQO010000020.1, read as the reverse complement.
GAGTATCTGGACAAGCTGACGGCGGAAGAGGCTGCCGGGTACATAAGGGATGAGTATGACCGCCATAACCTGCAGGCGTCATACCTGGCTTACCAGTTCCAGCTGACAAAGTGGCTTCTGGAAAAGGTGGACGGGCAGGGCGTGACAGCCAGAGAACAATCATAATAGCGTGGAAGCAGAAAGAAGGGACAAGGGATGCAAAACAAGCGGGTGAATAGTATCAGTGAAGTTGATTTTTCCGGCCCGGGTATGCCATGCATAGCCGTATATAAAAACCCGGAGGACTTCCCCGGGCAGAGTGTAGCCAGGATATACGACCTGGATAAACCGACGGATACAATCATAGTAAGGGATAACCCGGTAGAGATCGCAGAAGATATCCGCACGCACACCGGCATGGTATTTATCCCCAGGAGGAAAGAGGATGTCCCGTCGCTGATCGGCGTCTGGATATAAGAAAGGAGTAGGATATGTTCACAAAACCACAGGCGGTAAAAAAGCTGATGAAAGAAGCATACAACGGTGCCGGGCTCAGGCTGGCTGCCACAGAGGAACGGTATTATATAGCCGGGAACTACTGGGAGATGGACGTAAAAAAAGGGTTTATTGCCAAGCCGGTGCTGGCGGCCATGGTGGAGCTGGCCGGGGAGATCCCGGCCCCCGGGGAACGGTTCCGTGCCGATAAAACCGGGAACCATGTAGAAGAGGGACAGATGGAAGTGGCTGCCGCAGACCAGGAAACAGAGATAGCAGTCACAGGCCTGGTCCTCTACGATGTCTTGGGAAACCCGCAGAGGATCCTGCAGGACGAATGTAAAGGTAGGATTGTACTGGTGGACAACCGGTTTATTGAGATGACCGATAACAGCTGCATTGAATACAGCAAAGGGGAACATGAGGTGGACAGGCCGTTCTATGCCCCGGGAAAAGGGTGCTGTTACAGCAATAATGTGATGCGTTTATTCTTCTGCGTACGGATGGATATGGAACATGGGCAGCTGATCAGATCGCTGGAAAGCATAGACCTGTGCCCGGGGGTGACAGCATGAACCGGATAGCAAAAAGCAAGAGAAGGAAAAAGCACCATAAAAGCATCCTCCAGAGCAAAAAGGGGATGTGCTACCTCTGCATAAAGCTGAAAAATGATTTACGGTACCATGATGTTCTCCATGAGCACCATATCTTCGGCGGCCCTAACCGGCCCGTATCCGAGGCGGAAGGATTCAAAGTGTATCTGTGCCTGGCCCATCATCTTGATGGGCCGGAGGCCGTACATAACAACCATGGGAACATGCGGCTCCTACAGCGGGATGCCCAGCGGGCCTATGAGGAGACCCACACGAGGGAGCAGTTCATGTCCCTGATCGGCAGGAATTACCTGGATGAAGAAAAGGAGGGAGACCATGGGACGCCTGACAGAAAAAGACAATAACGGGAACTGGCGGCTAAAAGGCCTGCGGTGGGAGGCAGTACGCAGCGGCGCCGTCCTGACAAGGGAGGCATCAGAAAAGATCTATGGAGCCCTGTGTAAGCTGCTGGACTACGAGGAGACAGGGCTGGATCCGGATGAAATCGAACGGATGCGGGAGGATTACCTCCCGCCGGACGGGAGGGAGGCCGTCGACCGGGCCTACGCAGAAATGTGCCGCGAACTGGACGCCTGTAAGAAAGCACTTATGGAGCAGGGAGAAAAACCCCAGGCTTATAGAAAAGATTTGGAGGGGCAGGACGGAAAGCAGGGCCGTATACCCGTCCGGAAATATCCGGAGGGACACGCCTGGGGGGACCGCTTCATGCGCAGGTTCATGCAAAAAGAGTGAGGGTATGATGTATGAACGCAGTAATAAAATACCCGGGAGCTAAATGGTCACTGGCCAAATGGATCATCAGCCATTTTCCTTCGCATCACAGTTATTTGGAACCGTTCTTCGGCAGCGGGGCCGTGCTGTTCAATAAGCCCAGGAGCCATATAGAGACCGTAAACGATTTAGACAGAAACGTTGTAAATCTTTTTCATTGGATAAGGGATGACCCAGAGAAACTGGCACACGAAATTTATTTTACCCCGTATTCCCGGCAGGTTTACGACGAAGCCTTCCGGGCGGTACCGGAGGACAGCCTGCAGAAAGCAGTAAATTTCTACATATGCCTGAATATGGGCCGTGGCTTCCGGACAAATGGCGAAAGAGTAGGCTGGAAAAACGATGTGCAGGGCAGGGAAAGGGCATACGCAGCGCGTGACTGGTGCAATCTCCCGGAAAAGATCATGCAGGCGGCAGAACGGCTCCGCGGTGTCCAAATTGAGAACAGGCCGGCCGTGGAACTGATCCAAAGGTTCAACTCTGAAAAGGTGCTGGTTTACTGTGACCCTCCCTACATGCTGGAGACAAGGCATGGAAAACAGTACCGGTATGAAATGGATGACAGGGGCCATGAGGAACTGCTGGCGGTACTGCTCCGGCACAAAGGCCCGGCGCTGATTAGCGGGTATGACACGGGATTGTACCGGGATATGCTGCGGGGATGGACGCGGCGAGAGCATACATCTTACTCCCAGGCCTGTTCAAAGAAAAAAGAAGTACTGTGGATGAACTTTGATCTGGACAGTAAGCAGACGGCCCTGGAGAAATGAAGAATATGGAGGTGTAGTATGAAGAAATGCCCGAAATGCGGGAGGGGGGTTAAGAGGCTCCTGGCAGTATCAAGGATGGATAATAAGACAATGGTCTGCGATGAATGCGGGATCAGGGAGGCACTGGAGGACAGTGTCTCCTGCGGGGCGCTGACACCCCAGGAATATGCAGAGATCGTTGCGGTAGCGATGGGGGAGAAATACAGTAATTGCGACGTCGCAAGAAAGGGGCTGATCCAATGAGGGGAATAGTATTCCGCGGAAAGATAACGGCCAGTGGGTGAAGGGAAATTTGAGCTGCTGCGTAGTGGCCGGAGAGATCCATATATGCAGGATGGAGGAAAACCTGTCAACAACTATACACAGGGTAGACCCTGAAACCGTCTGCCAGTACATTGGCCTGGATGACCGGGGCGGCAGACATATTTATGAGGGGATATTGTGTACATAGGGGATGAAGAGGGGGACTTCACCGTCTTGTGGGACAGCTATGCGGCCGGTTATATCATGGAGGGGGAGTATGCGAGGATTGATTTTATCAGTTACCCAGGCGGTCAGGTTAAGGTTATCGGCAATATTTTTGAAAACCCGGAATTAAAGGAGGAGCAGTATGAGACTGATTGATGCAGACAGGCTTAATAAGGAGATAAAGGAGAAACGCACCTGGATAAATACACTGGCGATGCTTGATTTGGTCGGCCGACAGCCGACCATCGTGGCTGGAACCGATGAACGGCAGGACATCTGTAAACCGGAATATATGGGCGAAAACAGGGGCGTGGGATGCAGGGTCGGGCGGTGTAGGTGCGGGAACCCGGTACGCAGCTACCAGGATTTTTGTAGCGGTTGCGGGGTGCGTCTGGAGTGGGGGAACTGCTGGCCGGGAGAATCCCGGGGATAGCAGCCGGGTTAAAATCAGATAAGACAGAAAGGACGTGGCATAAGTGACAAAGGAGCAGCTGGAAGCCTACCGGAGTAAAAAGGCAGAGATCGGTGAGCTTACATACAGGCTTAACCACTTTGATGACGGTGACAGTATGATAGGCAACGATGTGGTCAAGGATTACCGGACAGGATACCCACGTCCCCAGTCTGTTGTCGGTTATGATTATAAGCGCGCGGAAAGGCTGCGGAAAACTTACCGTTCCAGGATCGTCCGCCTACAGGATGAATGCCTGGAGGTGGAACATTGGGTGGAGGCGATCCCGGACAGCCTGACCCGGCGGATCTTTCGGATGCGGTACATAGATGGGATGACGCAGCAGAAGATTGCCAGGAAGGTACACATGCATCAGACGGCAGTAAGTAAAAAAATATCCATATTTCTGCAGATGGAATAAAAATCATAAAAAGATGTGATAGAATCAAAACTAGGGTTCCCAGCGGAAAGGCACCTGCCGCTTTCCCTGGTATCCCGGGTACGGTCAACTGCATTAGTTTCCTTTCACAAAAACAGCGCTAGCCTTGAGCCAGTGCTGTTTTTGTGTGCGAAGAAAGGAGGACACCATGCCCATATATAAGCGCTGTTCCAGATGCCATAAACGTATCCCGAGCGGGAGTACATGTCCATGCATCAAACAGAGATACCGCGATTACGACCGCATGAGCCGTGATCCGAAAAGTAACAGCTTTTATCATAGTGTGGAATGGGAAAATGCGCGTGGGCGGGCTATGGAGCGGGACGGCGGCCTGGATGTTTACCAGTACATGGAGGCCGGGAAGATTGTAGCCGCTGACACGGTACATCATATTATTTCCCTGCGTGATGACTGGGGTAAAAGATGTGATATATCAAACCTGATATCTTTGAACCACAATACACACAGTATGATTGAGCAGCTCTACAAAAAGGACAAGGCAGGTATCCAGAAGAAATTGAAACGCATGTTGGAGGAGTATAGGGAGCAGGAAGCAAGGGGAGGGGCGGTCTGAAAAGTTCGCGGGAGTCACATCCCACCACACTTGCCCTGATCCTTGCGCAAAATTCTAAATATCTTTAAAAAGTTGGCAAAGCCTGGAAAGGAGGCTCGCATGGGGAGGAGCAGGAAGCCTCTGGACGCCCAGACGGGCAACCTGACCATAGATGTAAAAGAGAGGAGAGCTGCGGAGGAGCAGGCCGTGGTAACAGACAAAGACCAGATACAGAAGCCGCCGGCCTGGCTGATCGACAGTGTGGCAAAAAGGGAATGGAAGCGGGTCGTGAAAGAACTGGATAAGATCAGCCTGGTCGGTAATCTGGATAAAAACAACCTGGCCGGTTACTGTAATGCTTTTGCCAATTACCTGAAAGTGACGAAGCTTTTAAAAGGTCAGGACTACTGCATCGAGCGGGAGACTAGGACAGGGACGATCATAGTGAAGAATCCGTTGGTGGACATTCAGAAATCCTATGCTGAAGAGATGCGCCGGTTTGCTTCTCTGTGTGGCATGACCATTGATGCCAGGCTGAAAGCCGCGGCGGCGAAGGCAGAGGCGGAAGCAGAAAACATGGAAAAGAAATTTGGGGAAATATGACATTGTATGAAGAAATCATGAAATACGCGATGGACTGTGTGAACAGGGAGATTATCAGTGGACAGAAACACATATGGGCTTGTAAAAGGTTCCTGGCAGACGCGGCCTGTGCCACCGCTGGGGATTTTCCCTATTATTGGGACGAGGCAGCGGCACAGAACATTGTAGACTGGTTCGCCCTGCTGCGGCACTCCAAGGGCGTGCTGAGCGGGCGGACGATCCTGTTGGTGCCATGGCAGAAGTTTCGGATCTGTCAGCTTTATGGGTGGAAACGGAAAGCTGATGGCCGCAGGCGTTTTAAAAAGTCTTTCACTGAGGTGGCCAGGAAAAACGCCAAGTCCCAGGAGGAGGCGGGGATCGCCCTGTATGAGATCGCCGTGATGGCGACGAAAAATCAGGAGGCTTATGAATTTTATACAGCAGGGGTCAAACGTGACCAGTCCAAGATCGTATTCAGCGAAGCCGGATTAATGCTGAAAGGGTCGCCGCTTCGGAAAAAATTCAGAGTGACCAGAGATAAGATCACCCATATAAAGAGCGGGAGCTTTATCCGGGCCCTCAGCGCGGAAGATGGACGGAACGGAGACGGAACAAACCCGGCAGGTTTGGTGGTGGATGAATACCACCTCCATCCTACAACGGAATTTTATGATTTGGGATTGGGCGCTAACACTAAAGAACCTCTTTTGATGATCATAACTACGGCGGGAAAGGATCTGTCGTTCCCGTGTTATGTTATGGAGTATGCTTACTGTTCCGACGTGCTGGATCCGCATTCAGACATTAGGGATGACGAATATCTGATAGATATCTGCGAATTGGACAGGGAGGATTATGAGAACATAGACAACCTGGAAAACAGGGAGGTCTGGAAAAAGGCAAACCCGATCCGCATGTCTTATCCGGAAGGTATAGAGAAAATAGAAGGGGATTACCGGATCGCCAGGCAGATCCCGGAGCATATGACCGCTTTTCTCACTAAATGCATGAATGTCTGGGTGCAGGCCAAAGAAAACGGCTACATGAATATGGCGAAATGGAAAGCCTGCCAGGTAGACATGATTCCCATAGACACCGCGGGGATGGATGTATATGTGGGATTTGATATGTCGGCCAAGATCGATCTGACTTCCGTGGCATTCGTGATCCCCTTCCGATCCGGCCAGCATGACGCCGCCGGGCAGGAGATCGTCAAGTACATTGTCTATTCCCATTCCTTCATCCCCAACCGGGAGAAACTGGCGGAGAGGATCGCCAAAGATAAGGTGGACTATGGCGCCTGGGAGCGTATGGGCTTCCTGACAGTGACGAATACGCCTATTGTTGATCAGAATGCGGTAATGAAGTATGTGCTGGATACATGTGAGGCAAATAGGTGGACGGTCAATACCCTGTGCTTTGATCCGGCCAACGCAGGCAAGCTCATGATAGATCTGTCCAATGAGGGTTACGATGTAGAGGAGGTATTTCAGAGTCATAAGCATCTGAATGAAGCCACCCAGGGATTCCGGGAGCAGGTCTACAGCGGCAATATCCTCTATACCTACAACCCGCTTTTGAATTACGCCATGGGCAACGCCGTGGTGCGGGTCAGCAACGGCCTGATCAAGATAGACAAGGATGCCACTACGAAGCGGATCGATCCGGTGGATGCCGTATTGTGCGCATACAAGCTAGCGATGTACCATACGTTTACTCCCGGGTATCTGGATATGATCGATGAATTTTTAGAAAGCGAATGGTGATATGGGAAACAGGAATCAGAAAAAAGTAAGGCTTTCGGACAGGATAAAGAATGCCTGGCGTGCCCTGGCCGGTACGGAGGCGGATCTAAATGATGATGAGCTGCTAGAGTGGCTGGGAATCTCCGGTGTGCGCAAAGACCTGGTAAGCGAGGTCACATATTATACCTGTCTGAAGATGCTGAGCGAGACCATGGGCAAGATGCCTTTGAAATATTACCAGGATACCGGGAGCGGGCGGATTCGGGCGGATCCCACGGATGCCACCTACCGTCTGACGGTGCGCCCCAACGATATCATGACGCCCACCACCATGTGGAGTACCGTGGAGCAGAACTGCCAGCATTATGGCAACGGCTATATCTGGATACGCCGGGTATTTGAACGAAATAGGTATGGAGGCCAGTATAAAATGATTGACCTTTGGCCTATGCAGAGCATTTATGTATCTGTGATCCTTGACGATAAAGGCGTGTTTGGCGGAGAAGGTAAGCTGTATTACCAGTACAGTGACCCGAAAACGGGGAAACAGTATCTCTTTAAAAGCGATGAGGTCATGCATTTTAAAACATGGTACAGCTTCGACGGGCTGATGGGTAAACCAGTCAGGAAAATTCTTGAAAGCACCGTTGGAGGGGCTCTGGAAAGTCAGGATTATATGAACAGGCTTTATAAAAACGGCTTGACGGCCAGTATGGTCATGCAGTATACGGGTGACCTGGATGAAGAGCGGAGGGGAAAACTGAAGAAAAGGTTTGCTAATGAATTGTCCGGGCCCAAGAATGCGGGGCGGGTGGTGCCGGTACCCTTGGGCTTGACGTTGACGCCACTAAACGTTAAATTGACAGATGCTCAGTTCTTTGAACTGAAAAAATATTCCGCCCTGCAGATTGCCGGGGCTTTTGGCATCAAGCCCAACCAGATCAACAATTACGAAAAGTCCAGCTATGCAAACAGTGAGATGCAGCAGCTGGCTTTTTTAGTGGATACCATGGCCTATAGGCTGAAAATGTACGAAGAGGAGATCAACGGCAAGATCCTGAGCCCCCAGGAGTCCAAAGAAGGATACTTCTATAAGTTCAATGAAAAAGCCATCCTCCGCACGGACTCCAAAAGCCAGATGGAGAACATGGCCAAGGCCGTCAATAACGGCATCTACACGCCGAACGAGGCCCGGGAGTACCTGGATAAGCCGGATAAAGAGGGCGGGGATTTGCTCATGGTCAACGGGAATTATATCCCCATTACCATGGTGGGGAAACAGTATGGAAACTGTGCTGGCGGGCAGTATGCAAAAATTATACTTCCACAAGCATGGGTAGGTACAATGAAAGAAGGGGAGTAAGTAACATGCCAACATTACAGTTAAAAAACCAGGGCAAACAGGCGGGCAAGCTGGAAATCTGCAACCTGACCACAGAAAAGGCAGACCTGTATATCCTGGGCGACATTGTTTCCGACGGGTGGGGGAAATGGTGTGACGAAGATACCTGCCCCAAAGATATCACAGACTTTTTGTCCGGGTTGGGGGATGTGCAGGAGATCGACCTGCATGTCAACAGCGGCGGCGGGTCTGTGTTTGCGGGGATTGCCATCTATAACATGTTAAAAAGGCATCAGGCGAAAGTCATCACTTACATAGACGGCATCGCGGCCAGCATCGCCTCGGTAATCGCCTGTGCCGGGGACCGGGTCATCATTCCGGCCAACGGCACCTTCATGGTGCACAAGCCCACAAACGGCTATTTCCTGGAGAGCCTGAATGCCGACCAGCTGCGGAAGGATGCGGACACCCTGGATGCCTGCCAGAAAGCGATTGTACAGGCTTATATGGGGAAGGCAAAGAAAGGGATCACGGAGGATACCGTAAATGCCCTGGTCAACGCAGAGAGCTGGCTGGTGGGCGAAGAGGCTGCGGGGTATTTTGACTTTGAGGTGGAGCAGGACGTCCAGGCTGCTGCCTGTGCCAGCGATTTCTTCCGGCAGTATGCCCATACGCCTGAGGGGTTAGGCGCGGATATGCCGGGGAACCAGGGGAAATCCCCCCGCGTCCCCGGGCGGCCGCAGGAGGACGATGCAGCCGGGGGATCTTGGGAAGGCGTCCTGTCCGGAAGAGGGCTGGACACACTGGCGGATGCAGTGCTGGCCAGGATCAGGGCGAAGGGAGCGGCCCGGAAAGATGAAGAAACCGAAAAAATAAAAGATGAGCTGCTGGGAGATCTCTGTTTGTATGGGGTGTGACCTTCCGGGGCGGAAAAGGAGAGCAATATGAGCAAAGAATTACTGGAACTGTTGGACAGTATCAACAGAAAAAAAGAAGAGGTAAAGAACCTGGTGCAGGAGGGGAAGATCCCGGAGGCAAAGTCGGCCAAAGAAGAGCTTAAAGCCCTGCAGGAGAAATTTGACCTCCTGAAAGACCTGGAAGACCAGGCGGCTGACCAGGTGCGCCAGGCAGCCGCGGCCGGTACCGCCCGAATGGCCGACGGGGAGGATGTCGTACATGCCTTTGCCGACGCAGCCAGGCACGGCTTCCGTGTACAGGATTCCATGAGTGAGGGGACGCCCGCCGACGGCGGCTATACGGTGCCCGAGGATATCCAGACCAGGATCAACACTTACAGGGAGGCCAGGGAGTCCCTGATTGATCTGGTGGACGTGGAGCCGGTATCCACGAATAAAGGATCCCGTACCTTCAAGAAACGCTCCCAGCAGACCGGTTTTGCCAAGGTGGCCGAAGGCGGGAAGATCGGGGGAAAAGCCACGCCCCAGTTCGAGCGGATGGATTACAATATTGAAAAATATGCCGGCTGGTTCCCGGTGACGAATGAGCTGCTGGAGGATTCCGACGCCGTCATCACATCCGTGCTGACAGAGTGGATCGGCAACGAGTCCCGCGTGACCAGGAACCAGATCATCCGCACGGTGATCGGGAGCCAAGAAAAGACGGTTCTTACTGGCCTGGATGATATCAAACTGGCCTTAAATGTCACGTTGGGCGCGGCCTTTAAAGCGACTTCCCGGATTGTGACCAATGACGACGGTCTGCAGTACCTGGATACGTTAAAAGATAAAGACGGGAAATACCTGCTCCAGCCGGTGCCCTCGGAGCCCATGAAGATGCGCCTTTGCGCGGGCGCAACTATGGTGGAAGTGAAGGTATATCCGAACGCGGATCTGCCCTCCGATACATCCACCGCGGGCAAAAGGGGGATCCCCTTTATCATTGGAGACCTTAAAGAAGGGATTAAGTTCTTCGACCGCAGGCATCTGACAATCCTGGCCTCTAATCTGGCCCAGGCCGGTGACCTAAATGCTTTTGAGCAGGATCTGACGCTGTTCCGGGCGATCGAACGCGAGGACTGCAAGGTCAAAGATGCAGAGGCATTTGTCAACGGCGAGCTGGTCATTGATGATGCTTCCGTGAAAGCCGCCACGGCGAAATAGGAGGGGACAGGATGCTGGAGCAGATCAAGGCGCGCTGTGGCATAGCCGTAGATATCTATGATGGGGAGATTAAAGGCTACATAGAGGACTGCCTGCAGGACATGGGCGCCTCCGGTGTCCCCGGGCGCCTCTTAAATGGGGCAAATGCCCAGGTTCTGACGGCGGTGACGCTGTACGTAAAAGCCTATCTGGGCAATGACCGCTCAGATACAGGTAAGTACCTGGATCTGTACCGGAAAAAAGTATTCCGGCTTACTTTGGAGGACGATGATGTGGAACAGGAGCATTAGCCTTCCGGTGAAAAAAACAGGGGGCATTGATAAGGATGGTTTTCCTGTGGGAACGGCTTACGATTACCTGGGCGGTATACCAGCCAATTTCATGGATGCAACCCGGAACGATGAACTGCTGGCCATGCAGCAGGGGTACACGGCAGACCAGAACGTGGAGATCATGGCCTGCAATTACAGCGGCCAGCCCTTTCTGGTGGATGAGGCTACGGGACAGCGTTACGAGATCCGGCGCACCCACAGGAAAGATAAATCCATGACTGTCCTGCTGACCTGCGAGAGGCGGGAGCGGGGAAAGGGGATGTGGTAAGATGGCAAGGGCAAGCCTGACAGGCTTTGAAGACCTGGAAAAATTCCTGGGTAAGCTGGCAGAGCCTGAGAAAATGGCCGTAAAAGCTGTAGATGCGGCTACTCCGATAGCAGAGAAAAGGCTGAAAGCAGAGATTACTAAGGCAGCCAACCGGAAAGACAGACATGGGAAACCCTATTCTACAGGCGAACTGGCTGCATCCATAGGGCATACAAAGGCAGGGGTGAACCACCTGGGCGTATTTGCCGTCGTGATGCCCATGGGCGAGGATAAGAAAGGGCTCAGGAATGCGGAGAAGATGGCTTACCTGGAATATGGCGTGAAATCCCATGGCCAGGCCCCGCATCCCGTCCGCCAGAAAACCGTAAACGCAGTGAAGACGGAATGCCAGAGGGCCATGGAAGAAACGGTATACAGGGAGGTGGATAAGCTTTGACAGTGAACCAGAAGATCTACAAGGCGATGGGATGTTTTGGCATCCCTGTCACCCCGGATTTCTTCGGCGGCGGGGAAGAGGAATATATCACTTTCAACTATGCCGATGACCGTGCGACTGCCTTTGCTGACGACGAACCCCTGCTTGTGGAGGCGGACATGCAGATCCACTATTTCCTTCCGGCGAAAAAAAGTTACCTGGAGGCAAAAAAACAGATGCGCAGGGCATTGTTTGAAGCAGGGTTCACCTATCCGGAAGTGACGGAATTCGTGGAGCCGGATGGCAGGGGCGGGGGCACAAGGCATATTGTATTTGAGTGCAGGATTGAAAATGATTATGAATTGGAGGAATAAAGGATGGCACATATTGGAATGAAATATCCGGTGGCAGCACCGTGGAACGAAGACGGGACGTATGGAGAGGGCTTTGTTGTCGGAATGGCCATTAAATTTTCGGGGACGCCGAATAAAAACGATAATACCTTGTATGCCGATGACGGCGTGGCGGAAACGGACAAAAGTATAAAAGACTATGGCGTTTCCCTGAATACGGACGATATCACGCTGAAAATCCATGCGGATCTGATGGGGCATACATATATACCTGCCAGTAAGCCCGATGAAGGAGAAGACGGGGAGCAGATACCGGAATCTATGAATGTTGGATCGGAAGACGTGGCGCCTTATGTGGGGCTTGGCTTTTATAAACGGCGTAGAAAAAACAATGTAACAACATTCACGGCCATCTGGCTGTATAAGACGCAGTTCAGTGAGCCGAATGAGGAAGCAGAGACCAAAGGGGATAGCACGAACTTCCAGACCCCGACGATTGAGGGCACGGCGTATCCGACACCGGTGAAAGAAGGGGAAGATGAGAAGATGATGATAGGCAAAAAACTGACATTCGCCAAAGAATCTGATGCCCGGGCCTGGCTGAATAAGATGGCGAATATTGGCCAGAAACCCGCCGCGGGGGGTGGGGAATGAGCGATCTGAGGCCGGAGGGCATAGAGGTGGAGCTGGGCGGTAAAAAACACCGCCTGCTTTTTACTTTAAGTGTGATTGACGGGATCCAGTCCCGGCTGGGTAAAGGGATCTTTGATGCCATGGACCATATAGCCGAGGCGGCGGAAGGGGATATGGAGCATGAAACGCTAAAAGCTTTCTGTGCTATCATGGCAATCCTGCTGAACGGCGGTGAAACCGGCCCCCTGACAGAAAACGGTGTGGCCCGGCTGGTCACGAAGGACAGCTACAGGCCGATGGCCTGGGCTGTCATGGCCGCTTTCGGCCTGTCTTTGCCGGAACCTGAAGAGGAAGATGAAGAGGATGAGGAAGAAGAGGGGGATGAAGACGGCCCAAAAGTACCAGCCGGGCGGTGAATGTCGCCCGGATTCTATATGCAGGCTGTAAGATCCTGAATTACCGGGAGACAGAAGTCTTCCGGATGACCTTACGGAAATTTGCCCTCCTGTATGATGAACACTTGGTGGCGTCCGGGATCAAGAAGAAAGATGAGCTGGATCTGGACGACGTATTTTGAAAGTATTGCCGGAATACCCCGAAGATTTTAGGCTGGGGTATTCCTTTTGGGTCAGGGAAATGGTATACTGGTGCAAAAGGAGGAAAGGCTATGCCGATTCTTGGAGGGGTTTTTGCTATTTTCATATTGTTTGCCCTGGTCGTAGTGATTGCCATCGTGCAGGCTGTCCGTTGGAGGCGGCACCCGGAGAAGGTGCTGGGATATTTCCTGGCCGGCGTTGTGTGGGCACTCGTAGTCTGGCAGATAACAGGAAATGCGGTTTTTACTGTGCTGTTTGCGTGGATCGGTGTGGGCCTGGCTTTCCTGGCAAAATTTATGGTTTATATTTTCCGGGAGATCAGCGGGGAATTCAGGGAAACCCTCCCTCTGGCCAAAGGGAAATTACAGGATGTGAACCGGATGCTGGAAGAGGCAGACGGGCTGACTAAGGAAGTGATGATACAGCTTGAGGAAAGCCGGAAACTGCAGGAGGAAGTAAACAGGGATCTGGGAGAGATGTAGAAACGGTAAAAGAAAGTTTAGCGGAGATCTGACAGTAAAATGTAAAATAAATAGTCTATACGAAAGGCGCCTGCATGAACGCGGGCGTTTTTCTTATGCGCTGTTTTAGAGGAGGAGACCATGGCAAAAAAAATCGGGATCGTGATTGCGGCTGACGGGGAACGGGAATTTACACAGGCGCTGACCAATATTAATAAAAGCCTGCAGGTCACCAGGTCGGAAGCGGCCAAGGTGAAAACGGAATATGAAGGGCAGAGTAATTCCCTGGAAGCGTTGACTGCGGTCCAGGCTGTCTTCTCTAAAAGGCTGGAGGAGCAGAGGCAGAAACAGGAAGCGGTCAGAAAAGGCCTGGAACATTCCCGGAAAAATTATAAGGCTGTGCAGGACAGCCTTGAGGATCTGAAAAAGAAACTGTCGGAGGCGGAGGCCAAACAGCAGGCGATGGCGGAATCCGGCGAGGCGTCGGGGAAAGAACTGAAGGAGCAGGAAAAAACAGTAAAAGAGCTGACCAGGGCCGTAGAGAGGCAGGAAAAGGAGCTGCCCAAATGTGAGAATAAAATAAAAACCTGGCAGCAGAGGCTTAATACAGCGGACAAGGAAGTGATCATAGCCAACCGTGACCTGAATAAAAATGCCGCCTATATGCGGGAAGCCGCGGAGGCGTCTGATGGGTGCGCAAAGAGCATTGACAAGTTTGGGAAAGCCACAAAAAATAATAAGATAGAAACGGGATGGGCCGAAAAACTGGCCAATGCGGGTGTGGAGAAAGGCGTTTCCATGGCAGTGGATGCCATTGGCCAGTTAAAAGATAAAGCCATAGACGCTGCTAAATATGCCGTGGAAGCCGGGAGTGCCTTTGAGGCGGCCATGTCCCAGGTATCTGCCGTATCCGGGGCCACAGGCGACGACCTGGCCGCCCTGGAGGAAAAAGCCCGTGAGATGGGCGCATCTACAAAGTTTTCGGCTACTGAAGCGGCAGAGGCTATGAACTATATGGCCATGGCCGGATGGAAGACGGGGGACATGCTGGACGGTATCGGGGGGGTCATGAACCTTGCCGCCGCTTCCGGTGAGGACCTGGCAACAACCTCCGATATTGTGACAGATGCCCTGACTGCCCTGGGCATGTCGGCGGAGGATTCTGGGCATTTTGCGGATATCCTGGCGGCGGCCTCCAGTAATGCCAACACGAACGTCAGTATGATGGGCGAGACCTTCAAATACTGCGCGCCTGTCGCCGGTGCCTTAGGGTTTACGGCGGAGGATACGGCAGAGGCCATTGGACTGATGGCCAATGCCGGTATCAAATCATCCCAGGCAGGTACCGCCATGCGGACGATGCTGACCAGCCTGACAGGCGATGTGAAACTGTCCGGGGAGCAACTGGGGGATTTTGTAGTGAAAGCTACCGAAACCGACGGGAGCATGCGTTCCCTGGGCGATATCCTTGCGGACTGCCGGGAAGCCTTTGGCCAGATGTCGGAATCAGAGCAGGCGGCCAATGCGGAGGCCCTGGTGGGGAAGAATGCCATGAGCGGTTTCCTGGCCGTGATGAATGCGGCCCCGGCGGACGTGCAGAAGCTGAACCAGGCCATAACGGAATGTGACGGCGCTGCGGCAGGCATGGCGGCCACCATGCAGGATAACCTGTCCGGAAAGATTACCCTCATGAATTCGGCCCTGGAGGGGTTGGGAATCGCCGCTTTCGAGTATGTGGAAGGCCCCCTTTCCGGGATCGTGGAGGGCATAACGGAAGCGATCAATGGTATCGCAGAAGCGGTCACGGTCCAGAAGACGGAGCTGGATGAATTTGTGGAGGGTGTGGAACAGGCCAACGAACAGATCCAGGGGACACTGGAAGCTGCGGACAAAGCGCTGTCGGATAATGATAAGGAGATTGCGGACCTGGAGCGTTATAAAGACATGCTGCTGGAGATCAACAGCGCAGCGTCTGCCAATACTTACCAGCAGGAAGTGATGGCGAAAATTATTTCCCAACTGTCGGAATCCATACCTGGCTTAGCGGCGGCTTTTGATGCAGAAACAAGCAGTATCAGCCTGTCAGATGAAGCGATCACAGGGCTTTTTGAGGAATACGAGAACTTCCTGACTTACACTGCGGCTGTGGAGAGCCATGAACAGGCTGTGTCAGCGTTGGCAGATGCAGAGCTGAACGCCCAGAAGGCCGCGGATGCATATGGAGAGTCGAAAGATGATGCGAACACAGCCATGGCTAAATATACGGAACTGGTCAAAGCAGGTGTATCAGCAGAAGCCGCTTATGCGCAGGCTTATACAGGTGTTGGCGATGCTGCGGGAAAAGCCGTGAGGGAGCAGGAAAAGGCCAATAAGGCGGTGGAGGAAGCGAAAGCCCGTGTAGATTCCACGGGTAAGACTGTGGAAGAATTAGAGGGGAAACTGGGGGATTACGCTGATGCCACTGCAGAGGCCGCGGA
The DNA here is from genome assembly GCA_910588295.1 of uncultured Lachnospiraceae bacterium. Classification (GTDB taxonomy): domain Bacteria; phylum Bacillota; class Clostridia; order Lachnospirales; family Lachnospiraceae; genus UBA11957. Next base: position 32,842 of record CAJUQO010000020.1, on the reverse strand, counting down.
TTCTTCAGATGGATTTTCTGCATCCACCGGTGAGATGGCCGACGCCGCCGCGGAAGCCGCCGAGGAGGCGGCAGATGCCTATGAAGCCATGCGTGTCTCCATTGCAAACTCCATCGAAGAGAGTGTAGACCTGTTTGACAAATTCTCTGGCGGTGCTGAGATAAGCGCTAAAGACGTGGTAAAAAACCTGGACAGCCAGATCGACGGCATCAGCAAGTGGAGCGATAATATGCAGAAGCTGGCCGCCCAGGCAGGCAAGGGCATGACCCAGGAATTTTATGATTATCTGGCCAATATGGGCCCGGAATCGGCTAACCTGGTGCAGACCCTTGTGGACGAACTGGAGGGGAATACAGGGCAGTTTGAGGCTATCTGTGCAAAATGGGCGGAAGCCATGGAACTCCAAAACGAGGCGGACGTAATCGCGGGCTATACATCTGCCAGTGAGGGGATCCCGGTAAGTATTGCGGACACCATAAAAAACGGTGTTGCACAGATCCAGTGTGCTGCCACAGAGGCGGCAGGGTCAGGTGCGGCGTCGGCGAAAAGCCAGTATACCCAGTACCGCCAGACGGGGGTGCATTTGGCCGCTGGCCTGGCGGCCGGCCTGGCGGCCAATACCGCAGTGGCAGCCGCAGGCAGGCGATTGGCAAAAGCTGCTTTAGATGCAGCAAAAAAGGAAGCAGGGGTCAACAGCCCCAGCCGTGTCTTCCGTGACGAGGTAGGCCGTTTCCTTCCTGCGGGTATGGCAAAGGGTATGTTAGACGGAGCGAAAGAAGTGGAGCAGGCATCCAGGGGATTGGCAAAAGCCACCCTGCAAGCCTCCAAAGAAGAACTGGAGATCCATTCCCCCTCGGCAAAATTTAAAAATTCTGTCGGTAAGCAGATTGCCAAAGGCACGGCTTTCGGAATATCAGCCGGGAAGGGCGAGGCTGTCAAGGCATCTAAAAGCCTGGCAAAGGACGTATATAAATCAGCGGTCTCCTGGATGGATTCCTATGCGGCCAGCCATAAAGTTTCCCTGGAAGATGAAAAATATTTCTGGAAACAGCTGGCAGGGACGGTCAAGAAAGGTACGGACGAGTATAAAAAGGCCGTAAAAGCAATGAATGCCATTGACAAATTCGAGGGTACGGTAAACAGCAAAGTAAAAAGCGGTTTTGGGGTCTCCAAAACTACAAAATCCGGGAGTAAGACCAAGAAAAAATCCACCTCTGATTATCAGGCAGATGTAGTCTCTGCCGCGCAGAAATGGCTGGATAATTATAAGGTGGTACATGAGACATCTCTGGCAGAAGAGGAATACTATTGGCAACAGGTAATAAAGAAGCTAGAGAAAGGCAGCAAGAAGCACACTCAGGCTTGGTATGACGCCAAAAAGGAATTAAAATCGGTGCAGGATCAGCAGAAAAAGCAGCAGGAGGCCGCTTATGCGGATATCGTAGGCAGCGCGGAAAAATATGTGGGCCAGAGGAAAACTTTAAACAAGATGTCTGTGGCCCAAGAACAGGTATATTGGGAGAAGATCCTTGCCCAGATCGAAAAAAGCGGTGGGAAATATACAGACGAGTGGTACAGCGTATATGAGAAGATACAGTCGGCAAAAGAAAATGTAGCGGCAGAAGCATCGAAGAAAGCAGCTGCCCAGGCCAATGTGCAGGCCAGCCTTTTAGACAACTACAAAGTATACCGGAAAGTGTCGGAAAAGGCGGAGATGGAATACTGGAACATAGCTAGGAAACAATTTAAGGCGGGCACACAGGAACGCATCGATGCAGATAGGCAGTATTTTGAGGCAAAACAGGAGTATGAGGAGCGGCTTGCGGAGCTAAAGGAGGAGAAGGCGGAGAAAGAAAAGGATATCCAGGACACCCTGATTGAGAAGCAAAAAGAATTGAACGATGCTTATGAAGATGCCTTGAAAAGCAGGAAAGCTGAAATCCTTTCCTCTATGAACTTGTTTGAGGCCTGGGATTCCGAAGGTTACAAGCCGGATAAGTTAATGTGGAATTTAAAGACCCAGGTGGAGGGCTTGAAAGTCTGGGAACAGACACTGGAAGACTTGGGGCAGAAAGGCTTATCTGAGGGGCTCATGGAGGAACTGCGGAACATGGGCCCGGACGCAGCGGCCAACCTGTACTCCCTCAATGAAATGACGGCGGAGCAGCTGGCAGAATATAATGCTTTGTGGGAGGAGAAAAGCGAGCTGGCCCATAGGCAGGCTGTCGAGGATAATATGAAGCTGTGGAAGGAAACCGAGGACAGTATTTCGGAAGCCAAACGGATTGCCCAGGATGAAATAGCAGTCCTTGAAGCAGATTACCGGTCTGCGGTCGCAGAATTGGACGCAGGCCTATCTGACGGCCTAAAAGGACTTGTGGAGCAGTCTGCAAAGATTGGGGAGGAGATTGTCTCCAACCTTGTAAACGCTATCAAAAAGGCCACAACTGGCAGTGAGACTAAAGATGCCCTGGAAAAAGCGGCGAAGATCATAGATAGTAGTGCTAATTCAGCTGCCGCTTCAGCTTCAAGTAGCAAAACATCCTCTGGCAGTACATCCTCCAGTAAGAAAGAGGATAAGATCCTTACGATTATCAATACAGGGAAAAGCCGGTCGAAAAAGCTTACTGCGGCGGAAGAAAAAGAACATGCGGAAATATGGAAATATCTCGTTAAAAAGTATGGAAAAGCCCCAAGCAACACAATTTACAAGTCCCTGGGCAGTGAATTGGGGGTAAAGACCAGTTCAACTGTGACCGGGGCACAGAAAAACAGCATCCTGAAACAGCTGAAGCTGAAAGGCTACTCTTCCGGCGTGATGAATCTCCGGCAGCATGAACTGGCCTGGACGCAAGAGCAGGGCCCGGAGATCATTGTCCGAGGTGATGGGGCCGTGCTTACGCCGCTGGCAGCGGGCAGCAGTGTGATCCCGGCCCAGCTCAGTAAAAACCTGATGGAATGGGGTAAGACCACGCCGCAGGCTTACCTGTCTGGTGTGGCCAGATTGAACCGTTTGGTAGAAAACAGCCAGCAAAAGAGCGCAGTTGTAACTGTAGATAACCGCGGGATCACCCCGGCCTTGGAGCGGATTCTGAACGGAATAGAGCGGATCGCCAGCATAATCGGCTCTGGGCAGATGGTGTTGGATACTGGGGCCCTGGTGGGCGAGTTACAGCCCGCATTGAGCAGGAAAAGTGCGGAAGTAGCAATCAGGAGGAACAGGGGGCGAAGGTAATGCAAATCAATGGATGGGACGTTAGTTGCGCCGGCGCAAAACAGTGGAATGTGACTTTCGGGAATCACAACATAAGCAACGCCAGCGAGTGGATCAGGGCAAGCCCTGCACCTGTATTTTTCAAGAATGATATCGGTTTTAAGACGCTGAAAGTTGTCTTGCGGATCAAAAAAGCAGGAGGCAGGGAGCTGCTCCTGCGGGCCAGGAGCGAGATACTTTCTAAGCTGCTGGAACCCGCGGAGATTGTGCTGGACAACTACACCAACTGTTTCTACGGGATCTTGGAGAAATATTCCGCCCAGGAGAATGTCCTGCGGCGGTGGCACACGCTGACACTGGAATTTAATTGTTACGAATGTGGCAGGCAGGTGACAGCATCCTTCGCGGAGACAGACCAGGCGACAGTGACCAATACAGGGAACCTCATAACACCGGCGGCCATCGAGATCACACCCCTGTCCGGGGTTGCCACCCTGTCTGTGACGGGGATCTGCAGGGATGCGGATACGGGGGAAGACCTGCCCGTGCTGCTGAAAAACCTGAAGACGGGGAAGACCGTAACGATCGATGGGGAAACCGGCCTGATCACAGAGGACGGGATATTAAAAGCCGGTGATACGGAGATCTGGGCCCTTCCGTCCCTCCTTCCGGGGGATAACAGGATCACTTTAGACAATAAGTGGATGGAGCTGGCGGTAAAGTTCCGTCCGCGTTTCATGTAAGGAGAAGATTATGAAAATGAAATTAAAGGACGTAAACAGGCATTACGCCGGCCTTGCCGGGGCGGGAGATCTTATTTTACCGTCAAAATTAAGTTTTGCGATATCCAGAAATATGGAAAGTCTGCTGGCAGAGGTTGAGCGCGCAGAAAAAGAACGGAAAAAGATGTGTGAACGTTACGCGGAAAAGGACGCTGACGGCAAGCCGGTTATGGCCGATAGCGTAGTGGATGGTAAAAAAACCAGGGAGTACAAAATGAGTCCGGAAGGCATGAAAACAGTTAATGAGGAATACCAGGCCCTGTTGGATGCGGAGGTGGATGTCCGCATCTCCACGGTAGATGCGGAGTGCATCCGCCAGTGTGAGGAAAGCGAACGTTACAGTATCCCATCTGTGCGGCAGGCTGCCGCCCTGGCGTTTATGCTGGAAAAATAAGGAAGGGGTTGCCCTATGCTGAAAATATTTGATAAAGAGCACAATGCCATAGGGCATATTGTGAAATATAAGGATTTGAAGATAGAGGGTGATGTTTCCACTGGTGATAAATTGCTCTCTTTTACTTACCTGGCGAAAACCCGCAAACTCTGTGTGGAGTATTATATCCAGACAAAGACAGATGAATATGTAATACGGGAGGAGTCATTAAGTAAGGACGGATTCCCCCAGTATGTGGCTACGCTGAACCTGGAAGAGCTGGAAGGGAAAGCCTGGCAGAGTTTTTCAGTGGCGGATTCAACGATTGACGATGCCGCGAGGGCGGCCATGGCTGGTACCGGCTGGACAGTCGGGACGTGCGGGATCACCAAAAGGCGGAATGCCGGCATGGTATATGTTTCCTCTAAAGAAGCTGTCCTGAAGCTGTGTACAGCCTTTATGTGTGAACCGGTCTGGGATACCGTCCATAAAACGGTGTCATTCTACGAAGAAACCGGGGAGGATAAAGGCACATATTTCATCAACGGACTGAATCTGAAAAAGCTGGATAAGAAAAGCGACAGCTACGATTATTATACACAGATCATGCCCGTGGGGGAGGATGGTCTGCTGATCGGGGATGTGAATGACGGGAAAAATTATCTGGAGAACTACCAGTATTCACATAAGGTGAAGGTATATATCTGGAAAGACGAATCCTACACGGATGCCCAGGCGCTGAAAGAGGATGCGGAAAAGAAACTGGCGGATATGTCAAAGCCGGTTGTTTCCTACGCCTGTGATGTCCGGGATCTTGCGAAACAAAAGCCGGGATATGGGATACTGTCTTACGGACTTGGCGATAAAGTCTGGCTGATCGACAGGGGCACCGGCACCAGGGAGCAGCAGCGGATCATGAAGCTGACAGAATACCCCCAGGATCCGGATAAAAACACCTGTGAGCTGGCCAATGCCGTACTGACATTCGAGGAACTGCAACAGAAATACCAGGAGGCGGCGGAGATCGTCGGGGCAGTGATATCCGATGACGGCAAGATCAAACTGTCGGATATCCTGCATTGGGAAGACGGCATAGCCGGAAGCCAGGCTGTCTCTGATATGCGCAGCATCATGGCCAGTATGCAGGGCGATCTGGCGCTGACCAGATTAACGGTGGGCAACCTGGAAACGAATATGCTGAGGGCAGATGAGGCGGAATTGAAATATGCTGCCATCGGCAGCCTGCAGGCCACTGAAGCCAGGATCGACACCCTATCAGGCGAATATGCGTCGTTTGAGTCCATGGTAACAAGTGAGCTGACGTCCCTCACCGCCCGCATAGAAAAGATCGTATCCACCGATATCACGGTGGAATACCTGGAGGCCAACTATGCCGCCATCGACATGGCCAACGTCGTCCATGGCTCTATCCAGAGTTACCACATCGGCGACGGCCAGATCGGCAGCGCCCAGATCGCTGACGCCTCTATTACTGACGCCAAGATCGTGGAGCTCACTGCCAATAAGATCAATGCTGGCACATTATCGGTGGAACGCCTGGAGATCCGCGGCAGCACAAACAGCCTGGTCTATGCCCTCAATGACATCACCGGGGCCCTGCAGGCCCAGAATGTGGATACCTTAAACGGCGAAGTCCTGACACCCCGGACGGTAACAGCTGACCGGCTCGTGGCCCGTTCCATCACGGCGGAGGAGATCGCCTCCCAGACCATCACGGCCAATGAGATCAACGTTGCTAACCTCTTTGCCCAGGATATTGAGGCCAGCGGCACCATCCGGGGCCTTCATATCGTAGGCGCCACCGGGGATTTCTTCGGTACAGTGAACGCCACGGACGGTGTGTTCCGAGGGACAGTGTATGCCACAGCCGGGGAATTTACCGGGAAGGTGACAGCCACCAGCGGGTCCTTCACCGGTACGGTGGACGCCACGGACGGGGTATTCCGTGGGATCGTGTATGCCACAGCCGGGGAATTTACCGGGAAAATCAAAGGCGAGGAAATCGATATAAGGGCCAGCAAGGATACGCCATACGGCCCATGGGAGGCCGTCCTGACTGCCGATTCGGCTGACGGCATATGTTTGACATATGACCAGGCGGATTACGGTGGGGCAATCACGATGGATAAAGGGGTTACAACAATAGAGGACGGCAATAGGGTTGTAATCACTTCCCCACAGGCTGTTGAGATTAGTGGTTTTGACGTATCCATAACAGCAGACAATGGGTTATATATCGACGGAGTGATAACCGGAAAAATCGCGGATGCGTTGGGTGGAGCGGGGATTACCTTCTCCTATTCGAAAGCAGGGCTCAATTACGGGGATTACACGTATCTCGCCGCCTGGAATGGGCATGAGCTCAGGTCAATCCACAAAAGCCAGTATGCCGTAGCCAGCCATACCCACAACTATGCCGCCGCAAGCCATACCCACAGTTACCTCCCCCTGTCCGGCGGTACAGTGACCGGTAACACAACAGTGACCGGGGGATGGTTCCGGACTGCGTGGGCTTATAGCAACACATCAAGCCGGGCTGCCAATGTGCAAATTAATGACTCGGGCACCCTCCGCCGTTCGGCATCATCATCTAAACGGTATAAACACAATATCCGCCCACTTGCAGACAGCCTGGATGCCGAAAAACTGCTGTCTGTCCCAGTAGTGCAGTATATCTACAACCCGGACTATCTGTCAGGGGAGGATCCCCGCTACGGGAAAAGCATACCAGGATTTATCGCTGAGGACATAGCAGAATATTACCCGATCGCCGCCGAGGTTGACGCAGAGGGGTGTGTGGAGGACTGGAACATCCGTATGATTGTACCGCCTATGCTGGCCCTGGTCCAGGAAGAGTACTGGATATTAGGGGAACACGGGTCGCGCCTGTCCATAGCGGAAGCCCGGCAGGACAGCGCAGAGGCCCGCCTGTCCTTCCTGCAGTCCCAGCTCATGTCCGCCATGGCGCAGCTGGCCAGCCAGGAGGCGGAGATACAGATGCTTAAGGCAAAGGTACAGTGGTTACAGACGGCTTAGCCCGCCGGGAAAGAATAAGGAGGACATAACAATGCTTACAATGAAAAAAGAAACTGTTTTAAAAGGGGAAAGCCGTATAGACGGCGCGATAGCCGAAAGCCATAGAGCGGAGATAAATTCTGTGGACCCGGTAAATATGACCATTACCTCAGTACAGGTGGACAAAGCAGCTTATAAAGCAAACCGGGCCGCCTGCCGTGCAGACCGTGCGGCCTTTGAGGATGCGGCCTATGAGCTGCAGGAAGAGATGATGGCAGAAAATAAGACCACAGCAAAAGAAGCAGAGTAGGAGGAAAATAGACATGGAGAAAACGTATCATATTTTACAGCTGGGCTTATCCGGGGCGATCGCCTGGGTAAGCGCGAAACTGGGAATCCTGTACCCGGTGTTGTGTATCTTGTTTGGATTGATGGTAGTGGATTACATATCCGGTATGATGGCCAGCAAGGCGGAGGCGGTAGATCATCCTGGAGACCTGGCCTATGGCTGGAATTCCCGGAAAGGGGCAAAAGGCATACTCAAGAAAGTAGGTTATGTCTGCGTGATCACCGTGGCTATGGTGTTGGATTATATCATCCTGTATGTGTCGGCACAGATCGGCATCACGGTCAATACCAGGGCTTTCTTCGGCCTGTTGGTGGCGGCTTGGTACATTTTAAATGAGATGCTGTCCATCGTGGAAAATGCAGGCCGGATGGGGGCCGCGGTGCCGGATTGGCTGTTGAAGTACATTGCGGTATTGAAAGATAAAATCGATGACGAGGGTTTCGGGGGCGAATGACTGCCCCCTTCTTTTTTACCGTGTAAGCAGACAATTATCAAAAAACCTATGAAAGGACAGAAATATGACTATGGAGTATAAAATCATTAAACATTATCTTACAAAGAACGGCTGCTATAAAGCAGGAAAAAAGCGCACCAGCACCACCGGTATCGTGAAGCATTCCACGGGAGCCAATAATCCGTATCTGCGCCGGTACATCGACGACCCGGACGGCCTGGGGAAAAACATCGGCAATAATCACTGGAATATGGCCGGTATCGCCAAATGCGTTCACTTCTTTATCGGTCTGGACAAGAATGGCGATATCGCCATCTATCAGACCTTACCCCTGGATTATCGCTGCTGGGGCTGTGGTTCCGGGTCTAAAGGCTCGTACAACAACACCCATGTACAGTATGAGATCTGTGAGGACGGTCTGGCGGATGCGAAATATTTTGAGAAGGCCTTCGCCGCGGCTGCCTGGCTGGATGCCTATATCTGCAGGCAGTATGGTTTGAAGGCATCCGCCGTCGTCTCCCATAAAGAGGCCCACGAAAAAGGCTATGCCAGCAACCACGGGGACTGTGACCACTGGCTGAAAAAGCAGGGTAAAACGATGGCCTGGGCCCGGGCAAAAGCCCAGGAAGCTATAAGCGGTGCAAAGGATGAAAAGGCCGGTGGGGTAGGGGATAAAAGCTCTGGTTCCAACGGGTCAGGCGCCTCCCCCGGAACGGTAAAGCCCGAAGCTGCGAAATCCAAAGACCCCAAGCTGGCAGGAACCTACACAGTGGCCACCAAGACGGATCCGCTGGCCCTCCGTGCTGGGGCCGGTACCGGCAAGGCCAAGATCGCCAGTCTTGCCAAAGGCAGCACAGTACAGTGCTATGGTTACTACACTGCGGTTAGCGGTATAAAATGGCTGCTGGTAACTGCAAACGGCAAGACAGGATTTGTCCACTGCGGATATCTGAAAAAACAGTAAAAATTGCCAGACTGCAAATTATTTTCTATAGCATAAAACAGTTTGGATAGAGAACTTTCTTTATTATATTTGTCACAGATTTTGTCATGGATTTAAGAAACCCGCATAAATACGGGATATTTAGCCCGATTTAATACGGGTTCGAATCCCACACTCTCCGTTATGGATCAGTCCCCGGCATATGAGCGTATAACGGCTTATATGCCGGGGATTTCTGTATATCTTATAAAAAAGTTTCCCATTCTCTTAACTTTTCCTAAACAATATTGACTTTCCCCAGTAGCCGTTTTAAAATCCTAACCGGGTTAGTATTATAACCTTAATTAAAGTGAAGGCCATTTTCCTTGAGTTTTTACTCAATAAATGGTAATCTGTCACTTGATCGAAAAATATAGTGTAGAATCCAAACAGAAAGGTCGTACATAACATGTTTAAAAAATGTGTGCAGAAACCATATACGGTGCTGGTGGCCGTGATCGTGGCGTTGGTAATCGGATTTGTCAGCGTTACCAGGATGTCCACGGATCTGCTGCCGAATTTTACCATACCCTACATGGCCGTGATCACTACCTATCCCGGGGCCAGCCCCGAGAAGGTGGAGCGGGAGGTGACAGAACTGCTGGAGGGCAGCCTGGGCACGATCAGCGGCGTGGTGAATGTCACCAGCAGCAGCGCGGAGAATTACAGCATGGTCATGCTGGAGTTCGAGGACGATACCGATATGGATTCCGCCATGGTCAAGCTGAATACGGCTCTGGAGGCGGCCAAGTCTAACTTGCCGGAGTCCTGCGGTTCGCCGAATATCCTGGAGATCAGCACGGATATGATGGCTACAATCTATGCCAGCGTGAGCCGGGACGGCATGGATATCTATGAGATATCGGATTTTACTACAGAAGAGGTGCTGCCGACCCTGGAGCGCGTGGGCGGCGTAGCCAGCGTCACCAGCCTGGGCCTGATCGAAAAGACCGTGGAAGTACGTCTGAATCAGGATAAAATTGATACGGTTAACGAGAAAATATTGAGAAAGACCAACGAGAAGCTGGATGAAGCGGCGGAAGAGTTGGACGAGGCCAAAGATAAGCTGGACGATTCGGAGTCGAAGCTGTCATCCCAGAAAAAGAAGCTGAACAGCCAGAAAAAATCGACTACTAATCAGCTGGCCAAAGCCGGCCTGGCCCTGGACAAAGCAGAAGCCACCAAGGCGGCTTATGAGTCCCAGCTCACCAGCCTGCAGACCCAGAAGGCGGCTCTGGAGGCGGAGCTTAAAGCCTACAAGGACAATAAAATAGAAGAAACCTACAAAACCGTTGACGAGACCCTGGGCCAGCTTTCGGCGGCCATGGGCGAGATGGCGGAGATGGCCGGTGTGGCCATTCCGAAAAGCATAGAGGAGGCGGTGGCCGACAAGAAAGGTTTTAATGCCTTTTTAAAGTGGGTGAAGGCCGCTGGTTACGGTGAACAGATCGGAGAGCTTTCCTATAAAGAGCTGAAACAGGTTTATGATATCGTCAATACCCGTATGCCTCAGATTGAGACGGAGCTGGCGAACCTGGAGACGAAGCTGGCGGCTACGGAGGCCATGGTCAAGGCTGTTAAAGAACAGATGAAAGATCTGGATAAGCAATATAAACAGGCCTATAAAGGTTCCATGGAAGCGTCTGCCGGTTTCGGCTCCGCGGATGCCCAGATGGCTGCCGCCGAGCAGGCCATTGAGGATGCCAAAGGGGAGCTGGATACAGCCCAGGAAAACTTTGACGATTCCCTGAAAGCGGCCCGGGAAAACGCCAATGTGGATAGCCTGGTGACGTTGGAGACCCTGTCCGGTATCGTCTATGCCCAGAATTTTTCCATGCCTGCCGGGTACGTGGATGATAAAAATGATGAACAGTGGCTCCTGAAAGTGGGCGAGAACTTTGAAAAAATAGAGGATCTGGAAAATCTGGTACTGCTCTATATGGACGGGGTCGGAGATGTAAAGCTTTCCGATGTGGCCGATCTGACGGTGGTGGATAATGCAGATGAGAGCTATGAAAAGGTCAACGGCGAGCAGGCAGTGGTGCTGGCTATCTATAAAAACAGTACAGCGGGGGCCAGCGATGTGTCCACAGACTGCAAGGAGGCCATAGCCAGACTGGAGGAGAAGAATGAGGGACTGCATATTACGGCCCTGATGGATCAGGGCGATTATATCTTCATGTTTATCGAAAGTGTCCTTACCAGTATGCTTTACGGCGCGCTGCTGGCGGTGCTGGTGCTGGTGCTCTTTTTGAAGGATGTGAAACCCACGTTGGTGGTGGCTTTCAGCATACCTTTCAGCGTGCTGGTAACGATCATTCTGATGTTCCTGGGAAATATATCCATCAATATGATGTCTCTGGCGGGCCTGGCCATGGCCATCGGCATGCTGGTAGACAATTCCATCGTGGTCATTGAAAACATATACCGCCTGCGTGGCCGGGGACTGGCGGCTCCGCGTTCCGCCGTACAGGGCACAAAGCAGGTGGCCGGAGCGATTATAGCCTCCACGCTGACCACGATCTGCGTGTTTTTGCCGATGATATTTGCCAGCGGTTATGTGCGTCAGCTCATGCTGCCCTTCGCTCTGACCATCGGATATGCTCTGACGGCATCCCTTTTGGTGGCGCTTTTGGTGGTTCCAGTGATCGGCTCAGCCATCCTGAAAAAGCATAAGGAGCGGCGCCATCCTCTGTTTGACCGGATCCAGCGGGTATACGGAAAGGTACTGGCATTTTTCCTGCGCTTTAAGATCATCCCCCTGGCCATCGCCGTGGCGCTTCTTGCCTGGTCGGTATATGAGGTGGGGCGCATGGGAATCTCGGTGCTGCCGGAGATGACTACGGAGCAGATCGGCGTCACAGTACAGATGCCGGAAGAGATGGACCGCGATACCGCCCGCGAGACGGCGGATCAGGTTATGGAGACGATTATGAAGGTGGAACATGTGGAGACCGTGGGCGCCCTCACCAATGTAGGGAGCCTGATCTCCAGCACCATGAGTTCCGACGATTATCTGAATTACAGCTTTTATATTCTGCCGGAGGAGGGTGTAACCTCCGTGGCCGCTATTCAGAAGATCTGTGATGACATTGAAGATGGCACGAAGGAGATGGCCTGCGAGGTATCCACTTCATCCTCTTCCATGAGCGAGATGTCTGCCCTGTCAGACAGCGGCCTCTCCATCATACTTACCGGCCGTGACCTGGATGAGCTTTTACATATCAGCGAGGATGTGATGAAGATCCTGGAGGATACAGAGGGGTGCACGGATGTGTCCAATGGCCAGGAGGAAGGCGACCAGGAGATCTATCTGAATATCAATAAGACGAAAGCCATGCGGGACGGCCTGACGGTGGCCCAGATCTATCAGGAAATCAGTGACCGGCTGGCCACGGATAAAACGGCGGTAACGGCCCGGCTGGATGATACGGACATGGATATCCATATCATAAACGAGACAAATGTGCTGACTGTGGAAAATCTGCTGAAGATGAAGTTCAAGGTGGATACCGTGGATGAGGACGGCAATGCGGTCACGGAGACTCACAAACTAAAGGAGTACGCCACGATCAGCAGGGGAAAGGGCGTGGCATCTATTGCCCGGGAAAATAGTGTGCGCACGATGACGGTGACGGCGGCCATGGAAAAAGGATACAATTCTACCCTGGTGGGCCGTACGGTGCAGGAGAAACTGAATGCTTACACGGTGCCGGAAGGTTATACCGTGGAGATGGGCGGCTCTACGGAGGATGTGGCAGAGATGCTGACCCAGATGCTGGAGATGATTGCCCTGGCTTTCGTGCTGATCTATCTGGTCATGGTAGCCCAGTTCCAGAGCCTGCTGTCCCCGTTCATTGTGATCTTTACCGTGCCTCTGGCTTTCACGGGCGGTCTTCTGGGTCTGGTGTTTGCGGGAGAACAGCTCTCGATGATGAGTCTGATGGGCTTTCTGGTGCTGATGGGTACTGTGGTAAATAATGGTATCGTGTTTGTGGATTATGCCAATCAGCTGCGGCTTGGCGGCATGGAGAAACGGGAGGCCCTGGTGGCCACCGGTGTGACCCGTATGCGCCCGATCCTGATGACAGCGTTGACTACGATCCTGGCCATGTGCCCGATGATTTACAGCCAGAATGCGGGAGATTCCATGAGCAAAGGTATGGCCATTGTCATTGTGGGCGGTCTGGCCTATGCAACTTTGATGACGCTGTTTATCGTCCCGGTCATGTACGATATCCTTTACCGCAGACAGCCCACCCTGGTGGACGTGGGGGATGATACGGTGGACGATGCGCCGGATGACGCGGCGGCTTATATCATCTGGAAGCAGCAGTCCGAAAAAGACGGCGACAATAAGGAAGAATCGGGCGGCGGCGACGCGTAATAAAAGTGCAAAATGAGTTGTGCTTGTCCGAATAATATGCTATTCTAAACATATATAAGATTTACTGTAACTGTTCAGCATCGGCTCAGGAGGAGCGGAGACATTTCAAATGGATTTTGCATTGTAACTGTCAAGATACTGAACAGTTACGATCTATTACATATTTTTCTCATGGGGGAAGAAATCATGGAAGAGCAATTGGAGTGGCAGGATCGGTTCAATCTGGGGGTGGATTATATTGACAGGGAACATCGTAAGCTTTTCAGCATCATGAACAAGATCCTGAGGTACAGTAAAGAGGAGGAAAAGCGCCAGTGGGTCTGCGAGGAAGGGATTAAATATTTCAAGGGCCACGCATTAAAACACTTTGCAGAGGAAGAGGGGTTTATGGCCTCTATCAAATATGAAGGCCTGGAAACCCATCGCCGGCTCCACAAAAATTTTCAGAAGCGGACACTGCCGGAGCTGGAGAAAGAATTGCTGCAAACCAACTATTCCCCGGAGGCGATTGATCACTTTACAGGGGTCTGTATCGGCTGGCTGGTGGGGCATACCCTCACCGAGGATCTCGCGATCGTTTCTCCGGAGGAGGCGGCGGGTACCTGGGATCATCTGCTGCCCGAGGAGGAACAGGCAGCTATGGGTGAGGTGATCACCCATCTGATCTACGATATGTTCCGGCTGGATGCCCGGGTGATCAGTGAGCATTACGGAGGGGAAAAGTTCGGGAAGGGTATTTACTACCGTTTGGTGTACAGTATCGGGGAGGCGAAGAAATGGGAATTTATCCTGGTATTTGAGGAACGTCTGCTGCTTAATACCATCGGTAATATGATTAATACCAGTTCAGAGAAAATGAATGCCATGATCATGAATGCCACCAGGTATGCGGCCAGGCAGTTTGTAGACCGGGTCAGGGGGCATTTTCCGGATTCGGATAAGTATGAGCTGGAAACAGAAAACCTGCTGAACCATGAACAGTTTCAGAGGATATTTAAAAAACAGACGCCGCAGTACAGTCTGCTGTTTGATACGGGGGCAGGGTATTTTGCCTACTGTGCCATAGCGCCCCATCTGATTCAGGGAGGCATGGGTCCCGCCATTAACGCAGATAATGCCATGGTGGAGATCCAGGAATATCTTGATAAGAACGAGCAGGAAAACAGGGCGGTGGCTAAAAAGAAAAAGAAGATCCTGGTAGTGGATGATTCCATGGTCGTCCGCCAGTCCATGAAAGAACTGCTGGAGGAGGATTATGAGATCACGCTGGCCAGTTCCGGGCTGGCTACGATCCGGTGTATTACCCTGAACCGGCCCGACTTGATCCTGCTGGATTATGAGATGCCGGTCTGCGATGGCAGCCAGGTACTCAGCATGATACGTTCGGAAGAGGATTTTGCGGATATCGCGGTGATTTTCCTTACCGGCCGGGTGGACAGGGAGAGCGTCAGCAAGATCGTGCCGCTGAAACCGGCGGGGTATCTGCTTAAGACGCTGAAACCGGCGGAGATCAAGAAAAATATTGATAATTATTTTGAAAAGACGGGCAGCTTGTCATAACAGATCCGTCTGGGAGAAGAAAAACTGCCGCACCCATTGATTTCGAGGGTGCGGCAATTTTTTAATTCTTTTTTTCCTGATACCGCAGGTAGCACCGCACCAGCAGGGAGATTTTTAGCGTAAGGGCATCGTCGAAGGTGCGCACATCCAGCCCCGTCTCTTTTTGGATTTTGTCCAGACGGTAGATCAAGGTGTTGCGGTGGATGTAAAGCTTCCGGGCGGTTTCAGAGGTATTCAGATTGTTCTCGAAAAATTTCTCGATCAGGGCCAGGGTTTCGTCATCAAAGATGGCGGGGAGATCGCCGGAAAATACCTCGTTCAGATACATCCGGCACAGGGGCAGAGGGAGCTGGTAGATCAGGCGGCCAATCCCCAGGCTGCTGTAAACCGTGACTTTCTGGTCAAAATAAAATATCTTGCCGATTTCCAGGGCAGACTGGGCTTCCTGAAAGGACTGGCCCAGCAGGCGGATATCCGACGAGGGAGAACTGCAGGATACCCGGGCATTACACATGTTTTCCATGCTCAGCATATCCACCAGGGTTTCGGCCACGGAGAGGAAAGTTTCTTGCGTATCATTTGCCGCCACGGGGCGGACCAGCAGCAGGTGGTGTTCGTCCAGGACGGACAGATAGTTCTGCCGGTTTTCAGGATACAGGCTGCGGATAGTCTGGCAGGTGCTGGTGTCATGGGGATCCTCTGTTTCAATGAGATAAACGATCCTGGTGGCCTGGGCATCCATATGGAGACGGGAAGCGATCTCCAGGATCTCCATGGCCGGAATTTCGTTCTGCATCAGACGGCGGATGAAAGCCCCTCTGTCCAAAGCCTCTCTGCCTGCGCCCAGCGCGTGGGAGAGCTGGCTGGCGGCCAGACGTCCCACCATGGCGAGCTCCGGTGTATGGCTGTCCAGGGAGAGGGCGCCATAAAGACGTTCACCGTGTTCCAGGCGGAACAGGCTAGCCGGGGAGGACAGGAGAGAAGGTTTTTCGGTTTCCAGGAATTCCCGGACGGCTTCCTGGGAGAAGGGGGAAGGCTGTTCGGTAGTGGAAGCCTTGGCCAGGCCGTCGGGCTGGTAGCAGGTAAGCTCAGAACCGGTAATTTCGCGGATCTCCTTTAAGAGGGTCTGGAGTTGGTGCTGGGTCATAGAATTTGCCGTCCTTTCCGGGATGGTATGAAAAGGGGGACTGCAAAGATGCAGTCCCCCTGGTTTATGCGATTAGTAGGTGATGGACAGCTCGGTTTCTTTGTCGAAGAAATGAGTCATTTCCATATTCAGGGCAAATTTTACAGTATCGCCCATCTTGGAAGCGGTGTGCGGATCTACGCGGGCTGTGCAGGGGAAACCTTCCAGATCGAAATACAGGAATACTTCAGCGCCCAGCAGCTCGTATACATTAACTTTAGCTTCCACAGCAGCTTTGCTCTCAGCAACTACTTCCGGATCATCGGTGATGTTCTCGGGACGGATACCCATGATAACGGTCTTTCCGTCATAACCCTTCTCAAGAAGGATCTTCGCTTTGTCAGCCGGAGCTTTCAGTACATAATTGCCTACGATCAGGTCAACGCCGCTGCCGTTTTTCTTAACGGTGGCATCGATGAAGTTCATCTGCGGAGAACCGATGAAACCAGCCACGAACAGGTTAATCGGGTTGTCATACAGATGCTGCGGAGTATCTACCTGCTGTACGATACCGTCTTTCATAACGACGATCCTGGTACCCAGTGTCATGGCCTCTGTCTGGTCATGGGTAACGTAGATAATGGTAGCGCCCAGTCTCTCATGAAGTTTGGAGATCTCGGTACGCATCTGCACACGGAGCTTGGCATCCAGGTTGGACAGCGGCTCATCCATCAGGAATACTTTGGGAGAACGAACGATAGCACGGCCCATGGCAACACGCTGTCTCTGGCCACCGGACAGAGCCTTCGGTTTACGGTCAAGCAATTTCTCCAGGTCAAGGATCTTGGCGGCGTTGCGGACAGCCTTGTCGATCTCGTCCTTCGGAACTTTTCTCAGCTTCAGGCCGAATGCCATGTTGTCATATACGGTCATATGGGGATACAGAGCGTAGTTCTGGAATACCATGGCGATATCTCTGTCCTTCGGCTCTACATCGTTCATAACCTTGCCGTCGATCTCCAGAGTACCCTCGGAAATCTCTTCCAGGCCGGCAACCATACGAAGGGTTGTGGATTTTCCGCAGCCGGAGGGACCTACGAAGATGATGAACTCTTTGTCAGCGATGTCAAGATTGAAGTCTTTTACGGCTTCGAACCCGTTAGGGTATCTTTTGTAAATTCCTTTTAATTTTAAACCTGCCATGTGTTTTGGCCTCCTGTATTCTTTGTGATGTCTTTATTATAGCAAGGTTTGAGAAAATGAATATGACAAGTTCTCCAAAAATCGGCGAAACAGATGGGCAGATTGCATGAAACAGGGACGGTGCGGATGTTGTCGGGCCCAGGCCCTGTGGCTGTTTGCGGCATACTTAACGGTAAACGTGGAGGGCTGGTACTATTGTGTCACGGGATATTTTTTTCTTTCCCTATAATATACGGGTGCGAGCCCGCAGGTTTCGGCCAGGCCATAGGCGGCTGTCAGGTAATTCCCGATCACTTCCGCCCGGTGGGCGTCGGAGCCAACGGTGACAGTCCGGCCTCCCAGGTCTTCGAAGCGTCGGCAGATTTCTTCCAGGGACGCCACGGCTTCTGTATTGGCGAAAAGCCGGGTGTTGATTTCCAGAGACTGCTCCCGATCGGCCAGGATGCGGAGGATGGTGTCGATGGCGTCGCCGTATTCGCTGTAGTGCAGCAGTGGATCCGGATAGGGAGCTACCCGGCAGATGTAGTCAATGTGGCCCAGGGTGTCGAAATCGTCATAATCACGGATATTCTCTATAATGGTTTCCAGGTAGACACAGAAGGCTTCCTCTTTATCGGCAAACTGGCTAAAGCAGCCGTCCTCGTAGAGATCGCGGCCTCCCACGGCATGGACGGAGCCGATGACCATATCGAAGGGATGGGAACGCACCAAGCTGCGGTTCATTTCTCGGGCGTCGGCGGTGAAGCCGGTCTCCACGCCCAGCAGTAGGGTGTCGCTTCGATAGGGGCTGTAAGCTTTAAAATATTCGTCGGGGTCAAAGTCGAAAGGGGGGAAACCATAGTCCATGTGCTCGGTCAGCACTAGGCCCAGGCCCTGCGCCTTCCGTTCCTTTTGAACCTCGGAAAATACCATACCGCTGTCTGTGGAAAACGGTATGGTATGCAGGTGGGTATCGTACAGCATGTTATTTACCGAACAGACGGCGGAAACGGTTCATGGCCTCCACCGTATTCTCATAGCTGCCGAAGGCAGTGAGGCGGAAGAAATTCCTGCCGTTTTCGCCGAATCCGGCGCCAGGCGTTCCCACCACCTGGATATTGTTCAGAAGATAGTCAAAGCACTCCCAGGCTTCCATGCCGTCCGGGCACTCGAACCAGACATAAGGGGAGTGGATGCCGCCGTAGAAGCGAATGCCAAGATCAGATAAAGTGTCGGCGATCAGCCGGGCGTTTTTCTGATAGCAGGCGATATTTTCCCGGCACTGGGCCATGCCCTCGTCTGTGAAGACAGCGGCGGCGGCGTGCTGGATGATGTAGGCCGTGCTGTTGTATTTGGTGCACTGGCGGCGGTTCCACATGGTATTTAAAGACATTTCCTCGCCGGTGGACGCTTTAAATACCAGCTCTTTCGGCACTACGGTGTAGCCGCAGCGGGTACCGGTGAAACCGGCGGTCTTTGACAGGGAGCAGAACTCGATGGCGCACTTTTTGGCTCCCTCGATGGCAAAGATGCTCCGGGGCAGCGTGGGGTCGCTGATGAAGGCTTCATAGGCGGAGTCGAACAGAATCACGGCCTCATTTTCCAGGGCATAGTCCACCCACTCCTGTAATTGTTCCTTATTATAACAGGCTCCGGTGGGGTTATTCGGTGAGCAGATGTAGATGATATCCGCATGCTGGCTGCGGTCGGGCATGGGCAGGAAATCATTCCCGGCATTTCCGCTGATATAGGTGACGGAATTACCGCACATGATGTTGGAATCCACATAGACGGGATAGACCGGGTCGGGGATCAGGATCACATTGTCGTGGCCGAACAGGTCTGTGATGTTTCCGGTATCGCTTTTGGCCCCGTCGGAGATGAATATGGCTTCCGGCTCTACGTCGACGCCGTTTTTTTTGTAATAGGCGGAGATGGCGTTTCTTGCCTCATCATAGCCCTGCTCCGGGCCGTAGCCCTTGAAAGTGGCAGCGTCGGCCATGATATCTACGCCCTCGTGAAGGGCGGCAATAACAGTGTCGGCCAGGGGCTTCGTCACGTCGCCGATGCCCAGTCGGATAATCGGTTTATCAGGGTTCGCCTCCACATAAGCGGCCGTGCGGTGGGCGATCTCGGAAAAGAGATAACTGTTCTGGATCCGCAGGAAATTTTCATTTAATTTTGGCATTGTATTCATCCTTTCGTGTGTCTGGCAGTTGTCTAAAAGTCAGGGCTATTTTAGCATAGAGGGTTTGTGGTGTCAAACGGAGGCGGACAGAGTTTTTGCGGTGCTTTTTGTGTGGATGCTAAATGTTTTTCACGATAAAACAAAAAAGGGCTGGATAAAAAGCTGGGGTTTGCTATACTGAATGGGTAGATAATAGTAACAGCCCGACCCAGGACTTTGCACTTTGCTGCAAAGTCCGTAAGAACGCGTATATTATGCCAGGAGGGAATCCGCCCCTTTGGCACAGCCAAACTTCAAATGGGCGGGATTCCGTAACAGTGAAGCCGGAAGGCTGAACGGTTACAGATAATGGCCGTGCGGGGCCCAAAATAGGAGGTCACAGAATGAATCAGATAGGGATTATCGGCGCCATGGATGAGGAAGTGGCGAAACTGAAGGAACAGATGGAGCATGTGCGTGTGGTGAAAAAGGCGCAGATGGAGTTTTGCCAGGGTGTGCTTGGCGGCAAGCAGACGGTGGTAGTGCGATCCGGCATAGGCAAGGTGAACGCAGCTTTATGTGCCCAGATCCTGGTGGATGATTTTCAGGTTGATGCCCTGATTAATACAGGTATAGCGGGTTCACTCAGGAACTGGATCGATATAGGCGATATTGTTGTGTCCACGGACGCCTTGCAGCACGATATGGATGCGACGAATTTCGGTTATCCGGTGGGGCAGATTCCCAGGATGGATGTACTGGCGTTTAAAGCAGATGACAAGCTGGTGGAACTAGCCAAAGAAGTTTGCGGGGAGGTAAACCCTGAAATCTCTGTATATTGCGGACGGGTGGTCAGTGGCGACCAGTTTGTCTCGGAGGACGGGGTGAAACAGAGGATTTTGGATTCCTTTGCCGGATACTGTACGGAGATGGAGGGGGCGGCCATAGCCCAGACGGCATATTTGAATGGTATACCCTTTGTGATCCTGCGTGCCATTTCCGATAAAGCGGACAACAGCGCTTCAATGGATTATCCTGCATTTGAGAAAATGGCTATAGAACACAGCGTGAAACTGACCATGGGTATGCTGGAGCGGCTTTGACAGAAAAACGCCCAAAAATAAAAAAAATTTTAGAAATCGGTTCTAATTTGAAAAAATGCCCATATACTTGTCTCACAAACCATAAGGAGGAAAGGTATATGCTGCATTTATTTATGAACAGGGATTATTTTTATTTTGGCATAGTGGCCGCAGGCGTGCTGGGAATCATCAGTATGCTGCTGACAAACCGGTTCTACCATAGAATATTGAGTGACCTGCCAAGAATGAACTCCCCCAAAGGCAAATGGATGAAGGCGTTTTTGTCCAGTATGGACGAGCGTGCGAAACTGAATCAGAGGATCACAAATTCGGAGGTGTTTATCCGGAGCAAGCTGGAGGAAGGACGGATACTGAAAATAGGGATAGGAACCTGGAGTTCCTTTCACAGTATGATGACCCTTCTGGCAGCCGTGTGCACCGGGCTGGCAGTCTATGACACCTTTTTAGTGGAAACGGACATGCTGGTGCGGCTGCAGTACCTGGCCGGAGGCGTATCCGTGTGCGCATTGCTTCTGCTGCTTTACCCGCTGTTCGGCATTGCTTTTAAAGAGGAGCGGATATTGGACAGCCTGACAGATTATATTGAAAACAGGACTGCTTTCACGGGGCAGGAAAAAAAGCCGTCTTACGGCTCTACAGAGAATCAGGATGTTATGATGAACCAGGTAATGGAAGGAATCAGGCAGACGGCGGCTGCAGGCACAAAATTTTCCGGCTTGCTGACGGCTGAGGAGGAGGAAGTCCTCCGGGAAGTGATCCGGGAGTATCTGGTCTGAGACGGAAACGGCAATAACAGCTCATTCTCGTTGAAATAAAATTATGCGGGTCTTTTTTGGACATGCCCGGGAGGTGTTTTCTGGCGCCGGAACCATCCCGTCTTCTCCGGAAAAGATTTTCCGTAATATTGGTTTTGATAGGAATTTTTTATGGACGGCTGCAGGGGATAGGACGGCGGCCGGAAGCGAAATGTGTAGTTTGCAACGGAGTAGCAGCATCCGCAGGATTATAACTCAGGGATGTGGTGAGAGATAGAGGCTGTATAGCAAGGGTGTAGAATTTCACTGTCGGATACGGCAGCAGTTTGTGAAGAGCATCTGCCCGGTGAGCCAAATCGTTGAATGTATCAACAGGAGCATAATGAATCAAAGGATTCCCGCTCATACCATATATGCCCGACCGGAGGGCAGAGACTTCCATAAACGAAAAGAAAATGGGCGCCGGACGGTATAAACCATCCGGCGCCGGCACAGGTAACATACATATATTTCCAACGAAAAACAATGTTATAAGACAGGGATCAAATGACCCGGCTTAAGGTATCAGGGGTTCTGCTTCTGCATGTATTCCATATAGCGGACGACCATCATGGCGATTTTGAATGTAAGTGCGTCGTCAAAAACGCGGATATCCAGCCCGGTGCTTTTTTCCAGCTTTTCCAGGCGATAGACCAGAGTATTCCGGTGGACGTAGAGCTGCCGGGAAGTCTCGGAGACATTTAAGTTATTTTCAAAGAATTTATTGATGGTCATCAATGTCTCTTCGTCAAAGGTGTCGGGAAGCTGCTCTCCGAATACTTCCCGCATAAACATTTTGCAAAGCGGTATGGGAAGCTGGTAAATCAGACGTCCGATTCCCAGGTTGCTGTAGGGGATCACGCTTTTATCCGGATGGAAAATCTTTCCCACTTCCAGGGCCATCTGGGCCTCTTTATAGGAACGGGAAACATTTTTGATCTCATCCACCACATTGCCGTAGGAGATACGGATCATTTCCTGCTGCTCCGGCTGAAGCGTATCTGCGATCAGACGCGCCAGACGGTTCATTTCCCCGTAGTCTTCTCCGTCTCTCAATTCCTTTACCACAATCACGCTGTGTTCGTCAATGGCCGTGATAAAGTCCTGGGGACGGCCGGTGAACAGGCTCCGCACCTTCTCCATGGCTCCGGTATCTTTTTCGGCGGCAGTTTCCACCATGAACACAATCCGGCGGGAGTTTGTTTCGATGCGCAGTTTTTTGGCCCGGTTGTAGATGTCCACCAAGAGCAGATTATCCAGCAGAAGATTTTGGATAAAGTTATTCTTATCTAGGCGCTCTTTGTAGGCAATAATAAGATTCTGGATCTGGGAAACCGCCACCCGGCCGATCAGGTAAGGATCGTTCATATTGCCGGAAGACACCAGGACATATTCTACATTAGTGTCGTCAAAAACCTTAAAAAAATATCGCTCCTGGAGAATCTGGCTGTCCGCGGGAGACTCCACAAACTGCCGTACTGTCGCATGGTCAACCTGTTCGTCTACCAGCGTAGAAACCAGTATAGTGCCATCCAGATTCAGGATGCTAAGATCGACTTTAGTTATGTTTTTCAATTCATCCAGTGTTTTTTGCAGAACCTGACTAGATACCATCTCACTCTCATTCTCCATTCACATTATATCTAATAATATACTCTATTTCTTGTGGGTTTTCAACCACTATGAAGCATGTTGTTTAAAAAATTTACAAAAATATTGGTAATTTTTTATACGCATTTACAAAAATGCTTTGTGTTATCCGTCAATCTAGTGATTTGCAGACGTTGCTTTTTGTCAGGAATTATGAATTGCCACTTTACATAAGATTTTATCCACGCTATACTAAATCCGGCGATAAAATCCACGGATAAAGGAGGCTGCCCATGTTTCGGTTATGGGGGAAATTATGGAGATCCAACAGGCTTTTGAAGGATACGGTGATCTGTCTGGATATTGACGACACCCGCACCCACAAAATTTTCCAGGCGCTGGAGGATATCTGCCTGCAGTGGGATCTGGAGAAACCGATCTGGCTGGATGCCAATATCCGGGAATTCAGGAGGAGCAGCAGAACGCGCTTTACGCGGGATTGCTTTATCGAAAATGTGGATTTTGATTATCTGGAAATACAGATTTTAGATGAAGAATAGGAGAGATATGACATGGTGACATTGGAAAAAGGCGGCGCATATCTGCTGAATGGAACTACGGTGCTTCCGGATACGGAGGATGGACGGGCCAGGTTGTCCGGGGAGCTGGGCCGGGTGCCGGCAAAGGAGGAGGCCGCCGGGGGCACCATTTCCTACGGGATCTTAAAGGAGCATAATACTTCCGATAATATGGATGAGCTGAAGATCCGGTTTGACAAGCTGACTTCCCATGATATCACTTTCGTGGGGATTATCCAGACGGCCAGGGCTTCTGGTCTGACCCGTTTTCCCGTGCCCTATGTGCTGACAAACTGCCACAATTCTCTGTGCGCGGTGGGCGGTACCATCAACGAGGATGACCACATGTTCGGGCTGACCTGTGCGAAACGCTACGGTGGGATCTATGTGCCGCCTCACCAGGCCGTGATCCATCAGTTTGCCAGGGAGATGCTGGCCGGCGGCGGCAAAATGATCCTGGGCTCCGACAGCCATACCCGCTACGGTGCCTTGGGAACCATGGCCATGGGCGAGGGCGGCCCGGAGCTGGTGAAACAGCTTCTGGAGCAGACCTACGATATCCATATGCCCGGTGTGGTGGCGGTTTATATGACCGGTGAACCGGCTCCCGGGGTGGGTCCCCAGGACGTGGCGCTGGCGATTATCGGCAAAGTATTTGGCTGCGGCTATGTGAAAAATAAAGTGATGGAGTTTGTGGGCCCCGGTGTGGCGTCCTTAAGCGCGGATTACCGTATCGGTATCGATGTGATGACCACCGAGACCACCTGCCTGTCCTCCATCTGGCAGACGGATGAGACTATACGGGAATATTATGATATCCATGGCAGAAGCGGGGAGTATAAGGAGTTAAAGCCCGGCGCCGTGGCGTACTATGACGGTGTAGTTTATGTGGAGCTGGACAAGATCAAACCCATGATTGCCATGCCTTTCCACCCCAGCAATACCTATACCATTGAGGAGGTCAATGCCAATTTGGGAGATATCCTGGAGGATGTGGAGAAGCGGGCCCGTGTCAGTCTGGACGGCAAGATCCCTTATACATTGAAGGATAAAGTACATGACGGAAAGCTGCTGGTAGACCAGGGGATCATCGCCGGATGTGCCGGCGGCGGATTTGAAAATATCTGCGCGGCGGCGGACATTCTGAAAGGCGCCAGTATCGGCAGCGACGCCTTTACACTCAGCGTATATCCGGCATCCACGCCGATCTATGTGGAGCTGGCGAAAAACGGCGTTCTGGCCACGCTGATGCAGACCGGCGCGGTGGTGAAGACGGCGTTTTGCGGCCCCTGCTTCGGTGCGGGCGATACGCCGGCCCACAATGCGTTCAGTATCCGTCATTCTACCAGGAATTTCCCGAACCGGGAGGGATCGAAGATCCAGAACGGCCAGATCTCGTCGGTGGCCCTGATGGATGCCCGTTCCATTGCGGCCACAGCGGCCAACAAGGGCTTCCTGACGCCGGCCACGGATTTTGCAGGGGAGTACAGCAGGCCGGCCTATCATTTTGACAGGACGATCTATGAAAACCGTGTGTTTGACAGTAAGGGCGTGGCGGACTCGTCGGTGGAGATCCAGCTTGGGCCCAACATCAAGGACTGGCCTGAGATGGCGGCCCTGACGGAGAACCTGCTTTTGAAGGTGGTGTCCGAGATCCATGATCCGGTAACCACCACCGATGAGCTGATCCCTTCCGGCGAGACCTCGTCTTACCGCTCCAATCCCCTGGGGCTGGCGGAGTTTACCCTGTCCAGGAAGGATCCGGCCTATGTGGGACGGGCCAAGGAGGTGCAGGCCGCGGAGAAGGCTAGGGAGGCCGGGAAAGATCCGGCGGAAGCGCTGCCGGAGATCGGCGCCGTATTCGCGGCGCTGGAGAAGGATTTCGCCGGCGTGAAGGCGGAGAATACGGGTATCGGCAGCACGATCTTTGCCGTGAAGCCTGGGGACGGTTCCGCCAGGGAGCAGGCTGCTTCCTGCCAGAAGGTGCTGGGTGGCTGGGCCAACATCGCCCATGAGTATGCCACGAAGCGTTACCGCTCCAACCTGATTAACTGGGGCATGCTGCCTTTTGTGATTCCGGAAGGGGAACTGCCTTTTAAAAACGGCGATTATATTTTTGTCCCGGATGTCCGCCGCGCGGTGGAGGAGAAAAAGGAGGACATCACGGCTTGTGTGGTGGGCGACGGAAATCGGGCGTTTACCATGAAGCTGGGAGATCTGACCGATGATGAAAGAGAGATTATCCTGAAAGGGTGTCTGATTAATTATAACCGGAAATAAGGACCATAAATAGAAAGCCGGACAGCGTCTAACGGATGCTGCCCGGTTTTTCATCCCTTCCTCTCGGCCTGTCATGCAAGCTCCCGCCTATGTACTTGAAAAGCCATTATACGCCTTTTGCTTATAGAGCAAGTATGGAAGCTTTATGTTCCATCCGCAGGGGAGGTGAGGCTGCTGCCGGTATCCTGGTCGTTTTCCGCCGCGCCCTTTTCCCCGCCGAAGGCGGATCCGTCGGCGATCTGTTTTCCGCTCACATCCAAATGGTAATTTTCTCTGTAAATCAGCTGGGAAATAGGTACGATCTCGTATCCTGCGTCCCGGATGTTGGTGATGACGGTCTCCAGGGCTTCGGCGGTATAGGTGGCGCCGTTGTGCATCAGGATGATGGCCCCGTTCCCCAGGGCCTTGTGTTCGCAGACCGTGGAGATGATGCTGTCCGTGCCGTAGTCTTTCCAGTCCAGGGAATCCACAGACCACTGGACCGGATAGTAACCGCAGGCTTCGGCGGTGGTGATCAGGTCATTGTTATAGGAACCGTAGGGCGGGCGGAACAGGAACATCTCATAGCCGGTCAGTTCCTTTACCTTCCGGTGGACGCTCATAAGTTCATCCTGCTGCTCGGCGATACCGATGGTGGCCATATCTTTGTGCCGCTCGCTGTGGTTACCCAGGTCGTGCCCGGCTTCATAGATGGCTTTTACATCATCGGGATAAGATTCCACCCAGCCGCCGGTCATGAAAAAGGTGACTTTTACGTTCAGCTTATCCAGAATGGACAGGATTCGACCGGTATCTTCGTTACCCCAGGGGGGCGGTCGAAAGCGGCCGGGAAAATATTTGTGCTCGCGGGTATAAAATTGGAAAAACCCTTTGTGAATGGTGGTGTATCGGGTATAATATAGTGAAATATACAAAGCCCGTTTTTATGGACAGAACGGGCCGCAAAGGATAAGGAAAATGATGCTTGATATCAGACAACAGACAGTGGCGGAGCTTCTGATGCAGGGCGGGTTTGGACTGGAGATGGAAGGACTGCGCGTGAACGGGGAGGGCTATCTGGCCCACACGGCGCATCCCTTTGGGGATCATGCCAGTATAGAGAGGGATTTCTGTGAGAACCAGGTGGAGATGGTGACGACCGTGTGCACCGGACCCAAAGCGGTGCAAAGGGAGCTGAAACAGCTGCGTAAAACCGTGCTCTCTACGTTAAAAAATATGCCCGGAGGCAGGGAGTACCTGTGGCCGTTCAGCAATCCCCCTTATGTGAAAAATGAGGAAGATATTCCCATTGCCTATTACAGCGGGGAGATGGCGGCAAAGACAGCCTATCGGGAATATCTGGCCAATCGTTACGGCCGTTATAAAATGCTGTTTTCCGGCATTCATTTTAATTATTCCTTTTCCGAGGAGCTGATGCGGATACTGGCCGCCCGGAGCGGAAAAGAAACGGGCACTTTCAAAAATGAGTTTTATCTGGAACTGGCCGAAAAGGCCTTGGCTTATGGCTGGATCATAGTGGCGCTGACGGCGGCCAGTCCTTTGTATGACAGCTCTTATATTGAGAAAGGCCAGACCGGTATTACCATGTTTTCCGGGATCGCCACGCTGCGCTGCAGCGAATTGGGCTACTGGAATTATTTTACGCCGATCCTGGATTACGGCAATTTGAAAGCTTATACGGCCAGCATACAAGGCTATATTGACCAGGGGCTGCTGGCGGCGGCCTCGGAGCTCTACTATCCGGTGCGGTTAAAACCCGAGGGACTCAACACGCTGGAGCGGCTGGCCAGCCGGGGCGTGGATCACCTGGAGATCCGGATGCTGGATCTGAATCCTTTAGATCCCTGTGGCATCGCCCTGGAGGATATCCGTTTTCTGCAGCTCTTTCTGGTCTGGCTGGCAGGGCAGCCCCGGCTGTCGCTGACGGCGGAACAGCAGGTACAGGCCATCCAGAATTACAAAAATGCCGCTCACTTTGATTTGAAGGAGATCAAATGTAAGCTGTTGTGCGGCAGGATGTGCACGCTGTACGACGGGCTGCTGGATGTGCTGTCGAGGATGGAGGAATATTTTTCCGGTATGCCGGGGGAATATGCCGTGGAGGAGACGCTGGCATACCAGCGGGAGAAGGTGGAAAACAGGGAGAAACGGTATGCCTGGCAGATCCGGGAAAGATTTTCCGAAGATTATGTGGGGCTTGGCATGGCGCTGGCGAAGGAATACGCCGGGGAGTAGATCGGGTATGGACGCACAGGGCCGGGCCGTATGCGGGAAGGATTTTTGCGGTGATCCGCATCTGTCCGCCGCCCCATGCCGCGTCAAAGGACAGCGCCACCTTTTTCTCCGTGGTATCTACGCAGTAGATCGGCAGTTTCCGGTCGCCCACGGCGCTGTTTGTGACGGCCACCTGTCCTTCCTGTCTGTATTGGTAGGCAAAGGCCAGGCCCGTGATCAGGACAAGGGCCAGAAGAAATACTCCCCGGGAAGTGTATCGGGACATATGGTTCACCCAAAACTCTTTTTCTTAATTTTATGACGGGAATGTGAGTATAGAAGCGGGAAAGAGCAAAGAATACGATTTTCTGTCTTTCTTTTTCCTCCGTTTTCTGATAGTATATAAGCAGTACAGGCTTCGGCGGGGGTTCGGGGATTGTATGGCGGACAGGCAGAAGATCAGATTATTTTATAAGAAAGTTGGTAGAGAGATGCAGGCATTGGGAATGATTGAGACAAAGGGA
This sequence comes from uncultured Lachnospiraceae bacterium, assembly GCA_910588295.1. Classification (GTDB taxonomy): domain Bacteria; phylum Bacillota; class Clostridia; order Lachnospirales; family Lachnospiraceae; genus UBA11957. The sequence goes on along the minus strand of CAJUQO010000020.1, from coordinate 4,147 downwards.
TACTGTGCGATTGTGGAGGCGGCGGATACCATGTTGAAGACCTCCGGCGTGAGGCTGGTGTCGATGGAGCGGATCGGTTCCTCCCTGCTGACAGTGATGGTGGTCGGCGATGTGGGGGCCGTGGAGGCGGCGGTGCAGGCCGGCTGCGAGCACGCGAAGAAGCTGGGCGACCTGATCGCTTACAAGGTCATTCCCCGCCCCCATGACGAGGTGGCCGCTGTGCTGCCGTCCATGGCGAAATATTTTGAGCCGGTGGGTGAGTGAATATACGGATGATTATCAAGAAAAGAGCTGTGCTCTGTTATCCCGGTTTTATGCGAGGATAGCGGAGTACAGCTTTTTCATTATTATCTCTTTCGAGTAATGCCTGTTCAGCCAGTTTCGCCGCCCTGTTTCAATGGAAGGAAGATATGTACCTTCTCGATCCGGTTGCGGCGCACCAGCTCGGCAATGATTTTTGTCCCGTCGGGCAGGGTGACGGACTCGCCGCTCTTGGGCAGACGGTCCAGATATTCGATCAGATAGCCTCCGATGGAATCATATTCCGAGGAGACCAGCTCTGTTTTCAGCGTATCATTGACGTTGTCGAGATTGGTGGAGCCGTCCACCAGATATTCCCTGCTGGGTTTCAGTTCCAGAATGGCATCTTTTTCATCTTTGTCGTACTCATCCCGGATCTCTCCCACGATCTCTTCCAGGATATCCTCCAGCGTGATCATGCCGGATGTGGCGCCGTATTCGTCCAAAACGATGACAATACTGACCATGGCGCTGCGCATCTCCATCAGCAGGGTGCCCACCTCCTTGTGCTCAAAGGTAAAATGGGGCTCCCGGAGGATGCGCCGTACACGGAATTCCTCGTCCTTGGGGTAGATCAGCAGATCCTTGATGTTGATGGTGCCGATGACCGTATCGGTGGTATCCGCGTAGACGGGATAGCGGGTGTAGCTGTGGGTTTTATACAGCTCCATGACTTCCTCATAGGTGCTGTCGGCCTGGATAAAGGCCATATCCACCCGGGGAACCATGATATCTTTGGCCAGGGAATCGTCCAGATCAAATACATTGGAAATCATTTCGAACTCATCTGTCTCAATAGCGCCGTCCTCAAGGCCCACGTCTACCAGAGTCTTGAGCTCGTCCTCAGTCATGGTATTTAATTTGGCGTTGGGATCTACGCCCATGAGTTTCAGCAGCCCGGTACGGATATGCTCGATGATGAATATAACCGGTGTCAGCACCTTCATGATAAACCAGATGATCTCCGCATAGGCCAAGGAGAGCTTCAGAGAATAAATGGAAGCCAGGGATTTCGGCGTGATTTCTCCGAATACCAGAACGAACAGAGTCAGAAGGCCGGTGGCCGCGCCTACATAGGCATTGCCGAAAACTTCTATGGTCAGAGTTGTGGCCAGTGAGGAAGCAAAGATGTTGACAATGTTATTGCCGATCAGGATAGCCGATAGCATTTTGCCGGATTTATTCAGGATCTGCAGAACACGACGGGCTCTGCGGCTTTCTTCATCGGCGAGAAGCTGTACCTGTATACGGTTTACAGTGGTCAGGGCCGTCTCCGCCGATGAAAAGAAGGCGGAAGCGCCCAAGAGTACGAGTAACAGTATGGCCTGCAAGGCAGGCTGGGGCTGTGAGTCCAAAAAAATTCACTCCTTTGTTTTATAATAGTTGTATTCGAAATTATATCATATTTTCAGAAGAATACCAGAGGGAAATGCAATTTTTGTTACTATTCATACGGGACTTTGCATTTTACGCAAAGTCCGTAAGAAAATGATTCAGGTGTGCCAAAATCCCATTGCCGGCGTGTTGTAAATCTTACCGGGCGGGAGTATAATTAGACGTCAGTCAGCAAAGAAATTATGTGTTAAGACGCAGGGAGGAAGATATGAAAAAAGGGCTGGAGGTGCTGTTGCTGTTGCTGTGTCTGTGTACGGCGTGCGGGGTGAAAGCGGAGAAGGAGGAAACATCCCAGGCCCGGGGCGTGATTCCCGGTGAGGCAGCGCCGGACGCCGTGGCCAGTGGGCCGGAATACAGTGACGCTGCCGGAGCAGAAGAGCCGGAAGATGAATGGGAGGAACCAGACAGCGGCTTGGACGAAACCGGGGAACCGGAAATCAGTGAGGCCGGCTCCGGAAGCAGTATCCTAGAAGAAATGGTACAGCAGAACGGCTTCCTGGTGGTGATCGATGCGGGGCATCAGCAGAAAGGGAACAGTGAGAAGGAGCCGATTGGTCCCGGCGCCGATGAGAAGAAAGCAAAGGTTTCCGGCGGTACCAGCGGCAGGGCTACGGGCCTGGCGGAGTATGAGCTGACGCTGGCCCTGGCTCTGAAGCTGGAGGAAGAGCTTACGGACAGGGGTTATGAGGTCGTCATGGTGCGCACCGCCAATGATGTGGATATCAGCAATGCCGAGAGGGCGGCCGTGGCCAATGACCATGAAGCGGATGCTTTCGTGCGTATTCATGCCAACGGTTCCGAGGACAGTTCAGTGAACGGCGCCATGACGATTTGCCAGACGGAGGATAACCCTTACAACAGCGAATGGTACAGAGAGAGCAAAGCGCTCTCCCAGTCCGTTCTGGACGGGCTGGCAGCGGCCACTGGATGTAAGAAAAACAAGGTGTGGGAGACGGATACTATGAGCGGTATTAACTGGTGTCAGGTGCCGGTGACCATTGTTGAAGTAGGGTATATGACGAATCCCGAGGAGGACAGGAAAATGGCGACAGAGGAATACCAGGACAGGATCACGGAGGGGATAGCCGACGGGATCGATGAATATCTGGCCAGCACACGGTGAGAGGGGGCTTTGTCCGCCAGGGCCGAAAAGAATCATGAGTGACAGTTCAGCCGAAATGTTACAAAAATGAATTTCTATCCCCACGGGGAGGTTTCTATTTTGGGGATTTTGTATTATACTGGAGCGGAGCGGACGCACGGCTGTCCATGCCCGGGGCTCCGCATATCATTAAAGGAAACAGGAGGTATTACCATGCATATTGTATCGGACGAAAACGGAACCCATACCCACGTTCATGGTGGGGAATACCATCATGACCATAGTCATGACCACGGCGCCCATGCGGAGACGGACGCCCTGATTGGGTATATGGTTTCCCATAATGCCCATCATGCGCAGGAGCTGAAAGAGATCGCCCATACCCTGCGCCATGAAGGCCGTAGGGAGATTGCCGACCGCATTGAGTCCGCTGTGGAGGACTTTGCCCGTGGAAATGGGAAGCTCAGCGAAGCGCTGGCAATGATTAAGGAATAAAAAGGATGTGACGGGAATGAAGAAGACAGACATCAGTAAACTGGATATGAATGCAGTTCGAATGATCGGCGACGAGTGGATGCTGATTACGGCGAAAAAAGGAGAGGCTGTCAATACCATGACGGCGTCCTGGGGCGGCCTTGGCGTACTATGGGGCAGGCCGGTGGCCACGGTCTATATCCGTCCTCAGCGGTATACCAAAGAGTTTGTGGACGCCGGGAACCAATTTACTTTAAGCTTTTTCGGCGGCGGCCACATGAAGGAAATGGGGTATTTGGGCAGGGTATCCGGCCGCGACGAAGACAAAATTGCAAAAAGCGGCCTGGCGCTTACGGATGTGGAGGGCGCGCCCGCTTTCAAGGAGGCAAAGCTGGTGCTGGTGTGCCGGAAACTTTATGAAGACGACATCAAGCCGGAGTTCTTTAAAGATTCGGAAATTGATGAGAAATGGTATCCTGACAGAGATTACCACAGGATGTATATTGCCGAGATCACGGCGGCCTATACGGCAGAGTGACGTTCCGGAAAGAATTATACCGGTTACTACAACATCGAAACAGCCAGACATGTATGACGCGTACCGATCATATATGTCTGGCTGTTTCGATGTTTTTTATGAATTCTGTTCCAAACACTGCCAACACAGGAGGGATGGCAGCGCCATATAAATGAGACGTCCCGTCAATACAGAGAAAATGCAGATGTTATGTTAGTGAATCTGACGATTGACAAAGTAAAATGGTTTGATATAATCATTTTGTAAATATATTTTATAAATGTATTTAAAGTAAAACAGGGGAAAAGGTAGTGTAAAGTAGCCTATGAAAAACTGGAGTCAAAAAAATAGGCTCCATT
>CAJUQO010000019.1 GCA_910588295.1 uncultured Lachnospiraceae bacterium | reverse complement strand
GCTGTTTCAACTGTCTCTCAACATACTTCTTATTCTGTTCAGGAACATTTCCGATATACAGGGCAGTCAGAAAAGAAATCTGTTTCAGCTTCGTCATCTTCGGCTGCCGTTTTTTATTATAATTCTCTATCACAATAAACAGAACGCCATAGACGATCAGGGCTATGGCCACCACCACGTAATTATACAGATGTTCGTCCATCCAGTCGTCCAGCAGCAGGCCGAACACCATGGCGGGCAGACAGGACACCAGGATCTTAAGCCACAGCACGATCTTCCCCATATCTATATAAGAATCGGCGAAATCCTGCAGCTTTTTCCCCGCGCCGCCCTGGCAGCGGTTAACAAACCAGCTCCTGCCGTCGTTCCTTTTCAGATGGAAAGGCCACAGGCGGCCCCAATAGAGCACCACCACGGCCATGATGGCGCCGAGCTGAATGACCACCCGGAACATCTCCAGAAACTCGGGCCGCACATCCAGTTCAATAAATTCCTCCACCAGGATCATGTGCCCCGTACTGCTGATGGGTAGCCACTCCGTAATGCCCTCCACGATCCCCAAAATAATTACCTTCAACATTTCCGGCATATCCGTTCTCCTCCGGTCGTTCTTCTAACTGCTCAGTACCCTCACAGTTTCTCATTCTTTTCAGTTTATGAGCCGGAACGGCGTCCCATGTCCCGTTCCGGTCATTTATTTTTATTATACCCCACCGCAGCGCCCCGGGTAAATGACATTATTCTGAATTTTTTGTGCCGCCGGCATGGAATACGAACCGCAGGCCCGCCCGCCTCAAAGCTCAGCAATATCGATCAGGGTCAGCCTGCTGATATCCGTATTTTCCAGGCTGGACACCAGCGCCCGGGCCGTGTCGATGGCCGTCAGCACATTCACGCCCGTCTCAATGGCGTTCCTGCGGATCACAAAGCCGTCCCTGGCCCGCTCCACGCCGTTGGAGGGAATGTCGATGACCAGGTCGATCTTATGCCCCAGGATCAGATCCATCAGATTGGGCGAGGGCTGCTCCAATTTGTTGGTACGGGTCACATGGACGCCGTTGGCCCGATAGTACTTGGCCGTGCCCCTGGTGGCGTAGATCTTATAGCCCAGCGCCTTGAAACGGCGGGCGATATCCAGGGATTCCTCCTGGGCGTCGTCCCGGATCGTCATGATCATGTTCTTGTATTTCGGCAGACGGATGCCGGCGCCCAGAAACGCCTTATACAGCGCCTCATTAAAGCTCTCCGCGATCCCCAGGCACTCGCCGGTGGATTTCATCTCCGGCCCCAGGCTGATGTCGGCGCCGCGGATTTTCTCAAAAGAGAATACCGGCATCTTGATGGCGATGTGTTTCGCCTCGGGCTGCAGCCCCGGCGTGTAGCCCAGCTCCCGGATTTTATGGCCCAGGATCACCTTCGTGGCCAGCGGCACGATGGGGATGCCCGTCACCTTGCTGATATAGGGTACGGTACGGCTGGAGCGGGGATTGACCTCGATCACATAGACCTCGCCGTCCTCCTGGCTCACGATAAACTGAATATTGATCATGCCCCGCACATGGAGGGCCCTGGCCAGGCGGCGGGTGTACTCTTCGATCGTGGCCTTCGACGCCTCGCTGATGGTCTGGGCCGGATAGACGGAGATGCTGTCGCCGGAATGGATACCGGCCCGCTCGATATGCTCCATGATACCGGGGATCAGGATGTCCTCGCCGTCACATACCGCGTCCACCTCGATCTCCTTGCCCACGATATATTTGTCCACCAAGATCGGGTGCTCCTGGGTGTAGCGGTTGATGATACCGATGTACTCCACCACATCCTTATCGCTGACGGCGATCTGCATCCCCTGGCCGCCCAGCACATAAGAGGGGCGCACCAGCACCGGATAGCCCAGCTCCCGGGCCGCCGCCAAGGCCTCCTCGGCAGTATAGACCGTGTGCCCCGCCGCCCGCTTGATCTGCGTTTTCGCCAGGATCTGGTCGAACAGTTCACGATCCTCTGCGGCATCCACATCCTCAGCGGAGGTACCCAGGATCTTCACGCCCATCTTAATCAGGGCCTCCGTCAGCTTGATGGCCGTCTGGCCGCCGAACTGTACCACCGCCCCGTCGGGTTTCTCGATATTTACGATATTCTCCACATCCTCAGGGGTCAGCGGCTCGAAATACAGCTTATCGGCAATATCGAAATCGGTGCTGACCGTCTCAGGATTATTATTGACGATGATCGTCTCATAGCCCTCTCTGGCAAAGGCCCAGGTACAGTGCACGGAGCAGAAGTCAAACTCGATTCCCTGGCCGATACGGATGGGGCCGGAGCCCAAGACCAGTACCTTTTTCCGGTCGTCATGGCGCTCAGCCTCGTTTTCCCCGCCGTACACCGAATAGTAATAGGGCGTGGCCGCGGCAAACTCCGCCGCGCAGGTATCCACCATTTTATAGGAAGCCGTGATGCCGTATTCCCGGCGCAAGCCGCGGATCGCCTCCTCGCTTTTCCCTGCCAGGGACGCAATCACGGCATCCGGAAACTCCAGCCGCTTGGCCTCCCGCAGCAATTCTTCTGTCAAAGGTTCCTTCCGCAGAACCTCCTCCATCTCCACAAGGACTGCGATTTTATCAATAAACCACGGATCAATCCGGGTGCGTCCATGGATATCCTCATAGGGGATACTCCGGCGCAGGGCCTCGGCGATACGCCAGATGCGCATATCATCGACGATGTTCAGGGCCTCCAGAAGCTCCTCGTCCGAAAGGCCGGTGAAATCGTAGGACAACAGGCTATCCACATGCTGTTCCAGGGAGCGGATGGCTTTCATCAGGGCCCCCTCGAAATTATTGCAGATGCTCATGACCTCGCCGGTAGCCTTCATCTGGGTGGTCAGCGTCCGCTTGGCGCTGATAAATTTGTCAAAGGGCAGCCGGGGGATCTTAACCACGCAGTAATCCAGCATGGGCTCAAAACTGGCGTAAGTTTTGCCGGTGATGGCGTTGGGAATCTCGTCCAGCGTATAGCCCAAGGCGATCTTGGCCGCCACCTTGGCGATGGGATAGCCGGTGGCCTTGGAAGCCAGGGCCGAGGAACGGCTCACCCGAGGATTGACCTCGATCACACAGTACTCAAAGCTCTCCGGCTGGAGGGCATACTGCACGTTGCAGCCGCCGGTAATACCCAGCTCGCTGATGATATTCAAGGCGGAGCTCCGCAGCATCTGGTATTCCTTATCTCCCAGGGTCTGGGAGGGGGCCACCACGATACTGTCTCCGGTATGCACGCCCACCGGATCGATATTTTCCATATTACATACGGTGATGCAGTTGCCCGCCCCGTCCCGCATGACCTCGTACTCAATCTCTTTCCAGCCCGCGATACAGCGCTCCACCAACACCTGCCCCACTCGGGAGAGACGCAGCCCGTTCTGCAGGATCTCCTCCATCTCCTCGGGATTGTTAGCGATGCCGCCGCCGCTGCCGCCCAGGGTGTAGGCGGGACGCAGCACCACCGGATAGCCGATCTTTGCCGCAAAGGCCAGGCCGTCTTCCACATTCTCCACTACCAGGGAAGCCGCCACAGGCTCGTGGATCTTCTCCATAGTGCTCTTAAATTCCAGTCTGTCCTCCGCCTTGCGGATGGTTTGGGACGTGGTGCCGATAAGGCGGACACCGTTTTCTTTCAGAAATCCCCTCTCCTCCAGCTCCATGGCCAGGTTCAGGCCTGCCTGACCGCCCAGGGTTGGCAGCACGCTGTCGGGCTTTTCCTTTAAGATCAACTGCTCCACTACCTCCACGGTCAGCGGTTCGATATACACATGGTCGGCGATATCCTTGTCCGTCATGATCGTGGCGGGATTGGAATTTAAGAGCACCACCTCGATGCCCTCCTCCTTCAGGGAACGACAGGCCTGGGTGCCCGCATAGTCAAACTCCGCCGCCTGGCCGATCACGATGGGGCCGGAGCCGATCACCAGTACTTTTTTAATAGCAGGATTTTTCGGCATTACCTGTCACCTCCCATCATTTCTATAAAACGGTCAAAGAGAAAACCGGAATCCTGGGGCCCAGGGCATGCCTCCGGGTGGAACTGCACGGTGAAAACAGGTTTCCCCACATAGGACAGGCCCTCGTTGGTACCGTCGTTGACATTGATAAAGGCGGGCACGGCCACTCCTGGATCCAGATGCTCCGTATCCACCACATAGCCATGGTTTTGGGAGGAAATATAGACTCTCCCGGTGGCCAGATCCTTCACAGGGTGATTACCGCCCCGGTGGCCGTATTTCATTTTATAGGTATCAGCCCCCATGGCCAGAGCCGTGAGCTGATGCCCCAGACAGATGGCGAACATGGGAATACCGGAGTCGAAAAGCTTCCGTATTTCTTCTATTATAGCGCCGCAGTTTTTCGGATCTCCCGGGCCGTTGGAGAGCATGATGCCGTCGGGCTTACTCTTAAGCACTTCCTCGGCGGAAGTATGAGCCGGATACACAGAGACCTGGCAGCCACGGCTGTTCAGGCTTTTCGCTATATTGTTTTTCGCGCCGAAATCCATCAGCGCCACCCGCTTCCCGGCGCCTTTTAACACCGTTTTCTCCGTGCAGGTCACCCGCTCCACCACATTTCCGGTGGTGTAGGCCGCGAGCCTCGGCAGTATTTCTTCCAATCTATAATCGGCATTGGTGGTGATCATACCGTTCATCGTCCCTTTCTCCCGCAGCAGCTTTGTGAGAGCACGGGTATCGATGCCGGCGATCCCCGGTATATCAAAACGTTTCAGGAATTTCTGGATCGTATCCTCACAGCGGAAATTGCTGGGCATCCTGGACAGCTCCCGGACAATGAACCCGTCCGGCCAGGGCCTTAAAGATTCCTGGTCGCTGTAGCAGATCCCGTAATTCCCGATCAGGGGATACGTCATACAGACCGCCTGTCCCGCGTAGGACGGATCGGTCAAAACCTCCAGGTAACCGGTCATGGAGGTATTGAACACGATCTCACTGATGATCTCCTTTTTCGCGCCGATGCTGACGCCGGTAAAGACATGTCCATCCTCCAAAATCAGAAATGCTTTCATTCGTTCACCGTTTTCCTTTCTTCCACATCCTGTCAACTAAAACCTAAAAAAGTCTATCACAAAGGGGTTTTCATTTCAACCACGGGAATATATTTTTTTTACATTTTTTTCAATTTGTTGTTGACAAAACCCGTATGCCTATGTATAATAGCTTTTGTGAGTTGCGAAAGCAACGAAGCAAAATGCAGGAGTGGCGGAATTGGCAGACGCGCAGGCTTCAGGTGCCTGTGGTCGTTAAGACCGTGTGGGTTCAAGTCCCATCTCCTGCATTTTTTATGTCTCAATATATTCAAAAGAGCAGCCGGCAAAATCTCATCTAAATAATCCTTTCCACCATCTCCCATGAACTGTACAGGAACTCTCTTCCAATCCCTCCGGCATGACCGCGGCTTCATCCGCTGTTCCTGCCGTCCCTATGCGAAGATAGGTCTGCCGCTGTACCCCGGTCAGCGGACAAAATATCCCCGCCTTCCCGCCGGAAATCGCGCAAACCTGCACCTGCTCATGGCAATCGCAGAATTCTTTCGGTTCTGTGCCGGGAATATAGGCCTCCTCATAGCTCACATCACCCTGCAGGGTATGGTCGCACAGTCCCTTCAGAGCCCGTTTCCCGCATTTCCCGCAGATTTCGCAGAAGGACAACCGTTTTACTCCGGTAAAACCGATATCGCCCAGCCGTTCATGTCCCCGGTACATAACCTTTTTCCATATTCTTTTCACATAGTTACTGCTGTTCTGGGCCCGGTTATCATCATAACCGCCCCATACGCCGCACACATAATAAGGGGTATACCCCACAAACCACACATCCCTCCGATCCGTGGTGGTACCGCTCTTTCCCGCCAGAGACATACCGGCAAAAGCGGCTTCTCTGCCCGTCCCCTGATCCAGTACGCTCTCCATGGCGCTGGTCAGAAGATCCGCCGTCTGAGATTCCACCACCTGTACAGGATCTGCTTCGCGTTCCAGCAGCACCGACCCGTCCCGGTTCAGAACCCTGCTGTAAAATGCCGGTTCACAGTACCGGCCCCGGTTGGCCAGAGCGCCGTAAGCCGCTGTCAGCTCCAGATTAGTCACACCGCCATGGGTTCCCCCCAGAGCCAGCGCCTCCACCAGATCGGCCTCCGTCAGATTATGGAACCCAAATTTTTCAAGACGGTTATAGACCTCCCTGGCCCCGGCCTGCCGGAATGCTTTGACTGCCACCACATTGACGGAGTCCGTGATTGCCCGCCGTATGGTCATCCTGCCGCCAAAAGTTCCGCTCACATTCCGGATGGGGGAACCGTCTGTATAAACACAGGGCGCATCGTCATAGACATCCCCCAGGGTCCCGCCCTTTTCCAGAACAGCCGCATACTCTCCCACCACCTTCAATGTAGAGCCGGGTTGACGCACACTGTCCAGGGCGCGGTTCAGCACCAGGCTGGCCGTCTTCTCTCCCCGTCCGCCCACAATGGCTTTTACCTCTCCCGTCCGATAATCCAGAAGCACAAGGGATGACTGGGCATCCGAATCATAGTTTTCCTCCCGGTTTATCTCCTCCTCGGCAATGGCCTGAAGCGTGCTGTCCTGGGAAGCTTCCACCGTGAGCCCGCCGCTGTACAGCAGATGCCATGCCTCATCCCCGGTATAGGATAATTGCTCCTGCAGATCCCGGCAGACCTGGTTCAGCAGGGCGTCCTCATACCAGGACAGGATCCGTACCTCCTGACCGCCGTCCCGGATTCCGGCAATACGCTCCAGCACCGGTTCCGCCAGAGCCTCCCTATACTCGGCATCCGTGATATAGCCCTGCTCCAGCATTTTCTCCAATACCACTACCTGTCTCTTCCTGCCTGCCTCCGGATGTAGAAGAGGGCTGTAGCCGGAGGGATTTTTCGTAAGCCCCGCCAGCATCGCGCTCTCCGCCAGGCTCAGACCCGACACGTCTTTGCCAAAATATTTTCTGGAGGCCGACTCTACTCCCCAGCAGCCGCTGCCCAGGTTGATCGTATTCAGATAATTTTCCAGTATCCATTCCTTGGAGACCCTGCCCTCCAATTGTATTGCCAGGGCCTGCTCCTGGATCTTCCGGATCAATTTGTCCCAGAATGATTTTTCCCCTGTCCAGCCTGTAAAAACGTTATTTTTGAGAAGCTGCTGGGTGATCGTGCTGGCCCCCTCAGAAAAACGGCCCGCCAGCACGCCCCGTACCGCCGCACGCATAATCCCCTTGATATCTATGCCAATATGCCGATAAAAGCGTTCGTCCTCAATGGCCACAAAGGCCTGCTGCATCTCCAGAGGCACCTGTTCCAGCGTGACATAGACGCGGTTGGATCCCTCCTCCGCCAACGTGGTCATGATCTGCCCGTCATCATCCAGCACCGTAGTCAGAAACTCCGTAGGTGAAACATTCAGGCCGTCCAGCCTGGGAGCGCTGCTCACGGCAAATATAATAATCCCGATCCCCAGGCATATAGCCGCGGTAAACAGGATACCCATGGCTCTCCCCACAGCCCGTATCTGCTTCCCGTACCTCTTTGTCCAGGCTGATAACCGCATCCGCCACAGGGAAAGCGTTCCCCACAGTTTCCTCACGTACTGACGCAGTATCTTCTTTTTCCTGCCCTTGTCCTCTTTTTTCCCCTGAATCTGCTTCACACCTCCAACGGCTCCTTTCTATATGCTCTCCCACATCGGACATTTATCTGTAAAAAACCGCCGCCAGGCAGGATATATCTCCGTGCGGCGGTTCGCTCCGGATGCCGGGCAACAAAAAAGGACTTTTACCATAAGTATGCCATACTTCTGACAAAAGTCCTCTGTAGTAGATGCTATTTATTTTTCCTGCCCACAGTAAACCCTCCGTTGGCTACAAACAGCCCGGCTCCTGCGAGCACCAGTATATCTGACAGATTGAATACCAACTTCTGAAGCTTCCCGGGTCCATGGGCCATGCTGATATAATCATCCACATATCCCTGGCTGATCCGGTCAGTCAGATTACTGAGTCCCCCGCCCGCCATTAAAACCAACGCCGCCTTTTCAATGCCATATCCTTTCCGGCTGCTGATACAGACCAGCCGTACCAGAAGGGCCGCCAGCATGCCGCCGGAAACCAGATTCAGTTCCCGCTGCCTGTTCTTCCCAAAACCCAGGACAGCCCCCGGGTTTTTCAGTCTGCGGAGCACGAAGCAGCCGCCGCACACGGGCCTTCTCTCGCCCTCTTTCAAATGATGGCGCATATATTTTTTTATCACTCCATCTCCCGAAAAAAGAGCCAGTGCCATGGTCAATTCTTTCATAAACGGCTTCTATGCCTCCTCTGCGGCCTTCTCTGTCCCGTCGGCTTCCTCTGCACCGGCATCCACCGCGATCTCCGGCTCCTCTACAAAGTCTTCCTCTGACGCCACATTTTCTCCGTCTTCATTTTCAGCAGCCTCGCTGTCTGCCTCCGCGCCTTCCTCTTCAAATTCCACCTCGCGCACCGGCATACGGGTACCGCACTTCATGCAAAAGGCCGCCTCATCCGGTACTGCGGCGCCGCATTCCGGACAAACGCTCTCGCCGCGGTATTTGCTGATCTCATCTTTGTAGGAAGCGATCTCGGCTTTCAGCTCCGTGATATCCTCACAAATGGCTGTGATCTGCGAATCCATGGTCTCACCGGCCTGATGCTTTCTGTAAAGCATCTCGCCCAGCTCTTCATAGTTCTGGGCAATCTCCCGGTTCGCTGTACGGATCTGGTTTTTCAGCTTCTGAATCTCCACCACCCGTTCCGTTCTTTTTCCCAGTGTCTCAGCGGTTTCGGAAATGTTTTTTCCGACATTCTCCAATAATTCCTGCAACATAATCCTATCATCCTTTCTTATGTTAAATAGTAGGTAACTGTTCAATGCCTTCACAGTTACAACAGTAGTTACTATTGTTGCTGATGTTTCGTTTCCAAAAGCGGCACCTCCTGCCCCCTTAAGAGTATCCTGGGGCCGCCGGTTTTTGTAATATAATCCTTTGTGATGATGACCTCGCCAATGGAGTCATCTTTCGGTATCTCATACATGATATCCAGCATAAACTCCTCTATGATAGCCCGCAGGGCCCTGGCGCCGGTATCCTTCTCGACGGCCTGCCGGGCGATCTCATGCAAAGCCTCCTCCTCAAACTCCAGCTTCACCTCATCCATGGCCAACAGCTTTCCATACTGCTTGAGGATCGCGTTTTTCGGCTCCTTAAGAATCTGCACCAGCATATCCTCCGTCAGTCCCTGCAGAGAAAATATAATCGGCAGTCTGCCCAAAAATTCGGGAATCATACCAAATTTTCTCAGATCCTCCACAGTTACTTTTGCGAGCAGCTCTTTGTCGTCACCGTATTTATCTTTGAGATCCGCCTGGAAACCGATAGAAGCCTGCTTGTTCAACCTGGCCTTTACGATATCCGGAAGCTCCGGGAAAGCGCCGCCGCATATGAAAAGGATATTTCTCGTGTTTACTGTAGTCAAAGGCACCATGGCATTTTTACTGTTTGCCCCCACCGGAACCTCCACATCGGCCCCTTCCAACAATCTCAGCATTCCTTGCTGGACGGCTTCGCCGCTGACATCCCGCTGATTGGTATTCCTTTTTTTAGCCAGCTTATCAATCTCGTCAATGAAAATGATACCTCGCTCCGCCCGTTCCACATCATTGCCCGCCGCTGCCAGAAGCTTGGATACCACACTCTCAATATCGTCCCCGATATAACCGGCTTCCGTCAGAGAGGTAGCGTCCGTCAGGGCCAGGGGCACATCCAAAATGCGGGCCAGTGTCTGTACAAGATACGTCTTACCACTTCCTGTAGGGCCCAGCATCAGCATGTTAGATTTCTCGATCTCCACACCATCCGACGGCTCTGCATGAATGCGCTTATAATGATTGTATACGGCGACAGATATAGCTTTTTTAGCGTGTTCCTGCCCAATGACATAGTCATCCAACCCCGCCTTGATCCTGTGAGGCGCCGGCAGCTTTCGTATATCAAAGACCGGGGACTCTTTCTTTTTGTGCTTTTTCTTCTTGATCTTCTGGCGCTGGGGTACCTGACTCTGCAAGCTGTTCAGATCAATCATCTGCAGCGCCGGTATGTTTGCGATCAGATCATTATAATTAATGGAACCATTTGTCATGGAATCAAAGCTTTTCTGCATACAGTCCGCACATATATAGATATTGTTGGGCAAGGCGATCATTTTGCCGGCCTTGCTCTCCGGTCTGCGGCACAGAAAACAGACTTTTTCGTATTCATCCCCGTCCTTGGGAGAATCTTCATCTATCTTTTTATCTTCTGCCATACTTTACCTCATGTTTTTTTCTTAGCTAATATTACATGGAAGGTCTGTTCTTTGTACTCGCCCTCCTCAGTACGCTGCACGGTTATATCCACACTCTCCCCCGCCGAATAATATGACAGGGCCTCTAGCAAATCGTCCCGGGATCGGATTTTGCGGTTGGAAAAAGCCACTATGATATCCCCCGCTTTAATTCCGGCGGCTTCCGCCGGCGTCGACTCCCGCACCTCATCCACATAAGCCCCCATGGGCATACCGTAAGCTTCGGCCACCTCCGCAACCACATCCCTGCAGACCACGCCAAGATAAGCCGCCCTGTTCTCAGGCACTTTATCACGGGTCTCTATCTGAATCAGATCCTCCAGAATCGGGCTGGCCGTACTGATAGGGATCGCATATCCCATCCCCTCCACATCGTAAGAGGCGTATTTGGCAGAACTGATACCAATCAATTCCCCTTTCATATTCAGGAGCGCGCCGCCGCTGTTGCCTGGATTGATGGCCGCGTCAGTCTGAATCAACGTAATACCCGGCTCCTCACCGATCAATCTGCGGTCCAGAGCACTGACACAGCCCGAGGTCACGGACTGACCATATCCCAGGGCATTACCGATAACCACCACCTGCTGACCTACCTCCACCTTGGTGGAATCCCCCAACACCGCCGTGCGGACGGTATTCTTCGTCTCCTCTTCCAGGGAAGACAGCTGTACGGCGATCACCGCCAGATCATTGTCCTGATCGGTTCCCTTCACCGTGGCAGAGGACGCCGCCCCGTCAATGAATGCAACGCTGAGCGTACGGGAATTCGATATCACATGATTGTTCGTGGCAATATAAAGCTCTTTTTCATTTGCCCCTATGATAATACCGGATCCCAGCCCCACGCTCTCATAGGAACGTGAATACCCAAAAAAGGTTTCCAGCTCCTGCACCGACGTATTGGTGATTGCCACCACCGCCGGCATCACTTCCCGTGATATATCCGAAACCGTATAGGTAAAAGCGGAGGGGATCGTCTCCGGCAGTATATCTACCGGCACTTCCTCAGTGTGCAAAGGCGTCTCCCGGCACACCTGCCAATAGAGCGCAGCCCCGGCCGCTGTGCCGGCAAATACTCCGCACATAACCGCCGCCAGCAGCCGTACAGCTATGCGTTTTCTTTTATTTACATACATGACAGTTCTCCTCTTTTGCCGTCATACCCGGCTCCATCATTTCTGTGCGGCCGCTTTGTCCCCAGGCCGTCTTACAGGCTACCTCCGCCCCCTGTAATCAGTTCGGTAAGAGCCTGCAGCGCCTCGACTTCATCCACGCCGTCACAGAAAAGCTCTATCTCATCCCCTCCCCGGACACAGGAGCCCAGTACACTCAGCACGCTCTTTACGTTAGCCGTTCCATCCGGATTAGCAAAAGTAATCAGGGATTTATACTGCATGGCTTTTTTACAGATCTCCCCTGCCTGCTCCAATTCCAGCCCCGACGGATATCGAATGACTAATTTTCTACTTACCATAATCTATTATCTCATCTCCTACTCTATATCTATTCCAGACTGAATTTCTTCCTTCTCACTCAAATGCACTGTGGCAGACACCGTATCCACCAGGGTAAACCCTGCCGGCAGCGCCACTGTCACCGGCACTGTATAATCACCGGCTTCCTTGCCGTCCAGATCAATGGACAGCTTAATCTGTTCCGGCCTGATGGCTTTGAGCGCATCCGGCATACCCTTGACCGTGACCACCACTTCCTTCTGGTCATATACAAGCTGCAGACCCGGCCGCAGATTATCTACCGCAATATCCGTGGAAATACAGTTGACCTGGCGGCTTCCCTGGGGAATAATTGTCACATCCACAATAATGGAATCGGCCATATTAGACGCCAGTTTCAGATCATCGGGAAGGATTTCATCCAAATCCACTTTGATCTCCGTATTCTGATTCAGCCCCTGAATATCCACATATTTGCCCGGGACAGTGATCTTCAGATCTTTTTCCCGCAAACTTTCCAGGGCATCCTTCGTCCCGGCAACCGTGATGGTATCCGGCGTCGTATCCACAGACTCCAGCATATATCCCTCCGCCGGTGTACCGCCGACCTGTACGTCAAAAACAACGTCACTCTGAGTTTTCCACAGCTCCACATTGACCTCCACTTCCGGATCACCTGTATCAAAGGTCAGATATTTTGTCTGGGATTCCGTCATGATATCGCCGTTCCTGTCATATATGACAAGATCCGCCTTACGCACACTGTTGCCTGTCAGACCCGCCACACTGACGCTGGCCACCACCCGGTCAATCTTACTGACGATAGATTCCGGCCCGCCGATGGAAACCTTCTCCGGATTAGCATAGGCCTGGCCAATCTCATATCCCTGCCCCGGCGCTGTATCTCCGGTATTCACGGCAATGATAAAGCTCTGGGTCAGTTTTTCCTCAATATCTACTTTGATTGTCACCGGAGTCACCGAAATATCTTCCGCATTGACACCAGGGCAGGTCACTGTCACAGGCACCATGATCGGGGAAGAATTCATGTCAACGATCTGCGTCAGATCCGCCACCGCCGTAATATCATCATTCCGCCGGGCTACCTTTGAACTGTTCCCATGGAGAGTCACCGTCACCGTCTGCTGTTCGTCATCCAGGCGATACATATTTCCGCTACTCTCTATATAAGCCCCGTTAATGACCTTTACAGGTATGCCTGTGTATGTTCTGTCTACCACCGGATCATTAATGTTTACCACAAACAGCCAAATCATTATGGCGATCAGGACCGACACGCATTTCAGCAAAATATTATTTTTCAGCCGTTTTTTCAATGCCGTCACGTCCTTTCCATATTCTTCTCTTTTTCTCCGTATCCCGCGCCAGCCCCGGATCCTGGAGCTTTTTCAACTGTTCCCGAAGCTCGTTGGGAGCCACGTTGGTACGGATTGCCCCTTTCAGTGTGTATGAGACCCGGCCGGTTTCCTCGGATACAACGATGGTCAGCGCATCGCTGACCTCACTGATACCCACGGCCGCCCTGTGCCTCGTGCCCAGGTTCTTGTTGAGGGAGGGATTATCACTGAGAGGCAGATAACAAGTGGCCGACTGTATCCGATCATTGCGCACCAGCACAGCGCCGTCGTGGAGCGGCGTATTGTGCTCGAATATGTTAATCAGAAGCTGGCTCGTAATCCGCGCGTCCACCTCAATACCTGTCTTTTCATACTCCCTCAGATTGATGGCGTTTTCCAGCACGATCAGAGCCCCTGTCTTCACCTCTCCCATCTCATAGGCGGCCCGTACCAGCTCATCAATGGACTCATCACTGATCTTCTGATCGCTTTCCTTTGATGCGTCAAAGGGAACCAACGACAATATCCGCTTTTCTCCCAACTGTTCCAGGACACGCCGCAACTCCGGCTGAAAGATGATCACAAGGGCCACTAAAACGACGGTACTGAGATTCCGGCATATCCAAAGGATCGTCTCCATCCCCGTGACCGCCGCCACCAGCAAAAACAGGACAATCATTAAAATTCCTTTTAACAGCGTATAAGCCCTGGTACTCTTGATCCAGAGCATAAAATAGTAAACAAATACGGCAATCAGCAGTATCTGGACTATATCAATAAATTCAACCGTCTCCGGCGGGGAAATACTGGGGAAATTTTCTCTCAGCATCACTAAAATACTTTCCAAAAGTATCACGCCCTCTCTTTATATGTCCTGTATATTCCTCAATGTCTCCTCAAGCTGGTTACGAAAATCCACCGCCGGCATCTCCAGCGGATCGGCGGGCGCCGGGCGCCGATGCTCTGCATGGGTTTCCAAAGCTGCCTGGGCAGGAGGAGAAATCGGGGCCATTTGGTTTCCCGGAGATTTGACAGCCATCGGCCGGCTCTGCACTGTTTTCTTTTGCGCCGCCTTCTTTGTTTTCTGGCGCTGTTTCTCCAGCCATTCTGTCTTAGGTACAGCTTTTACATAATAATAATATTCGTCATCCTCAAACTGCAGATGCTGTGTCGAGGAATAATCCACCTGAAAACGGAAAAAACATATTCCCTCCCCTACTGCGACAGCCGCCGCCGCGGAAAGAAAAAGCTGCAGAAAAGAAACCTCCGTATCCATGAAAAAACCGCCCGCCAGAATCAATACTGCATAGGCCAGGGTTCCGCCCATAATAGCCGCATGCCAGGAATAGTCCATGGACATCCGGCGCACAAAGTACACAATCAGCAGAGTGGCCGCCAGCGCAATCAGCATCAACACCATCTCCGCATTCTTCAGTAGGCCGTCCAGCAACAGGGTCAGTAACGGCAGCGCCTCCTGAACCATCACCGAAAGGGAGCCCGATGAAGTACCCTTCTGCAGAGAAGGGGCATTCTGGATAACCACCGACAGGGCGCTGTAGATGACACCGCCGCCGCAGACGCCGATCACACCCGCGGGTCCTCCCAGCAGCCCACAGGCCACCGGAAGCACGGAGGGTACGCCAATCTTACAGGCAATGGGCATCAGGATCAGCGCCAGTCCCGTATGGGGGGCAAAGCGGAGAAAAAATATATACAGCAAGAAAAAAACCACCAGCATGAAAACCGCCACCAGAAAATGGATAGCGTAACACTGCACCACCACCAGAAGCCCTGCCAGAAGAACCATAACAGGCACAGGCGTCACAGCGCTGATCAGCGACATAAGCAGCACAAGAAACAGATTATTCATCTGCGCCATATATCCTAATGCCGAATTTATCATTCGAAATGCCGCAAATGCCACGGCAAATTTGCAAATAGGAACCAGTATAAAACCGTATTCTTCCGAAAACGATATACACCTTTCCCTGAAACCTAATAAACCTTTCATACAGTACCTCTTCCCGGATGTTCCGCACCTGTTTCCGTAGGATCTTCTTTCTGCAAAATCTCAAGCTGATGATCCAGATAGCGCTCCAGCTTCTTTGCCTTGGCAAAACGGAGCGTGCATATCATATAAGTCAGCACAGAATATAGAAGCAGCAGCAATATATAACCGCCGACGCCCATCGTAATCATAAATGCCAGATCGGACACATAAATGCCCTCCAGCAATGCGTCTCCCTTCTCGGCCAGATACAGTCCTATGAGAATCATATACCCCACCGTGACGAGGAAAAAATTTTTCAAAAGCATCATGCCAAGATAATCGCTGCGGTAATAGCGGGCAATTTTCAGCTCCTCATGGGCATCTCGGCATATCAGCCTCTCCACTCTTACCATTCTGCGGATTCTCTTTACATCCATATGCGGCTCCTCCACTCTGCGGATATCCCGCTTTTTGCCCCCCGAATGATATTCTTACACACCGCCGCATTCCTTTTGTGAAACGCTTTGGCCTGTGCCGAATAATTATCAAATTTCATTGTATCACAAAACCATACACAGGAAAAGACCTTTTTAGAAGTCTGACCCGATGCAGGCTGTCAGTACATATACTTTCCCTGCCCCGTTTTCCTTGAGAACGCGGGCAATGGCATCCACCGTACTGCCCGTGGTATAGATATCATCCACCAGCAGGATATTCCCGCGGGCCTTCCTGCCCTTCCCGATGGCAAAGGCCTGCTCAAGGTTTCTCTGCCGGGCCAGGCGTCCCAGGCGCATCTGGGCCTCCGTGCTGTTTTTACGCCGTACCAGGCGGGCATCCACCGGCAGGCCCAAAGCCGCCCCCACACCCTCGGCCAAAAGCCGGGCCTGGTTGTAGCCTCTCTTCCGGAGTTTTCGGGGATGCAGAGGCACCGGAACCAGCACATCGGGCCGCCACAGCGGCAGCTCCGGCTTTACATAGGCCGCCATCCACCGGCCCAGCAGACGGGCATTGGCCGTCTTTCCCCTGAATTTAAGATCCATAACCATCCGGCGGACAGCAGATTGATAGGGGAACACCCCCACCCCCCGGTCAAACCAATGACGCATCGATACGCAGTCGGGACAATACTCCCCGCTTTCGTCCTGAAGAGGCCTTCCGCAGCGCATGCAGCGGGGTTCCCCCACTACCCGCAGCTCGGATCTGCACCGGGCGCACACTGTCCCTTCTGTTTCCAGCAGCCTTCCGCAGAGCGGACAGGCCGGAGGATACAAAGCATCTACTATATGTTTTGTTATGTACATTCACGCCTTTCTCCCCGACACACTCTCTGTCCGTTTCTCAGGCGTCCCCCGCTTCGTGCCCTTCCAGCTCCTCAATACGCCGCCGCAGGGATGTATAACGGTTCTGCTCCGTCCGATTGGCAATCATGGCGCCGAACACCTCCTCGCTTCCCACCAGAGTCACGCATTTCCTGGCTCTTGTGACCGCTGTGTACAGAAGGTTGCGGTTCATCAGCATCCGGGGGCCGGTAAGCAGAGGGATCACCACCGCCGGATACTCGCTGCCCTGGGATTTGTGGATCGTAATCGCATAAGCCAGCTCCAGCTCGTCCAGCTGCTTAAAAGAATATTCCACGCATTTTTTATCATCATACTCCACCGTCACCAGTTCGGCAGCCGTATTAATCTCCTTCACCATGCCGATATCCCCGTTGAACACCCCCATGCCCTTCTCCACGGGTATACCGTAACGATCCCGGATCTCCCACTCAAGCTGATAATCGTTCCTGATCTGCATCACCTTGTCACCCTCCCGGAAAAGGCCCGAAGAGGTTTCCCGCTCTCTTTTCTTAGGCGACCGGGGATTCAGCACCATCTGCAAGATCTCATTCAGCCGCCCTGCGCCCAGGAGACCCTTGCGCATCGGCGTCAGCACCTGAATATCCAGAATGCCCGCATCCACATATTGGGGGAGTTTTTTTGTCACCAGGGTCAGCATGACCCGTATAACCGTATCCGCGTCATAACGTTTCAGGAAAAAGAAATCACGGCTTTTATTATCCAGGGACACCGGTTCTCCCCCGTTAATCCTGTGGGCATTCACAATAATATCGCTTTCCGCCGCCTGGCGGAAGATTCTGGTAAGTTCCACCACGCTGAAAGCCCCTGAAACGATCATATCCTTAAGAACCTGCCCGGGGCCCACGCTGGGCAGCTGATTGACATCCCCGGCCAGAATAAGCCTTGTACCCACAGTCACAGCCTCCAGAAGGCTGTGCATCAGAAAAATATCCACCATAGACATCTCATCAATGATGACCACGTCGTATTCCAGGGGATTCTGGGCGTTCCGCTCAAATTGTACCGCTCCCCTGCTCTGATCCTCCTCCACACCGCCGTTCACTTCCAACAGCCGATGTATCGTCTGGGCCTCATAGCCCGTGGTCTCCGTCATGCGCTTGGCCGCCCGGCCCGTGGGCGCTGCCAGAGCGATATGCAGGCCCTCCCGCATAAACAGCCGTATCATGGTATTAATGGTGGTCGTCTTCCCGGTGCCCGGGCCTCCCGTAAGGATAAAGATTCCCCGGCCCGCCGCTGTTTCTACGGCTTTCCTCTGAAGCCCGTCCAGCACGATACCTGTATCCTTCTCAATAGCGCGGATACTTGAGGCAACGGAACCGTCTGCCTCCGCCTCCGCAATATTCAATTCCCGAAGAAGCCTGGCCGTATCCAACTCAATATGATAGTACTGGCGGGCATATACGGCAGACTCTCCGCCCTGCTCCTTTATGATGACCTTACGCTCGAGGGCCAGATCCATCAGGCATTTATCCATCCACTCCGGCTCCAGGCCCAGCAGGGAGGCCGCCCGGGCCGTGAGCACGGATCTCGGCAGATACATATGCCCCTCTGCCGCCGCCTGGGTCAGTGTATAAAAAAGGCCGCTGCGAATCCGGTAGTCCGAGTCTGTACGAATCCCGATCCTGCCTGCAATTTCATCGGCCATCTTAAAACCTATCCCCTGTACCTCATCCGCCAGACGATAAGGATTCTCCTTCAGTATACCGCACACGCTGCTGCCATACCGTTTATACAGCCTAGCCCCCAGTGTTACCGAGATCCCGTACTGCTGCAAAAACAGCATGACATTCCGCAGATCCGCCTTTTCCTCCACCTGGGCGGAAATCTCCCTGGCAATGCGCTCGCTGATCCCTTTCACCTCGGTGAGACGTTCAGGCTCTTCTTCCATGACACGGAGGGTATCTTTGCCAAAATGTCTGACAATTCTGGCCGCCAGGGCCTTTCCCACGCCTTTAATATTTCCGGATCCCAGATACCTCTCTATGGACTGGGTATCCTCCGGCATTTTCAGCTCATATTCCGAGACCCTGAACTGGCGGCCATAAGCGGCATGATCCACATACTCGCCGCGAAACTCCACAGTCTCTCCCTCATTAATAAAGCGAAAGCTGCCCACGCAGGTGATCTCCTCACCGCCGCTTACAGCCTCCAGCACCGTATATCCATTGTCCTCATTGCGGAATATGATATGCTCCACATATCCTTCCAGTATCTCCAACTGTCCTCTTTCTCCGTTCTGTTATTCCTGATGCCGCATATTATTTACCCAACGTGCTGCCGGATTTCAGCTTGTCGATCACCTCGGCATACATACCTGTACCGATGGCTACCACGCAGGAAGGATTCTCCGCCGTCATCGTATTGATACCCGTCCGCTGGCTGATCACCTCCTCCAGCCCCTGTAAAAGACAACCGCCGCCGGTCAGTACGATCCCCCTGTCGGCAATGTCCGCCGCCAGCTCCGGCGGCGTTTTCTCCAGAATACTGTGAACGCTCTCCACAATAGTATTCACCGCCTCTTGCAGGGCTTCCCGAATTTCCTCGGAACCCAGGGCCACGCTCTTTGGCAGACCGGTAATCACGTTTCTTCCTTTTATATTCATGGTCACAACCTGGGGCCGGGCATAGGCCGTGCCGATCTGTATCTTCACCGCCTCCGCCGTCTGCTCCCCTATAAACAGATTGTGATTTTTTCTCACATACCGGATGATGGACTCGTCAAAATCGTTACCGGCTACCTTAATTGAAGAGGACACCACGGTGCCGCCCAGGGAAATCACCGCAATATCGGTGGTGCCGCCGCCGATATCCACGATCATATTTCCGAAGGGCCGGGTGATGTCGATACCCGCGCCGATGGCCGCCGCCACCGGCTCCTCAATGATATAAACCTCTCTGGCCCCGGCCTGGTAGGTGGCCTCCTCCACGGCCCGCCGCTCCACCTCCGTGACGCCGCTGGGGACACAGATACTGATGCGGGGTTTCCGGAAGGACTTCCTTCCCATGGCCTTCTGTATAAAATATTTCAGCATCTTTTCTGTAATCATATAGTCAGAGACCACACCCTGGCGCAGCGGACGTATGGCGGTGATATTGCCCGGCGTCCTGCCGATCATCTGTCGTGCTTCCTCTCCGATCGCGCGTATTTTATCCGCATCTTTATCAAAAGCCACCACGGAGGGCTCTTTCAGTACAATTCCTTTTCCTTTGGCGTAAACCAGCACACTGGTTGTCCCCAAATCAATTCCCAAATCTGCTGACATTGTTTTCCCCTTTTCAAATATTGTAACAGTTCGGACAAGCTGACCTGTCTGAACTGTTACCAAATATTACAACCGTTCAGGCCGCAGATGCATACAGCCGGGAAAGCAAACCCGCTTTCCCTAGTCGGTATTATACCCTCTTAGCCGGAAAATGAAAAGAATTTCTCAGAGATATTTTCCGACATAATATCCCGTGTAGGACTCCTTACAGGCAGCCACCTCCTCGGGAGTACCCGTGGCGATGACCGTGCCGCCTCTGTTGCCGCCCTCAGGGCCCATGTCAATAATGTAGTCGGCCGTCTTGATCACGTCCAGATTGTGTTCAATGACGATGACTGTATTACCGCCCTCGGCCAGACGCTGCAGTATATCCACCAGCTTATGCACGTCGGCAAAATGAAGGCCTGTGGTGGGCTCATCCAGAATATACACCGTCTTCCCGGTACTCCGGCGGCTGAGTTCCGTGGCGAGCTTCACTCTCTGGGCCTCGCCGCCGGACAGGGTCGTGGAGGGCTGCCCCAGGCGGATATAGGAAAGGCCCACATCATACAAAGTCTGGATCCTTCGAAAGATGGACGGGATGGGCCGGAAAAACTCCAGGGCCTCCTCCACGGTCATATCCAGCACCTCGAAAATATTTTTCCCCTTATATTTGACCTCCAGAGTTTCTCTGTTGTACCGCTGGCCATGGCAGACGTCGCAGGGCACGTAGACATCCGGAAGGAAATGCATTTCGATTTTTAAGATACCGTCCCCGGAACAGGCCTCACAGCGCCCCCCTTTCACATTGAAGCTGAAACGGCCCTTTTTATATCCTCTGGCCTTGGCGTCCGCCGTAGCCGCAAAAAGATCGCGGATCTGATCGAACACACCGGTGTAGGTGGCCGGGTTGGACCGGGGGGTACGCCCGATGGGGGACTGGTCGATGGCGATCACCTTATCCAGCTGTTCCATCCCGTCTACCCGGGTATGCTTACCCGGTATGCACCGGGCCCGGTTCAGCGTGCGGGCCAGCTGCTTATATAGGATCTCGTTAACCAGGGAGGATTTCCCGGAACCGGACACGCCGGTAACACAGGTAAATACGCCGACGGGGAACCGCACCCTGACGTTTTTCAGATTGTTCTCCTTCGCCCCCCGCACCGTGAGCCAACGCTCCGGTTTCCTGCGCTTTTCGGGCACCGGGATTTTCTTCTTCCCGCTCAAATATTGTCCTGTGACAGAGCGGGGATTGGCGATCAGGTCGTCCACGGTGCCGATGCCCACCAGCTCGCCGCCGTGTTCCCCGGCTCCGGGGCCGATATCCACCACGCAGTCTGCCGCCCGCATGGTGTCTTCGTCGTGCTCCACCACGATCAGAGAATTGCCCAGATCCCGCAGATGGCACAGGGTCGCCAGAAGCTTATCATTATCCCTCTGATGCAGGCCGATGCTGGGTTCATCAAGGATATAGGCCACGCCCACCAGGCCGGAACCGATCTGGGTGGCCAGGCGGATCCGCTGGGCCTCGCCGCCGGACAGAGTGCCCGTGGCCCGGCCCAGGCTCAGATAGTCCAGCCCTACATCCTTGAGAAAGCCCACACGGGCCCGGATCTCCTTTAGGATCTGGTCTCCGATCCGGTGCTGCTGCTCGGTCAGCTCCATACCGTCCAGAAAATCCAGCAGCTGCAGGATGGAGAAACACGTCACGTCATAGATGTTCTTATCCCCCACTGTCACGGCCAAGGATTCCGGTTTCAGACGCTGTCCGTGGCAGGAATGGCAGGGCGTGATGCGCATAAATGTTTCATATTCGGCTTTTGTGGCCTCGGAACCGGTCTCCCTGTAGCGACGCTCTACATTTTTGATCAGCCCCTCGAAGGCGATATCGTACTCGCCCACACCCCTCTGCCCCCGATAATGCACCGTGACCTTGCGGCCGTCCGTGCCGTGGAGCAGGATACTGCGGATCTTTTCCGGATAATCCCGGAACGGGGTAGACAGGCTAAACCCGTACTCCTCCGCCAGGGCGTTCAGGATCGCCCTGGTAAAGCTGCCCTCGTCGGTGCAGGATTGCCAGCCCATTACCACGATAGCGCCCTGGTCAATACTCAGGGAAGTGTCGGGAATCATGAGCTCAGGATCAAATTCCATCTTGTACCCCAGCCCCAGGCAGACCGGACAGGCGCCAAAGGGGTTGTTAAAGGAGAAGCTCCTAGGCTCCACCTCATCCACGCTGATACCGCAGTCCGGACAGGAAAAACTCTGGCTGAAATTCAGATAGGAGCCGTCCATCGTATCCACCACCAGCAGGCCGTCGGTAAGCTGCAGCACGTTCTCGATGGAATCTGTCAGACGCTTCTCGATCCCCTCCCGCACGGCCAGACGATCCACAACAATAGCAATAGTGTGCTTGATATTTTTATCCAGTTTGATCTCCTCGGTGAGCTCGTACATATTCCCGTCGATCTGCACCCGGACATAACCGCTTCTTTTGGCCTGGTCTAGCACCTTCTCATGGCGGCCCTTGCGCCCCCGCACCACCGGGGCCAGAAGCTGGATACGGGTACGCTCCGGCAGCGTCATGATCTGATCCACCATCTGGTCTACGGTCTGTTTCTCAATAACACGGCCGCATTTCGGACAGTGGGGGATGCCTACCCTGGCATAGAGCAGGCGGAAATAATCATAGATCTCCGTCACCGTCCCCACTGTGGAGCGGGGGTTACGGTTGGTGGATTTCTGATCAATGGAGATGGCCGGGGGCAGACCCTCGATGCTGTCCACCGCAGGTTTCTCCATCTGGCCCAGAAACTGCCTGGCGTAGGAGGACAGGCTCTCCATGTAGCGGCGCTGCCCTTCCGCATAGATGGTATCAAAGGCCAGGGAGCTTTTTCCCGACCCGGAAAGGCCCGTTAAGACCACCATTTTATTTCTCGGTATCTCCACGTCCAGTCCCTTTAAATTGTTTTCCCGGGCGCCACGGATACGGATGAATTCTTTCTTTGGTTGATTCGTCGGCATAAATCCCTCCATTACTTGTGTGAGTATTCGGGGCACAATATTTCCGAACCGACCGGTCATCGCGTCAGTCCAGCAGAAATTCCGCCATAACCACGTTGGCCAGATCCAAACCCCTCCCTGTCAAGAATACCCTATCCCCGGAATTTGTCAACAGTTTTTCTCGAACAAAGTGTTCGATTTTTTCTCCGTAGACCTCGTTCATGGACACACCGAACCGTTTTGCAAACTCAGACTTGCTTACCCCGGCCGTCATCCGAAGGCCGAGAAACATAAATTCCTCCATTCGGCTTTCAATGGTCAGTATTTCCACATCCCGGCGCAGACATGCAGGGGACGCGGCATTTTTCAGATAATTTTCTATGCTGCGTGTGTTGCGCCAGCGGGTCTGATCCATATAGGAAGACGCGCCCAAGCCGAAGCTTATGTAGGGCGTGCCGTCCCAGTAGCCGATATTATGGCGGCAGGCAAATCCCGGACGGGCAAAATTGGCTATCTCATAGCGGGCGTAACCGTGATCCGCCAGAACCTCCACGGCATCCGCCGCCATCTGCCGCTCCGCATCCTCGTCGGGCAGATCGAGATCCATATCCGCAAAAGGCGTGCCTTCCTCCACAATCAGGCTGTAGGCCGAGATATGCTCCGGCGCCAGCCCGCAGACCGTCTCCAGGCTCTGCCACCAGGAAGCCGCCGTCTGGCCGGGCAGGCCGTACATCAGATCCACATTGATATTGGCAAAACCCGCCTCCCGGGCCATGCGGTAACTCTCCTGAAAGTCCCCGTACCTGTGAATCCTGCCCAGCATGGACAGTTCGCTGTCGTGGACGGACTGGCAGCCGATACTGAGCCTGTTGATGCCCGCCTCCCGGTATCCGGCCAGACCAGAAGCCGTCAGGGTACCGGGATTCGCCTCCATGGTGATTTCCGCCTCCGGCGCCAGGAGAAACTGCCGATCCAGGGATTCCATCAGATCTTTCATCTCTTCCCCGGACAACAGAGAGGGCGTCCCGCCCCCGAAATAGATCGACGAGACGGCGCCCTCCCCGCGTCCCCTGCCGCATTCTGCGATTTCCTGCTCCAGCGCGGACAGATACTGCCTTTTCTCCTCCCCGCTGCAGGGGAAGGAGAGAAAATCGCAGTACCGGCATTTACGCAGGCAAAAGGGTATATGCACATAGATTTCCATACAACTCTCCATCTCACCGTCTCCGGCCGGCGGCTCAGGCATTCATGAAGTCTTCCCGTTCACTATTCCTCATCCAGCTTCAGCACACTCATAAAGGCTTTCTGCGGAATCTCCACATTGCCGATCTGGCGCATCCGCTTTTTGCCTTCCTTCTGTTTTTCCAGAAGTTTTCTTTTCCTGGAAATATCGCCGCCATAGCACTTGGCCAGCACATCTTTGCGCATGGCTTTCACGGTCTCCCGGGCTATAATCTTGCCGCCCACCGCCGCCTGAATGGGAATTTCAAACAGATGCCGGGGTATCTCTCCCTTCAGCCGCTCGCACATCCGGCGTCCCCGCTCGTAAGCCGAATCGGCAAATACGATGAAGGACAGGGCGTCCACCTCCTCGTGGTTGATCAGGATATCCAGCTTCACAAGCTGGCTGGTCTGATAGCCCAGGATCTCATAGTCAAAGGAGGCATAGCCCCGGGAACGGGATTTCAGCGCGTCGAAGAAATCATATATGATCTCATTCAAGGGCAGATGGTAGGTCAGCAGCGCCCTGGTGGTCTCGATATACTCCATCCCCTGGTATTCGCCCCGCCGCTCCTGGCACAGATCCATGATCGGCCCGATATATTCCGTAGTCACCATGATCTCCGCCTTCACCATGGGCTCCTCCATGAAATCAATCTCCGTGGGATCGGGCAGATTGGAGGGATTGGTCAGCTCTACGATATCGCCGTTGGTCTTGTGCACCCGGTAGATAACGCCGGGAGCCGTGGTGACCAGATCCAGGTTGTACTCCCGCTCCAGCCGTTCCTGGATGATTTCCATGTGAAGGAGCCCCAGGAAACCGCAGCGGAAACCAAAGCCCAAAGCCAGGGATGTCTCCGGCTCAAAGAAAAGGGAAGCGTCGTTCAGCTGCAGCTTCTCCAGGGCGTCCCGAAGGTCGGGGTACCGGGCGCTGTCCGCGGGATACATGCCGCAGTATACCATGGGATTCACTTTCTTGTAGCCCGGCAGAGGTGCGTCGCAGGGATTCTCCCGGTTCGTCACCGTATCGCCCACCCGGGTATCTCCCACATTTTTGATGCTGCCTGTGATATAACCCACCATGCCGGCGGTCAGCTCCTCACAGGGGATAAACTGCCCCGCGCCGAAATAACCCACCTCCACCACGTCGGCCTTCGCTCCGGTGGCCATCATGAGGAGAGGCGTGCCCTTTTTCACCGTACCGTCCATGATGCGGCAGAAAATGATCACGCCCTTGTAGGAATCATAGAGGGAGTCAAAGATCAGCGCCTTCAGGGGAGCTGCGGGATCACCTTTCGGAGCCGGGACTTTTTCCACGATCTGCTCCAGCACCTCGTCGATATTCAGCCCCTGCTTGGCGGAAATACGGGGAGCGTCCTGGGCCTCGATGCCGATCACATCCTCTATCTCCTCCACCACCCGATCCGGCTCGGCGCTGGGCAAGTCGATCTTATTGATTACCGGAAACACATCCAGGTCATGATCCAGAGCCAGATAGACGTTTCCCAAAGTCTGGGCCTCAATGCCCTGGGCCGCGTCCACCACCAGCACCGCCCCGTCGCAGGCCGCCAGGCTGCGGGATACCTCATAGTTAAAATCCACGTGGCCGGGGGTGTCAATGAGATTGAAAATATATTCCTCACCGTCCCTGGCCTTGTAGATGATCCGCACCGTCTGGGCCTTGATGGTGATGCCCCGCTCCCGCTCCAGATCCATATTGTCCAGCACCTGGGACTGCATCTCCCGCTCGGTGAGCAGCCCCGTCCTCTCTATGATCCTGTCGGCCAGGGTGGACTTTCCATGGTCTATATGTGCGATAATACAAAAGTTTCGAATGTTCTCCTGCTTGATGTCCGCCATCAGGTCATGACCTCCTGTGTAACAAAATTAACGGAATGCGCCATCAATCTGATATTGAAAAGCGCTCTTTGCTTCTCAATAATATAGCCTCCCGGCAGGGAATGCGTCAAGTAAAAAAAATAATGCCCCCCGGAAAATACCCGGATTGTAAAAAAATCCCGATTCCGGGTTGATTTTAGGGGGCAAGTGTGATATAAAAATCCCATAAAACCTTTTCAGGGGTGGATTTTTCAAGAGTGCCTGCGTCGGCCCGATATCTTTTCGGGCGGCATTCTTTTTTCGCCACACGATTACATCCGGTAATTGTGTGGCTTTTTTATTTCTCTTTTGACGCGCCCTTCGGCAACATATCGTATCGGGAGGAAAAGATTATGGAACAGACATTTATGAGAGAAAAAAAGATCACGCCGCTGGTACTCGCCATGGCGCTGCCCATGGTCATCTCCATGGCGGTCAACTCGCTGTATAATATTATTGACAGTTATTTTGTGGCCAGAATCAGTGAAAATGCCATGACCGCGCTGGCCCTGATCTTTCCCATGCAGAACTTTATCAATGCCATCGCCATAGGCTTCGGCATCGGGATTAATGCGAGAGTCGCCTATCACCTGGGCGCCGGGAATCAGACCCGGGCAGACCGGGCGGCCTCCCAAGGGACGCTGCTCAGTCTTGTGCACGGCCTGCTGCTGACAGTCCTTTGCATCCTGGCCCTGCCTGCTTTTCTGAAAGGCTTCACTTCAGATGAAGAAACCCTGCGGATGGCGCTGAACTACGCAGGCAGAGCATTCCTCTTTTCCCCGGTCATCACGACATCCCTGTCTTTTGAAAAAATGTTCCAGGCCGTAGGGCGGATGAAAATCTCCATGTTCAGTATGCTCTGCGGCTGTGTGACAAACATCATCCTTGATCCTCTGATGATCTTCGGACTCGGGCCCTTCCCGGCTATGGGCATCGCGGGAGCAGCCTGGGCCACGGGAATCGGGCAGTGCATCTCCCTGGCGCTGTACCTGCTCCTTTACGCGCTTCGTCCCATACCGGTGAAGATCCGGTTAAAACAGATGAAACCGGATACCGCGACCGGCAAGGCCCTGTATTCCGTGGGCATCCCAGCCACGTTGAATCTGGCCCTGCCCTCCTTTCTGATTTCTCAGCTCAACGGACTGCTTGCCGGCTTTTCAGAGAAATACGTCCTCGTCCTCGGCGTGTATTACAAACTGCAGACCTTCATCTACCTGACCGCCAACGGCATCATCCAGGGCATCCGGCCTTTAATGGGCTATAATTTCGGCGCCGGAGAATACGAACGCGTCAAAAAAATCTACAAAACGGCGCTGGCCATGAACATTGCCGTCATGCTGACGGGGACGCTTCTTTCCTGGGCAATACCAGAGACGCTGATCGGATTATTTACGGACAGCCGGGAAACCGTTGAGATCGGCGCCGCCGCCCTGCGCATCATCAGCCTGGGCTTTGTTATATCCTCCGTATCCGTCACCGGCTCCGGAGCCCTGGAGGGTCTGGGCAAAGGGGGCCGGTCTTTATGTATTTCGCTGATCAGATACGTGATAGTCATTGTCCCCGCCGCTCATCTGTTCTGCCGATTCACAGGGGCGGACGGTGTGTGGTATGCGTTCTGCTTCACGGAAGTCGTGTCTGCAGGATTCGCCGCCTTTATATACCGAAAGACGGTCTGTATAAGATAGTCCCGCCCGCCCAGGACATGTCATGTAAACCCGCGGCTTTTATCCGATCAGCCGATACGCCACGCTCCAGTTTCCGGAGCCTGTCTCTGCGCGATATGTATTGCCGTCCTCCTGCATGCCCGACCTTCCGGCTCCCACAGACCGGGCAAAATTCAGCCCGCCGTTTTCCAGGATCGCCCCGGCCCGCTCCAGCTCCAGAACAGCCGTGGTATTGGGGGGCACCTGTACGGACAGAACGACCGTATCGCCCTCTCTTTTCTCCCAGTGAACCCTGATCTGCCCGTAGATACTTTCATGGACACATTCGGCAAAATCCAACCCGCCGCCAATACAGGGGCGAACCGTAAAATGCCTGTATCCCGGCCGGTTCTCATCCACGCAAAGGCCCGCACAGCGCTCATAGAGCCACTGCCCCACCGCGCCGTAGGCATAGTGATTGAAGGAATTCATATCCGCGCTCCACATGGTGCCGTCAGGCTTCAGGCCGTCCCAGTGCTCCCACACCGTAGTAGCCCCCTGCTTCACCTGATAGAGCCAGGAGGGGAAATCCTCTTTCAGGAGCAGATCATAAGCTTCCTTCACGCACCCGTTCCGGCTCAGCGCATGCATAATATAAGGCGTGCCCATGAAACCGGTGGTCAGATGGCCGTCATTTTCCGACAGCATCTTTTTCAGTTCTTCCGCCGCGGCCGGTCTTTCCTCCCCCGGCAGCAGATCAAAATGCAGCGCCAGCACATAGGCGGTCTGGGTATGTACGCTCAGTTTCCCGTCCGGCAAACAGTAACGGCTCCGGAAAAACGCGATCTCCTCCTCACGGCGCTTCCTGTACTCGCCGGCATCCTCCGTGCGGCCCACAGCCTCCGCCATCTTCGCAAACAGGCCGCAGGCATGGGCATAATAAGCCGAAGCCGTGAATTCTTCCGGCGTAGCCCCGTGATAGCTGCCCTCCGCCGCGTCCAGGGCCAGCCAATCGCCAAACTGGCAGGCAGTCCGGATATAACCGTTCTCCCTGCTGACCGTCAGGTAATCCAGCCATGCTTTCATACTGTCATACTGCTGCAAAATAATAGAAGGATCGCCGTTTTCCAGATACAAAGACCAGGGTACAATCACCGCCGCGTCTCCCCATCCGGCGGCCCCGTACTGGTCAGCGGCGCTCTCTCCGTCACCGTAATCCACCGAATGATCCAGGAGGGCATCCGGTATTACATTGGACACGCCTCCGTTATCCCGCTGATCCGCCGCCAGGTCAATGAGCCATTTCCGGTAAAACTCCTCCGTCTCCATGAGGAAATTCGCCGTATAACTGAAAATCTGGGCATCGCCGGTCCAGCCCAGCCGCTCGTCCCTCTGGGGGCAATCCGTGGGCACATCCACGAAGTTCCCCTTCATGCCCCATTGGATATTGCTCTGAAGCTGATTCAAGAGAGGATGGGAACAGCTAAAGCTTCCCCTTGCCGCCATATCGGAATACAGAACCATGGCGGTAAAATCCTCCGCCCGCACCTCTCCCGGAAATTGTTTCACCCACACATAACGGAAGCCCTGAAACGTAAAATGAGGACAGCAGGTCTCCCTGCCCTTTCCTCTGCATATATAGCGAACCGTCTGTCCGGCCGTGCGCAGATTCTCCGTATACACATTACCCGCGGCATCCAGCGTCTCGAAAAACACCAGCTCAGCCTCGTCGCCGCAGCCGCCCGTTACGGTAAAACGCACCCAGCCGCTGATATTCTGGCCGAAGTCAATGACAGTATCCCCCCCGGGCGTCCGAAAGATCTCCCTGGCCCCAAAAGTCTCCTTCACCCGCACCGTGCAGCCCTGCTGGGGAACGGGCTCCACCGCCCGCTGCCCTGCAACGCGCACCGGCTCCCAGCCGGAACCCAAAAAACCGGGTTCGCACCAGCCGTCCTGTTCCAGCCTGGCGTCATAGGTCTCTCCGTCGTAAATATCCGCATGAATGATCGGGGATCTACATCCCTGCCATGACGTATCCGACGCAAGGATCTCTTCGCTGCCGTCCGTATAGCGGATGACCAGCTGACCGGAAAAAGCAGCATAGCTGCCATAATAATTATGCCTGCGAAACCAGGTAATATCCCCCTTGTACCAGCCGGCCCCCAGCAGGACTCCGATGGCATTCTCCCCTTTTTTCAGAATATCCGTAACCTCGTGGGTCTGATAGAGTAGATGCGTATGGTAGCTGGTCCATCCCGGAGCCAGTTCATCCTGTCCGACCCGTTTCCCGTTGATAAAAGCCTGGTACAGTCCCTGAGCCGTAGACAGCAGCCAGGCTTCCTTTACCTCCTTTTCTATGGTAAAGGCTTTTCTCAGCATCGTTCCCGGAGCCTTCCCTCTGTCCTCCGGCTTCTCCGCCGTAATAAAAGCTCCCTTCCACTCCCCATCCGACTGCAGGGCAGTGATGAAACCGGTGGACGCCCATTCGCTGGCTTCCCCATGGTTGTCCCAGACTCGCACACGGACGGTACAGGTTTCCAGAGACCGCAGAGACAGCCCCCCGACGGCGATATTTACCGATTCGCCGCTCTCCGTTTTCTCATGATAGAGCTCCTCTGCCCCGCCATCCCGGACAATGGCGATCTCGCGGGCTGTCTGTACCACGTCGGAGCGGTCGGAAAGTATTTTCCAGCCGACGGTAACAGTCCCTATGACGCCCGCCGGCTCCCGCAAATGATTGATGCGGATATCTTTCACTTTTAACATATATGATTACATCCTTTCCTGGATTTGTATCGGGCCCCTCGCTCATATCAGGGCCTGCCCTGGATTTTTACCGTGCCTGTATTATACCACAGAAAGAAATAACTGTTATTTGGAAAATATGAAGGCGTCGCTCCGACGCTCTACGGCCCCGCAAAAACGATATCGGCCTTCCTTTCCTCCGGGAAAACTTTCAGGTATTCGATTTTCCCGTCTTTCAGGCTGCAAGACAGAACCGTCTGACCCGGCGCGTGGAGCTTAAATTCCACATCGCACCAGACAGGCCAGCAGGGAAACAGATAGATCTTTTTTCCCCTGGTCTGCATCAGCATTTCCTGAAGCTGGATTTCCCCTGTGCCGCCCCAGTTATGATCCGGCGTCCAGTCATGGCCCGGCCCCCAGAAGGCCGGAAAACGATGAGGGCCGTCCGCCATTTTCCTCTCCAGAAACTCCAGCGCCTCCGGGAGCATCCCCAGTCTCGCATATTCGATTCCCGTATAATGCCAGCTCACATGGGAACGCATTTCTTCCGTATGAAAAGAATTGCGCATCGTCCTTTCAGCCAGTTCGATATTTTCCTTCCCTATGCCGTAAAGATCGTAGGGAAATACTGTGTACATCTCTGGCAGTTCGCAGTTATGGATGTCCGATTCCGTGTCTGCATAGGCCAGAATCTCTTCATCGTTGAAAATTTTCGTCCTGACCGGCGGAACCCGGTCCAGCAAACGCCGCCATCTCTCTTTCCGTTCATCGGTGGCATATCCCTGCGGGAGCTCAAGCAGCCGCGGAAGCAGGCACCGGAGGCCGGCTATACCGTCTATGGGATTTTTCACCACATGATAAGTCTCCAGAGCATTGGCCGGATACATCACCATTTTTCCGTTCTCGTCATTCTCAGGGTAAAAGCCGTCATAGAACATCACCACCCGGTCGATAAATTCCATGTATTCCTCTATATCAGCCCCCGTGAACGCATGGTATTCCAGGATCAGAAGGGCAATCTCCAGATTATTGGAAAACAGATACTTGATCTGGGGAACCGGCACCCCCGTCCGATTGTCCCAGCCGTGGTCGCAGGTATTGCAAAGCCCGTAATTTCCCATCTGTTCCGCGTAAAAAGCCCCCTCCACGCCATAGAAAAATTTTGCCCGCATTTTGGCCGTCTCCAGGGCTCTGTTAAACAGATTGAACTGCTGCACCATCGCTTCGCCGTCGCCGCTTTTGAGCATGGGCCAGTACACCAGCCGCTGATTCTGGATCGTGTGGCTTCCGCCCCCCCACAACCGGTAATCCGGCGTAAAGCGCAGCTCCCCGTCCCACCATTCCGTATTCTTTATGATGCCCGGATCAAAGGTGAAAAGCCCCCCGTTAAATTTCGTGGGCCAGTACCCGAAATAATTGCAGCCGGTCATATAGCGGAACAGTTGATAATTCCGCCCGATCCTCCACATCCTGTCGCTGTCCTTTTCCCCGGACATCGGCTGAATGCGGATATAGCTTTTCTCAAAATAATCCCGCCACCATTTCCTCGCACGGGACTTCTGCCCCTCCGGATCCTCATTGGCGGTTCTGTATACGGCTTCCAGCCGCCCTCTCCAGTGATTGATATCCTCCGTCTGCTCCCAGCCCAGAACCGCCTGTATGTGGCATTTACATGCCGCCTCCACAGGCCTGTATACAAAGGCCGTACAGGGCGTATCCTGATATCTGTCCTCCCGGGTACCGGCATATTCCATCCCGGGAAGATATAAAAGCCCGCCGCAGACCAGATGAAGCTGAGGGTTATAAGCCTCATATTTGTAATGTCCGATTCCCTGGGCCTCAAATTCCTTATAAATACTCAGGTCATCCGTCTGATTGGCGTGGTACATGGCAAGCAGCCCATCCGACGGCAGAATCGTATCCCTGTGAAATACCGCGTCCTGATCCGGGCAGCGAAACACTTCCTTGCACTGAAATAATTCAAAGGACTCCCTGTCCACCGTCCTGTCCCTGGTGCGCCAGGATTCATAATGTACCGTAAACCGGTGTTTTTTCTCACTTTTATATTCCAGATGAACCACCGGATACTGCACATCCGTCCACAGGATCAGACGGATGTCTTTTATGCGTATCTTTATGTACCCCTCCTCCAGTACAAGCTCCTGCATAGAATCCCGTCCAATGAGGGCTTCCTCAAAAATCAGGCGCAGCCTGCCGAATTTGAGCATGGAATTATTCTCGTCAAACCATCCGCTCTGCTGGATGTAAAGATACACGCTGTTCCCCTCCATCCACACGTTACAGCCGATATCATGCCCGCCCATCGGCATGGATTCCGACGAATCCCGCCCCGGTCCATACCAGCGGATATTGTATTCCTCATGAAATGCCATAGCAGCCTCCTTATCCCTTTACCGCGCCGGCCGTCATACCGGCGATCACATATTTCTGGGCAAAAATATACACAAGAAGCAGCGGGGATATGGTGATGATGATATCCGCAAATATATAATTCCAGCTCTTCACATATCCCCCGTAAAAGTTATAAACCGTCAGCGGAAGGGCCCACTTTCCGCTGTTGGAAAAGAACATCGGTATCATCACATCATTCCACGCGCCGATGAAAGACAGGATGAAGATCGTCATGGTGACCGGTTTCAGCAGCGGAAATATAATCTGGTAAAACAGCCGGATCGGACCGCACCCGTCGATAAACGCGGCTTCGTCCAGTTCCCGGGGAACCGTCTTGATAAAACCCGTGTAAAGAAATACCGCCATCGGCAGGCCATAGGTGGTGAAAATCAGGATGATCCCCGTATATGTGTTCAGTAAATGCAGTACATTCAAAACGAGATAGGTGGGAATGAAAGCCACCGGCACCACCAGTCCCATAATAAACATGTAAAAAAGCCCGTTGGATATTTTTGATTTTACCCGGGCGATATAAAACGCGCAGGCGGATGCCGTGACTATGATGATAATCACCGACAGGCTGGCTTCCAGCAGTCCGTTCATAAAGGCCCGCACGATCCCGCCCTTCTCTATGACATCCAGATAATTGCCCAACCGGATCACACCGTCGGAGGGAAAGGATACGCCCATTACATTTGCCTCCGCGGGCCTTTTGACGGAATTGACGAAAACCATCCATACAGGGATAATGTAGACGATACTGAGAAGAAACAGCAGGACATTCACCAGCCGGCGTCCGATTTTTTTCCTTTTCATCAATACTCAACCTCCTTCTTCTTCAGTATGACTAAAAATGCCAGGCTGAAGATCAGTATCAGGAACATGAATATGACCCCAACGGCCGCCGAATAGCCCAGTTTCCCTTCGGAAAAACTCTTAAACAGAAAAGTTCCCATCACCTGCGTCGCGTCCGCCGGCCCGCCGTTGGTCGTCCCGTAGATCTGGGCAAATACCTTAAAGCCGGAAATAATGCTGAATACAAAGGTTACGGCAAAAGACTGCACCATCAGAGGAACCGTAATGCATTTCAAAGTCTGCCATCTGCCCGCGCCGTCTATCCTGGCCGCCTCGAAAAAATCGTCCGGAATGGACTGCATACCCGCAACGAACACCACCATATTAAAACCCGACCACTGCCAGATCTCCATGGCCGCCACTGCCCCCAGAGCCACTTTCGGGTCCACCAGCCACTGCCGGGCGAGGCCGCCCAGCCCCACGGAACGCAAGAACTGATTTACGATTCCCATATCCGGATTATATATGGACACAAATATAATACTGACGACAATACTGCTGATCGTGACCGGAAGAAACATGACAGTCCGCAGATATACGTTAAATTTGCTCGTCTTCGCAACCAGCAGAGCCATCAGAAAGCCCAAAAGATTTTTCCCCATCACGGTCACTACTGCGAACAAAAACGTATTTTTTAATGCAATCCAGAATACCTCCTCATGAAACAGTTTGATAAAATTATCCAAGCCGTTGAAATGAATGTCATCAAAAAAATAGATATTCCAATCGGTAAACGCCAGTGCAAGCCCGCTGACATTGGGAACAATAAAGAAAACGGCATAGATCAGGAATGCGGGAATGACCAGACAGACCGGATACATTTTTTTAGAATTCATATGCTCTCCTCTCCTGTATAGTATAAAAATGCCGCTGTAAAACTTCGGCTGCCCGGGTCTTACAGCGGCGTCTCCCTGTCAGAAGCCTTCCAGTCTCTTCGCTTTCGCGTCATCCGCGTATTTCTTATACCAGCCCTCTATAGCCTCCTGAGAAGTCTTCCCGGAAAACATGGACTGCACGTTCAGATCAAAGTCGCCCCAGAACGGATTCAGAACCGCTTCACCGTCGAAAAGAGCATTGGCCCAGTCACCATACGAAGGCATCTCTTTTGCCAGCTCCTGCATCTGTGCATTCCAGGGGCTTGTCGTCAGCTCATAATCCAGCGACTTAAAGGGCGCCGCCCCGGGTGACAATTCGTAGTAAACAGTCAATACTTCCTCGGACAGGCATGTATTCACAAACTCCCTGGCCAGTTCCAGATTTTTGCTTTTCCTGGAGACGGCCAGAGTCCGGGACGTCCTGTTGGTCATAACAAAGGCCAGCTCGGCGTCATTCCACATGGGTGTGATCGTAAGGCCCACGCCCTCAACCAGATCCGGATATTCTGACTGGATCTCGCCGTAAGCCGCATCCGTCACCGCGTAAAAGCCCGCGCTGCCCTCGGCAATCGCCTTCTTGCCCATATCATGGGTTGCCGACATATGATCCTCATTGATGTAACCCATTTCCTTCAACGCCGCCACATTGGCCCACATATCCTGCAGTCTCTGGATATCCTGGGGCTTTACCTGATTCGCCGCCAGTTTCTGCGCCAGCCCGTCCTCCTTCATAATCGTGGAAGTCATGGAGGACAGCAGGAGAATCTGCGGCGTCCAGGTTTCTTTCGCTGATACATACACCGGCGTTACGCCCGTTGCCTTTATTTTCTCACAGGCTTCCATAAAGGACGCATAATCCAGGATCGGAAGCTCTACTCCCGCATTCTCAAGCACTTCTTTGTTATACGCAAGCCCCATATTGCTCTCGGCTCCCATGGGGGCCATGATGACCGTCTGCCTGTCATCCGGGTTCAGCAGAAACTGCTTTGATACATCCGTGACATTATCCACCCAGTCGCCGTCCAGCTCAGCCAGTTCATTATAGGGCAGATCCGGCAGGGAATAGGATACGAAAATCAGGTCGTCCAGATTTCCTGTGGCGCCTTTTGTGTTCAGCACATTGAGGAACTGATCATCGGGAAAAATACTGAGCTCCACATTTATCCCCATAATGTCCGCCGCCTTATTAAAAGCTGTTTTCGCCGCTTCTCCGCCGCCGTCGCCGGAGCCGATCATAACCGTAAGCGTCTCTTTGCTTCCCTGTGTCTCCTCCGTATTCTCTGTCCCGCCCGCAGTCTCTGTTCCGCCTGCCTCTTCTGCGGCCTTCGTCTCACCGGCTGAAGATGCGGTTCCCGTATCCACGCTGCAGCCCGTCATACCTGCCAGCATTACGGAAAATGCCGCGGCCAGAATTTTGTTTTTCAACCCTTTTTTCATCATGTCTGTTTCTTTCTCCTTTCCTCTTCAGAGCTTCCCGTCAACAATTTACGTTTATAGTGTAAACAAATTACTTCAAATTAAAAATAGACGATTTTACTTTCCCTGATGGATTATTTTTGTAATCGCCCGGATTCATTGTCTTTGGGGAAAAAAGAGTTTATAATTATCCTATACTCTATGGAAGGCAGGAAGAAAAATATGATACGCACATTAGTGATTGACGACGAACCTTTTCTGAGACAGTATATAAAAAACTCCATCGTCAGCCAGAACCCTGCCTTTGCCATCATAGGCGAAGCGGGCAACGGGGAGGAGGCGTGGCAGAAAATCACGGAAACGGCGCCGGACGTCATCTTTATTGATATCAAAATGCCCCTGGTGGACGGTCTCGAAGTACTAGAACGCTGTTCCCAATTGAAAAAACCGCCTTTGAGTATTGTGCTCAGCGGATATTCCGAATTTTCCTATGCGCAAAAAGCCCTCAAACATCACGCCTTCGACTATATACTGAAACCTGTCAATCAGGGGGCCCTGGGACAGCTTCTGAAACGCATCGAATCCGGATTCCGGAAACGCATGGGCAAAATACAGTACCGGTATTTTCTCCACCTGCTCCATAACCAGAACTTTACCCATTCCCGGGAGGAAGTATCCGCCGCCTTTTCGGGTATCGACCGTTTCTATGCCTACTATGTGTGTATCGGTTCCCACTCGACCTGCCGGTACAACCAGTTTAACGCCATTGGGGATTTCTGGAAAAATATTCAGTTTGACAGACGGGTTTCCGGGGCTGCGGCCGCCTATGGACAGGTCTGGATCATCCATGAAGAACCGCAAAACGACTGCCTCCTGATCCTGGGGGGCCAAAACGGCTCCGGCAATGCCTTTCTCCTGGATATACAGGCTGTTCTGAAAGATTCTCCCTACCCGACAACCATCATCCATGGCCCGGAAAGCAATCGACCCGGGCAGCTGAAAGACAGACTGATAGAATTATACAGCGCGGCTTCCGGCCACGTTGTTTTTTCCCGTTCCAGCGTCCATGACCTGACGACTCCGCGGCCCTTTTCGGATGACCTGCTTTTCTTTACCTATGCGGAACAAAATATCCTGCGCAAACTGGTCAACGACCGCAAATTCGCGGATTTTCAGAAACAGACGGCGAAATATCTGTCCCTCTGCGAAAGCCAGGGCTGCCGGCAATGCGGTCTCAGTCAGCTTTTAAAGCGCATCTGTGAAATCGCAAACCAGAACCGGCTCTCCTTTGCCCTGCATGAGCGCATCGACGAGCTGATTACCAACTCCATGGACTATCGGGATATCCGCGACGGCATGACCGATCTGCTGAACGACATCTTCCATACCTTCTCGGATACAACCGGCTCCTCCGCAGCCATACAGATCAAAACTTTTATCGACCAGCATTATACGGAACAGATTTCACTGACACGGCTGGCCGGTAAATTTAATTTCAGCATCTCCCACCTGAGTTCGTTATTCAAAAAAAAATACCGGGTCTCTCCAAACGAATATATCATCCGTCTCCGCATCGAACGGGCGAAAGCGCTCCTGACTGAAAGCCGGGACACCAGCGTGCGCCGGATTTCCGAACTGATCGGGTATACCGACCCCTATTATTTCAGCCGCCTTTTCAAAATGTCCGCCGGATGCACGCCTTCTGACTACAGAAACAGCCACATGCATTCCGAATCGGATGTTTGAAGGAGAGGCGCCGGGCACCACAGTATCCGGCGCTTCTCCTTCCCCGGAGGCCGCTTAAAGGCCATTCTCCTCCCATATGCCGCCCAGGGTCACACAAAATCCCGAGTCGTCCCCGTTTTCCATGGCAAATACCGTACCGTCCCCGTAAAGCAGATACAGACGGGCGAAAATATTGATTAATGCCTTTCCGCCAATTTCCAGATGTCCGCCGAAACTTTTATGGGACAGAGCTTCTTCCACATTCTTTTTTAATGTCTCCAGACGACGCATTTCCTCTTCCGATACCCCGGCGCCGTTATCCCTGATTTCCACGATCCAGCGGCCGTCTTTTATCTCCCCCCGTATCTGTATCCGCAGCGGCGGCAGAATAGAATGAAACGCATAGACAAAACAGTTCTCCACCACCGGCTGAAAAAGCAGTTTCGGAATCACTACGTCCTGGATTCTGTCGTCCACATCCACGCTGTACTCCACCGTATCCAGATAACGCCATTTCATAAACTCCAGATAGACACTTACATTGTCAAGCTCCGCGCCAATCGTCACATTACGCAGTTCATTTGCCGCATAACGAAACAATTCGCTCAGCTGGCCGCACATAAGCTCCACCTTTTTGTTGCCGTTTTCCATTCCCGCCGCGCTGATCGCCATGAGAGAATTGTAAAGGAAATGGGGATTGATCTGCGCCTGCAATGCCATGATCTTCGCCTCATATTCCGCCGATTGCGACAACGCCAGTTCATTTGCCGATTCCCGGAGCCTGCCCAGTATTTCGGAAAACACCTGCTGGAGCGATGCGATCTCGTTGTTTGTCGAATTATCCATATGAATATCTATATTCTCCAGTGTAACCGACCGGACGGCCCGCTTCAGATCCCGAACGGGCATCGTCAATTTATTCGTTGCATAAAATATGGCAAACAGCATCCCCAGAGCAAAAACCACAAGCAGGCTGAACAATAAAGCCGTCATATTGATCAGCGGCTGATTATAGGCGTCCACAGGCTGCATGGCAAAAATCACCCAGCCGGATCGTTCGTTTTTCTGTACGTTCAGCATCATTTTTCGACCGTCGAAGGATTTGATCCCCTCGATCGCATCCTCAGCCAGATCCATAAACTGCAAATAGTAGTTTGCTTTCTCTTCGCTGCACCCGCCGCAGGGATAAATAGTTTCCCCGGATTCGCTGTCTACAATCAGAAGCTCCATATCTTTGAACTGTTCCGACAGGCGGCAGATATCTTCTATCTTCGTATAGCTCTCACTCATTTCAATCGTCGCCACCGTATTTCTCCCGGAATAAGTAGCAACCAGAGGTCTTAAAATGGATATGAAAAGAGAACCGTCGCGGGACAGCTGCCAGGGGTCTTCATGGGGGCCGGCAAAAACCACCCGGGACTCCCCATTCTCCACATTTTTAAATTCAAAGCAGTCACGAAGCTGGGCCTGTATACGTTCCGGAATTTCTTTCCCGATATTATTTGTAAAAAACAGATTCGGAGATCTGTATATATTTATAATCCCCTTATTGTCGATGGGCGTATTTAACGCGATGCACTCTTTCTGCAGCCGTGCTTTCTGTTCTATATTATGATCAAAATACAGACGATCCGGATCTGCGTCCTTTTCCGCCTCCAGAAAAACATTCTGCACCGTCTCATTCGCCACCAGCTGGGTCGTCAGCTTTTCCATATCGGCAAGCAGATAGTCCATATCCGAGGCTATCGTCTGATTGGTCTGAATATAAAACTTTTCTATATCCCTCAAATTTTTGCCGTAAGTATACACATAGAAAATAATGCTCATCCCCAGCGCCGTACAGATAAAAAATATACTGGCCATATAAAAAATCTTTTTCTGAAAACTGAGTCTCTGAAACATATCTTCTCCCCTGCATCCTGCACCGCGGTTATCCACTCATATTTTAACATACCGGATCATGTTCACCAACTGCTTTATTCACTTTTTAACACTTTCCCCCTTTAGACCCTCCTCAACCTTCAGTTCCTTCCCGTCCCACACTACATGCACGTCCTTATCCCCCACGGGCAGCGTACACTCCAGGCTATCAAAATAGGCCAGATGGGGATGGACCTCATACGTCCCCTTCGCCGCGTCAGTGACGGTAAGCCCGACAAAATACCTCGCCAGCAGGTAAATGGGGCTTGCCGACCAGGCGTGGCACAGGCTCTTGCCGAATCGATCCCCGTACATATCGTACTGCTCCGCCTCGGGGACAGCCGGGTCGTATTCCTCCCAGAACGTCACGGCTCCCTTTTTCAGCATACCGCCCCAGTACTCCCGGATCCGCGTCCACACCTCGTCCAGGCGGCCCGCACCGGGATATCCACAAACTGATGGATCGCCCTCACCCCGATCTCCTCCTCCCGGCGCCCGGGAATATAGGCAAACCGTACCGCGCAGCGGGGACAGCGGCCCGTCCCTGGATCCAGCTCCCAGCTGTAATAGCAGTGTACCGCATCCAGCGCCTCCTCCTTCGATTCCCCGCAGTACACCCGGACCGGCCGGCCTCCCGCCCTGTCCGTTATCTCCAGCGCCGCGGTCAGCTCCGTCTCAAATTCATACAGTACGCCGTCTTTGCAGGATTCCGTTTTTACCGGCAGATACACTTTCTCACTGTACTCCCACACAGCGGGATCCTGCCCCTCCTCCGTAAAGTAGGTGCTGTACCCTGCCGCCGCCGGAGCATTCGCATAGTCTTCCGCCTGCCAGCTCTTATCAGAACAGATGACCTCTCCCTTAATATACACACTGGGAAAAGCGTCAATACGCCCCGCGTGCACCGAGATCTTCACCCGTCCCGGGCCGCAGACGACCGTCTCGCCAAAAGGATATTTCCGCTCATCCACCAGGACATAGCCGACGGCCTTCGAATATACGGCAAAGGACGTCTCCGTTTCCAGATCCAATAACTCTTACTCATATATACCTCCCATAAAACAGACCATGGTACACTGTACCATTCAACTAATGCAAAGTTCCCTTCCCCATTTCAATCAGACAAAACAACCTGTACCATATTTTTGAGATAAATGTG
This sequence comes from uncultured Lachnospiraceae bacterium, assembly GCA_910588295.1. GTDB lineage: Bacteria > Bacillota > Clostridia > Lachnospirales > Lachnospiraceae > UBA11957. The sequence continues at coordinate 11,956 of CAJUQO010000019.1, read as the reverse complement.
TATATTGTCCGCATGATCCCCTCCCAGCCTTATGTTCTGCTTCTTTACTCTCCCCTGCCTGTACCATTGTCTGTCTCAACAATTTTTTCTTTCAACGTCAAGATCCGGCATTTGCAAAATATTACTACATGGTCTTTAAGGTATCTCCATAATAGCTTACCAGCTCTTTCTCCAATTTTACAAATTGGGGAATATATTGTCCCAAAATCCTTTTTACCAAACGCCTGGCCGCTTCCCCGTCATAGATATGCGCCATACTGTTTCTGTCATTCAGCATGTCCAGCCAAAGTTCCCCGTCAAAAAAGGGGTATACCGCATAGGCTTCCTTGATAACCCCCCTTGGAGATCCGGTTGCAGAAGCTCTGTTGCCTTCATAGGACAGTGTACTTTTTAACATTTTCCACCCCAGCTCAAACTGTATGGAAAATTTATCGATGATTCCGCTGATAATAAACTCATTATTCAGTTCCTCCTGATCCGCACATTCAAGCACCCGGAGATTTGAAACGTAATTCTCAAATTTTTTCATATAAAACCAGCCCCTCCCTTTCAATATTTTTTTTAAGCTCTTCCTGTATATTTTCATCTAAATTTATCACATCATATTTTAGCGGCGTCGGAGTTTCCTCCTCCACATCCAAGGCAAAACGGGCAATATTTCCGCCGCTCACAGCAAGATCAATATCGCTGGCGCGCCCATAATCCCCCCTGGCCCGGGAACCAAATAAAACTACCTGGTCTATATCATGCTTTTTTGCCAAAGCACATATAGCATTGATCACGTTTTCTTTAATTCCTGTTCGCTTCATTTTCATCCCTTTCCCAATGCCACTTCCCTGAACGCTTCTTCCAACATCTCCCAGTCCGGATTGCGGTCGTCCTCCATGGTTTCTGCCAAAGCCTTATAATATTCCAGCTTCTTTTCCAGATAGCGGTCGACCTTCGCTATCCTCGGCGCCCTGTCCGACTCTGACATGTTCACTTTCTTTGCGAGAAGATCCCTCACCGCCGCTTTCATTTCATCCTCAAGCACGGCGTCAAACAATTCATCAAACAGCACCGGCGGCGGACATTTCCTCTCTTCTATCCATTTGCACGCAAGAACAGGGCGCAGCACATAGAAATATTTCTTATACCGAACCATGTCCCCCGGCAGATGCTCATGATAATTCTTATTCGCCGTGCCATAATAGTGGTACAGCGCTGATTTACAAGAAAAATATCGATCCGCGACCCGGCTGTACAGATTTTTCCATTCATCGGTTGTATAATATACCACCGGCGACCGGCTCCATTCAAACAGCGTCGCATTAGATTTATGAAAATGCTGCAGGGCTTTCTTTATATCCCATCCGTTCATATCCAGTACTTCATTTAACTCCCCGTCGATATAGTCCCTGGTATTTCTGAGACGCAGATAATAATTTTTGTCCCTGGCATAGATAAACCGCACGTCATAATCACTGTCCGGAGAGGCAAATCCCCACGCCCGGCTCCCCGACTCGACCGCGTGCAGGATCCTGACATGTTCTTTTTCCTCTATTTCCCTGATCTTTAGAAGAACCAGTTCCTCCACTGTCCCCTCAAAATGCTCATATTTCATCGCGAACCACTCTTTCATTGACCGTCATAACCAGATCCTGGACTTTTTCCCTGTCCGGCTCCTCCGGCAGCTCCGTATTCTCTGCCGCATAGTGCAGTTTTTTCTCAAAATCCGAAAGAAGATCGTAAAAATCCTCACAAAATGTCCCGTCCTTTTTCTGGAATTTTCCCAGACGGATATCCATGAGAAGATCATGCTCTTTCTCCCTGTATGTGCATATCTCGCCCTTTTCCAGAATATCCAGCGCCATCATAAAAAGCCGGATCAGATGCATGGCATGTTTGTTCAGGTGGAGGTCATCCTTCTTCCTGTTGCGTTTTCCGATCTTTTCATAATCCCGGACAACATTTGCCATTGTGTTCCACATGGCGCAGTAATCGCGCAGCGGGTAATGGGCCATGTCCGCATCTATAAATATTTCTGTTTCCAGTCCAGGATTCACAGCCTTATCAATATAAATCTCCAGACTGCCATTTTCAAAATTTTTGTACGTCGTATTAAACCCGCGCATGGCATTTTTTACGGAATTGAAAATATGCCGCTCTTTCTCACTCTGCGGGAAAGTATCCCGCGCCAGGGCATTCTGCAGCCTCCGCAACTGCGCATCCGCATAGCCGCCAAAGGAACTGACGGCCCTTTTGGAAAGAAACAGTTTCCGGTTATCCAGAAGCATCCTGCCTGTATCATTCAGATACAGATAATGTTCCGGTTTCAGTCCCAGAAGCTCTATGGTATTGGGATTACAGTTCAGCAGCAGCGTGACGATCTTATTGAACGCGTATATAACCGTATCGGTATGGTCGTCCACATACTGTTCAAAACGGGTAAGCCCGATCAGATCCGATTTCCGGTTCAGCGTGATGCCCCTGATATCCGTGTCGCTGGCAGCAACATCCGTGCCATAGGAATAGCTGCCGGCAAGGCCGAGCAGGATCACATATTTTCCGAGATGCTCATTTGTCTTAATAAAACTATATTCGGCTGTCTGCAATATTTTATCCATATTTACCCCGCACAAAATACATTTTCAACCCATGGCATAAAAAATCCTCTAACCAGACATTTAACAGTATTATATCTGATAAGAGGATTAATTTCCATAATTTTGTATAGGCTGATGAAACTCAAAGTTACAGTTCAGCCCAAGACTTTGTATCCGACGCAAAATCTGTAAGAACGCTGATATTTTTCCCAGAGTAAATCCCGCTCAGATGATACGATTCCATCCTTCCCTTTCCCTCAGATATTGATCCGCGTCTTTGAAAAAGCTGACCACGATCAACAGCACGATAACCATCGCTGCCGGTATTTACATCACCGCCAGATCAAGCTGTTCAAACCGTTTCTTCATTCCCGTCCCACTCCTTTATCGCATAGTCGTAATATTCCACGGCATACCGATACTGGATCTTCTCATATTCATCGAAGACCACTCCGGAATCCCGCTTAATCTCACACCACACCGTCCACAGCAGACCTCCGACAGCAATATAGCAGTAAATTTTTCTCCGGATTTCCTTCGGAGCGGTCCCTTCGAAATAGAATTTAGTCACACGGTCAATCTGCTCTTTATCATAACCTGCATAAATGCAGAACATGGCAATATCCATATGGGGATCTGCCATGGCGGCATACTCCCAGTCAATCAAAAAAACTTTGTCCTCCCGGACAAGAAAATTGTCCGGCACGGAATCTATATGGCAAAGGCAGTATTCTCTCGGGCTGTTTTCAATAATTTTTTTCAGTTTTCCTATCTTTTCCCTTGTATCCCTGTAATTCGGGAAATACAGAGTCATCTCATGTCTGCAGGCCCGCTCATACTCCCTCAGCTTTTCAAAAATGTCAAACCATTCCTCACTTTCCAGACGCAGACTGTGAAAATGATAAAGATGCCTGATGCAGCGATGCACCTCCTCCATATTTTGCATGTCGCAACAGTGGACATCCGATATATATTCTGTAATTTTCAGTCCCGTTTCAGGATTCATATATACATACCGGTCCGTAATGTCTTGATCGGCCAGCGTGCGGTACACCCATGCCTCCTGCCTCCGGTTCACAAGATACTCTGAACCTTCCCCCGGTATTCTGAGGAGATATTCCTTCCCATTGGCCGTAAAATAAAAAAGGCGGTTCGTCATCCCTTTATCCACCGGCATGAACTGTTCCACATACCTGTACTGACCGCCTGATTCGAACAGCTTTTGGATTTCTTCTGTTCTCCCTTCTGAAAGCCCCGACTTTCTCAGCGCATCCAAGACAAGCTCCATGTTTTTTCTCACTATACAACACTTCCTTAAACGTACAAGAGCTTTGTGCGACAGCGGCAAAGCTCTTGTACCTCATTATTATTAGTTCTTATGATCCCATATCATCTGATAAAAGCGTTCTGCCTGCCTGTGGCAAGCGGCAAGCTGCTCCAGCTCATCCTCCCCGGAAATACATACTTCAAAGTCAGCGGGCAGATCCAGCGGAGCTTTCGCCAGATATTTGGCAACCAGCTCCCAGTCAACAATCCCCCGTCCCAGCGTTCCGTCCACATTGGGTATCCAGTGCGCGTCGTGCAGCAGCACTTCCCTGTCCGCCGCCACCGGGTCTTCCTGATACAATAGTTCATCCGATATGGACGCGTTGTCCTGCAGATGGGTTGCATACAGGCGGTCACAATACTTTTTCAGGAAATGATACGGATCCTCCCGGCACATAAGGAAAGCGTGGCCGGAATCCCATGCAAATCCCAAAAAATCATCGGAGTACCGGTCAAACAGAAGATCAAACTGCTCATCCTGGTATTTCTGCGGCGTGCAGATCAGATTCTCAAGGGCTATTCTCACCCCCGCAGCCACCGCATAGTCTTTGACTTCATCGAAGGATTTCATAACCTGACGGTAGTAAATATCCTTCTCCTCCGGCTGTTCCTCGAACATCTCATAGGGAAGCTGCATATGAAGAACCATGACCTCGGCCCCAATATGGGCACACAGATCCATACGGTTTTTCAGCAGATCCACGCCTGCCAGCCGGCAGTACTCGTTTTTAGAAGTATAATCCTTGCGAATATCCGTCAGCCGGTGACGGTTGCGGAAAACCTTCTGGCCATTGACGGTAATGGTTCTTTTGCCGCCCTCCGAGGCATGAATGCTATGGGCCCGGATACCGTAATGTTTCAGTACATCCCTGGCCTGATACATCTCACTGGTACTGTAAAGGTACTCCCCTTCCCAGTTCTGCATCCATTGGGTATGAGTGAAACCCGCATCCGCGAGATTTCTGATCTGCCGCTCAATATCGATCCAGCTATGTAAATCGCTGTTATAATCCGTTTCACAGGAACTCAGTAATTTCAATTCCGACATATGATTATTCCTCCACACTCAGCGTGCTGTCTGTAAAAGAACCATTTGCTTTCGCTTCTTCTATGGCCTTCTTATTCATTCTCAGAAGGACGAAACCGCATACGAAGCCGATCGCAGAAAGAACAGCCATTGCGATAAAGCAGTGATGATATCCTGCCAGCGGAGTCGCCGTATTGGCGTACTTATCAACCATATTACCGGAAACCGTGTACAGGAATATTTCCGGCGCATAGGTTACAAGAGAAATAACGCCGGAGGCCGTTCCAGCCAGTCTCTTGGGAACTAAAACCTCATCAATCGTGGAGAAATACAGCGCCTTGATTCCGTAGAGGCAGAGCCCGTATACGATAAAGTTCACAATAACCAGAGGAATTCCCGCTCCCTTGGTAGGAATGAGTACATACAGCGAGGCAAATACCGCCATGCCGACAAACGCGTATTTGATGAATTTGATACGGCTGCCGATCTTATCCGCCACAAATCCTGCCACAAACGCGCCAACCATCATCATGAAATAGGTACGGATAACACTAAGATTACCTACAACAGTATCGCTGAGGCCAAATGCATTAGACAGATATCCTGTAACATAGCCGTGAAAGATCAATGCAGAATAATTACATATACCCAGCATACCACACAGCCACACCCTGGGCATTTTTGCAACCTCCAGGAAATCCTTTACTTTCAGGGTGCTTTCCTTCTTTCCGGCTGCCGTACTCTTCTGGGGCTTATCATTCTCCATGAAAATCCATGCCAATATACCCGCAACCAGCATTAATATGCTGTAATACAAAATAGCATTTTTCATACCGCCGATGGCGTCAGCCGCCCAGCCAAATACGGCGACAGAGCCGAAGGCCACCAGCGTACCTACCAGTCCACGGCCGCCCTCAAGCATACCGAACAACCGTCCCTGTTCGTCCGCGTCACCCAGCCGGTTAATGGATTTAACCATGGCCGCCCAGAAAGTAAACACTGTGGTGATTGCAAAGATCGCATGGATGACCACCAACCAGATAAATCCCGGCAGCGTCCAGTACCAGAAACCCGCCAGCGCCGTGCCGATACAGGAAAATACAATCAGGGACTTACAGCTGAATTTATCCGCCAGTACACCGCCCGGGAAATAGCAGATGAAGTTCACAATACCATAGGCGGACATCAATATACCTAGCTGTGTCAGCGTTGCTCCCGTTGCCTGCTGCAGAGGCTCCATGTAAGTCTCACGCAGATAAGGCAGCTTGGTGATCAGACCTCCGGCAAAAGCAACAATGATCAATGTCAGCCACTTACTGCTTGCATGTTTTGTTTTTTCCATTTTTCTTCTCCTTTTCTTTTTTATCAACTCAGCAAAATCATTTTGCTGCGAAGCTCAGCCAATAATTTATATCCTTGCCACGCCGCTCTCCCTTGCGGCTTTTGACACGGCCGCTGCAACTGCCTTGCCCACCCTTGGGTCAAAGGCTTTGGGAATAATATAATCTTCACTCAGCTCTTCGTCGGAGATAAGGTCGGCCAATGCCTGGGCAGCGGCTATCTTCATCTCTTCATTGATATCACTGGCGCGGACATCGAAGGTTCCCCGGAATACCCCCGGGAACGCCAGCACATTATTGATCTGGTTCGGATAATCGCTCCTTCCGGTTGCGATCACCTTCGCGCCGCCTTCCCTCGCCTCATCCGGAAAAATTTCCGGCGTGGGATTGGCGCAGGCAAAGATAATGCCATCCTGATTCATGGTCCGAACCATTTCCTTTGTGACCTGCCCGGGCGCGGACACCCCGATGAAGACATCGGCGCCGACCAGCATTTCCGCCAGTGTTCCCTGTCTTTTCTCCAGATTGGTCACCCCGGCCATTTCCTCCTTGATCCAGTTCATACCCCTGTCACGTCCCTGATAGATAGCGCCGGAACGGTCGCACATGGTAATATGCCTGAAGCCGGAAGAAAGCAGTAATTTTACAATGGAGACTGCAGCCGCGCCTGCGCCGGAGGTCACCACCTTTACGTCCTCCTTCTTCTTACCGACCACCTTTAGCGCGTTGATCAGTCCGGCCAGGGTAATGATCGCCGTACCGTGTTGATCGTCATGGAAAATGGGAATATCACATTTTTCCTTTAATTTGCGCTCAATCTCAAAGCAGCGGGGGGCAGAAATATCCTCCAGGTTTATGCCGCCGAAAGAACCGGACAGCAGATAAACCGTATTAACGATCTCATTCACATCCTTTGATTTGATGCATAGGGGGAAAGCATCCACATCACCAAACGATTTGAATAGAACACATTTTCCTTCCATGACGGGCATACCGGCCTCCGGCCCGATATCTCCGAGGCCGAGTACGGCGCTTCCGTCCGTTACCACCGCGCACATGTTGTGGCGCCTGGTCAATTCATAGCTTTTGTCAATATCTTTCTGAATCTCCAGACAGGGCTGCGCGACGCCCGGCGTGTATGCCAGAGACAAATCGTCCTTGGTAGCAACCGACACGCGGGAGACAACCTCAAGCTTGCCCGCCCACTCCCCGTGAAGTTTCAATGATTCTTTTGCGTAATCCATATTCTCCCTCCTACTACTCAAACGGGAAACGGAACTGTGTCAAGCCCAGTTCATCCCGAAGCTGCATAAATTCCTTCTGTACCGCATCCGTCATGGGAACGCCTTTATCCTTCCGGTACATCCATACGTCATACTCTTTCTCCCCTGCCGTATAGATCCGCTCCTGGCCGGGCGCCTTTGCGGAGCTGCGCAGCTCCCTCAAAATATCGCCGCAGGTTTTCTTGAATGCCTCCGCGCCCATAAATGCCTCTGTATCGATCGCCATGAAGAAATGGCCCAGATGATACGGCCGGATCTGCCCGTTTTCATCCTTGCCGTCCAAGGCGCGTAAGAACATGCCGGACTGCAAGGCAGCGGAAAGGATCTCCACCACCGTTGCGTAACCATATCCCTTATAGCCGGCAAACAGTTCGCCAATACCGCCCAGAGGCGCCAACGCCGCTTTCTGACTGCGGATATCTTTCAGAATCTGTTTGCTGTCCGTCAGTTCAGACCCGTCACGGCCGATCACCATGCCGGCCGGCGTGTCATGGCCGATGCGGGCATAGTACTCAATCTTGCCGTTTTGGATGATGGAAGTCGCACAGTCAAGCATAAACGGAAACGGTTCATCCGTAGGCATAGCAAAGGTCAGAGGATTCGTCCCCAGCATATTTTCCACGCCAAAGGTCGGCGCAATGGAAGGGCGCGCATTGGTGCCGGTAATACCGATCATGTCTTCCTTCGCGGCCATACCTGCCCAATAACCGGCAATCCCGTAATGGGAAGAATTTCTGACTGCTGCCATACCCATACCGTATTTACGCGCCTTTTTGATACATAAATCCATGGCCTTTTTGCTGGCCACCATACCCATGCCGTCGTTGGCGTCCAGGACGGCGGTGGTGGGGGTTTCTTTTAAAACGTCAATTTTGGTGACCGGATTCAGGATCCCTGCTTTGATACGGTCCACATAAATGGGTTTGAAACGATTACAGCCGTGGCTCTCGATCCCGCGTCGGTCGCTCTCCAGCAACACGTCCGAGCAGAGCCTTGCCTCATCTTCCGGAAGCCCCAGCTTCACAAAAGCCGCAGTCATAAAATCATCCACTAATTGCCATGGTACAAATGGTCTTGTTTCGTTTTGCATTTTTTACCTCCTGCCTGTTCCCTTAAGCAAAAAAAATACGATGTAAACAAAACACTCCCGTGTCTTTACATCGCATCTCTTATACTCACGCTGCTCACAATTAAGTTACATTTACTATAACACTCCCACAAAATACTGTCAAGTCCTCCAAAGAAAATTATTTTTCCCCAAAAAGTTCTTGTCATTTTTGCCTAATTGTGTTATGGTTAATAACAAATAAAATAAAAATGTGCCTAGAGATTTGGAGCAGGGTTTTATGCGATAGATACATCGTATAGAATACTGCTTTTTTATACGGGAGAAAACTTATGAAAGAAAATTTTTTCAAATTAATGGAAGCAAATCCGGTCATTGCCGCCATAAAAAATCCGGAAGGCCTCGAAACATGCAGAACCTGTAAGGAAATAAAGGTTGTTTTTATTCTTTACGGGGATATCTGCAGTATTAATCAGATCGTAGAAAAGGTAAAAGAAGCAGGAAAAATTGCCATCGTGCACATGGATCTGATCGAAGGGCTGAGCGGGAAAGAGACAACGGTAGATTTTATAAAAGAGCGGACAGCCGCAGACGGCATCATCTCCACAAGGCCCGCGCTGGTAAAGCACGGGAAAGAGCTGGGCCTTTATGCAATTCTTCGTATCTTTATGCTGGACTCCATGTCTTTCGAGAATATACCGAAACAATTAAACTATGTAAAACCGGACGCTCTGGAAATTCTTCCGGGGCTGATACCGAAAATCATCCGATGTGTCAGCAAAATGACAAAGGTTCCGATCATCGCCGGCGGACTCATCTCTGAAAAAGAAGATGTGGTTGCTGCTCTTTCTGCTGGAGCGATCTCGGTTTCCACAACTAATGTAAATGTATGGAAAATGTAATTTAAAAATACCAAAGGGGGAACTATCATGGCAAAGTACGTTATGGCGCTAGATGCGGGCACCACAAGCAACCGATGTATTCTTTTCAATGAAAGAGGTGAGATGTGCAGTGTGGCACAAAAAGAGTTCATGCAATATTATCCGGAGCCCGGATGGGTGGAGCATGATGCAGAAGAAATCTGGTCCACACAAATGGAGGTTGCCGCCCAGGCCATGGGGAATCTTGGCGTGGCCGCTGCGGATATCGCGGCCATCGGAATCACAAATCAGCGGGAGACGGCCATCGTATGGGATAAAAATACAGGAGTTCCCATCTACCATGCAATTGTATGGCAATGCCGCAGAACCTCTGAATACTGCGACTCCCTGAAAGAAAAAGGACTGGTGGGAAGCTACCGGGAAAAGACAGGGCTGGTCATCGACGCGTATTTTTCGGCCACAAAAATCCGCTGGATTCTGGAGCATGTGGAAGGCGCCAGAGAGCGGGCCGAACGCGGGGAATTGCTTTTCGGCACGGTGGAGACCTGGCTGATCTGGAAGCTGACTAAAGGACGGGTTCATGTAACAGACTATTCCAATGCCTCCCGAACAATGCTGTTTAATATCAAAACCCTGCAATGGGATGATGAAATTCTGAAGGAGCTGGAAATCCCGAAATGTATGCTGCCGGAAGTGAAGCCCTCCAGCTCTATCTACGGAGAAGCCGACCCCCAATATTTTGGCGGGCCGATTCCCATCGGAGGCGCGGCGGGCGATCAGCAGTCGGCCCTGTTCGGGCAGACCTGTTTCGAGGCCGGAGATGTAAAGAACACTTACGGGACGGGATGCTTCATGCTGATGAATACAGGGGAGAAACCCGTATATTCCAAAAACGGACTTGTGACAACAATTGCCTGGGGACTGGACGGGAAGGTGAATTACGCGCTGGAGGGCTCTATCTTTATTGCCGGCGCAGCCATTCAATGGCTCCGGGATGAACTTCGGATGATCGATTCCTCGCCGGATTCTGAGTATATGGCAAGAAAAGTAAAGGATACGAATGGCTGCTATGTCGTACCGGCATTTACCGGTCTGGGCGCGCCCCACTGGGATCAGTACGCCAGAGGCGGAATCCTGGGTCTGACCCGCGGCGTAAACAAATATCATATTATCCGCGCGACGCTGGAATCCCTGGCCTACCAGGTAAATGATGTTTTGGAGGCCATGAAGGCGGACGCCAATATGGAGCTGACTTCCCTGAAAGTGGACGGCGGCGCAAGTGCAAACAATCTGTTGATGCAGATTCAGTCCGATATCATCAATGTACCCGTGAACCGCCCCCAATGCGTGGAAACCACGGCCATGGGAGCCGCCTATCTGGCCGGCCTCTCCGTCGGCTACTGGAAAAGCAAAGAAGACGTTATTCAGAACTGGACGACGGACCGGATCTTTGAACCGGAGATTTCCGAAGCCGAAAGGCAGAGCCGTATCCGGGGCTGGCGCGAGGCGGTGAAATGTACATATGGCTGGGAGAAAAAAATCTCGGACAATGACTAAGGCCATTTCAGAAAATGTAAACATAAAGAAAACCCTTGAAAACACTGAATTTTCAAGGGTTTTATAAAATCTCTTATTCTGTTCCAAATTTTGGGAGAACTTCAAACCGCATAAAATAAGGCTTTACAAGATATTTGTGTGCTACAAGTGTGTTACGAAAAACTATTTTTATCTATTTTTGAACACTTACAGACACTTCCTTTTTCTCTGCTCAAGCATAATTTCTACCTGTCTTTCATGCTTTTCATCACTCGGTCTGTAATTCTGCCCTGCGTAAAGCGATATACTCCACCGTAGAAGTAAACCCATACTCATTGAATTGTGGCTCGGTATTCGCATCGCAGAGCCGCATTTTTCAAGATACCGCTGTACTGACTGCCTTATCCAGTATTCCACATAAGTCATAAACCGCACATTTGCAGACGTTTCATAATACTGTACCGCTTCCCACAATCCAAAATAAGATTCTTGCAATAAGTCTTCCATAGGTTCATAGGCGGCAAATGGCTTTATGAATTTCTAAATCAACGGCAGATTGTTTTCATACAGTAATTGCATATAATCCGTTACAGAATAACCGTTCCTAATTTCACAGACAATTTGCTCATTCGTCATTGCAATGCACCTACCCCTTTGCTATAATTTGAGTAGATGCAGGATATAAAGAGAAGTCAGCCACGAAAGCAACGGCTTCTCTTTTATTTTATCACAAAACCGCCTTTTTGCATATTTCAAAAATATTTCAGACTGGCAGCAGGACTAAGCCTTTTTGAAAATGCCCGGCAGAAAAAGGCACTAACTACCCCTATGCGGCGTTTCCCTATAAACCCCCCACGGCATGATATTTAGAACAAAAACAAAAGGCAGCAGTCCATTATGAACCCTGCCTAA
>CAJUQO010000018.1 GCA_910588295.1 uncultured Lachnospiraceae bacterium | reverse complement strand
CTACGGCAGCGGCCTCCTCGTCCACCAGCCAATGCTCCCGCTTTTCATCCCACAGATAGCCGTAGATCACTGTCCCCGTCAGGTGCTTGCCGCTCATGCCCTTGGCTTTGAACACAGAGCGAATTTTCTTGCTGGTGTCGCGGGCGTAAAACTCGTACATGATGTTCAAGAATGGGGTCATGTCATTGTCCCCTTTAGCGGTGTCTACATTGTCGTTAATGGCAATCAGCCGCACTCCCCGTTGGCGAAGAATTTCCATTACCTGACCGACTTTCAGATAGTCACGGCCCATTCTGGACATATCCTTGATGATGATTGCCTCCACATTGCCGTCCTCGACTTCCTCCATCATCGCCATAAAACCGGGCCGGTCAAAGCGGGTGCCGGAAACGCCGTCATCCGTGAAGTGCTTGAAACGGGGATACCCATTCCGGCGGGCGAAGTCCTCCAGCATGATTTTTTGATTTTGGATTGAAAAACTCTCCCCTTGCAGTTCATCGTCACGGCTTAACCTTTCATACAGCAGCGCAATCTTGGTTTTTGCCATAGCACAGACCTCCTCAAAATGAAATATGCTCTAAGCTGTCCTCGCCTATCACCGAAAAATCAGTGAATTAACAAGTCGCTTAGAGCATATATCACCAGATCGCTGATGAAAGTTTCTGATACAGCTACAAACATTTATTCTATGCCAATGCCCCTTTTCTCCAGCGCCAGACTGTAACGCCCAAAACCGAAGCTGGTATTTTTGCCTATGTGCATCAGTTCCCCGGCATACAGTAGTATTTTCGCCGTTTCGTCCGGCATCCCGATCCGGGCGCTGCCGCGAATGCCCTTTAACCAGATTTTTTCATCATGGGTTGAGGAATACCTCGCAACAGCCGACTTCCGCACCCTTTGGCTGATTAGATCCGGCACATGACCAGAAATATCCGCCTTACCTGCGTCTATACCCTCAAAGCAGGCCAATATATAAAGTCTTCTGGCGATAGCCGCCATCACTGCTTCCGTCTGGAAGCCTTCCATGATCCTCCCCTGATATTTTAACGTCAGAGGCGTATGGAATAGAAGAATATCTTCCCGCCGCCTTTCCCGCATGCGGTACTTCACATATTCTGCCAATGTCTGTACCGTAAAATTATTTTTATAAATCTGACCGCCTTCCACCAGTTTTTCGCATTGGGAATTGGTCACCGACTCAATAGAAAAATGCGCTCTGTTTTTTCCCAGCCCCTTCCTTCCCAGATAGGCAAAAGCCTGCATATACTGGTGGAAATACACGATATTTTTCCCGAACAGGATGAGCTGGAAAGCCAACATATCGCCGGCTCTGTATTCCTCTCTATAATCCTCGCACTCCACCACATAGCCCACGCTGTCCCCCTGATGCATGAAATCCGGCTGGATCTCCATCCGGGAATACATGATCCGCCTCACAATACATTCTCCAGCGAAGTCACAGTCCGGGCATTCCCTGTCCCGTATGCAGTTTGAACGCAGGAGCATTTCTCCCATGCCGCCCCGCAGCGCAGATACTTTGTTGCGTGGGAGCCATGTATCCTCCAGCATATGCAAATGAAAGTGCAGTTTGATATACCGAACCTGCAATTGGGCATTTAATTGCTCTGTCATATCCTTTTCCGCCATCTTATTATAGTAACAGAATTTCAGTTGCTGCATGCCGGCTCCCTTCTCACCCCGCCGGACTTTGACTGCCATTGTACTACCTATAATGGCCGCACGCAACTTGCTATACCTCATATGCAGGGTTCCTCTGTTTTTATTTATGGATGCTCTTCCAACCAACGAACCGCACAGTGCGCCAGACAGGCGGTGCCGACCGGGCAGACGTCCTCATTGAAGCGGATACGCGCCGTGAGCGCCCCGGCCATAAACCGTGATCCGAAAACCATCCACGGAGTACATCATGGTTCCGCCGCTGTTATACATGAACAGGCCCGTCGGCATCCTGCCGGAACCCACGTGATAGGCCAGGGCCGCATTCACCCCATCCAGTATCCCGTTGGCCAGCCATTCGTCAATAACGTTTATAGTATGCCCGCTGCCTGTGAAAAAGCGCATGATTTACATTTACTGTTCCATACGTTTTTACGCTGTTGTTTTGATATTACATGGTTTTATTGATTACTGGACAGTTAAAAGTTCTCAAATAAAAAGATAACATTTCAAGCAGATGTTTGTTATGGTTAAGTTGCTCAATCCAAAACCAGCACACAAGCCGAAATGTTATCTTACTCCCAACGATAATATAAATTCCGGCAGATGGGAAGTACCATATGCTTAAATTTATTAACGAACTCCTATTGTGTTTCCGCCCCTGTTTCTCCAGAAAGTCCGCATTTGAATGGTTTGCTACTATCATAACTGGGCTGATGATCCGTTCCGACTCCCTGGGTATTACCTCTATAATCAGGGGCCTGGCCCTAAACCCGTCCCTGTATCACTGTATGGGGCATTTCTTCCATGCAGATTCTTGGGAATGAGATGATATTTTTAACAAATGGGCAAAGACTGTTTCCAGATATGCCCCTTTAAAGCATATATCCGGGCGGACAGTCCTGATTGGTGACGGGGTAAAGCGTGCTTCTAATGGAAGGTATATGCCATGCATAAAAAAGATGGTGCAGGAATCTGGAAGCGCCTCCAAACCTACTTTTATCCACGGGCATTTTTTTGGCGCCGTCGGGGTGCTGGCCGGGAAAGCTTCAAAATCTTTCTGCCTCCCCTTGTTCATCCAGATCCATGACGGGGATCGCGCGGTAAGTAAATGGCTTGGGGATGAACCGGTTTCCCACGTCGTGCAGATGCTCCGTGACGGTTTCCGCGCTGTACAGCATTTCGGGGACTCCCTGTTTGTCTTGGACAGGTATTTCCTGGCCGTGCCCCTGCTGGAAGAATGGAAGGCATGTTCCAGGGAAGCCCCCCGGCCTGCTCCATATTGTCACACGTGCCAAGAGGAACTGTACGGCGTATGAAAAACCGGGGGGCATATAAAGGCCGCGGCCGCCGCCATGTACCGGGAATGGAGATTATCAGAACATATTCTGAAAAATATCGAGGATATTGCAGAAAAAATGATTTCCGGCATCGCGTTTAACGAGCTGAATGAGCGGTATCTGGATCAGTACATCTCTACCGTCTGCAGGATCGGCATCACCAGCGGGCTCAAGGATCAGAGGACATTGCATAAAAGGCTGATCCTCTCCCTTCAAGGGGAACTCCGCTGCCAGCGCAGCCTGTTTGCCAAAGAACTGGATGTCTGCCGGGCCGTTTACGAAGAAAACAGAAAGGAGATAGAGGAAAAATGAGGAAAACAGCCTGAAAGCAACGATCTCCGAAACCCTTTATAACAGCAAACCATTACATTAGAGGATGTATCACATGAAAAAAATTTATTTCCCTTTTTATGCTTTACACAGCCATCGCCGCGCTCACAGGATGCGAACAACAGACGGACTCCCGGCCAGGGGCCGGCGGCCCGGTACATGCCGTATTCGTCCTGGACTCCACCTCAAACACGCCAGTGTTAAACCTCTCTGCCGTCGCTGACCTGATCCGCCGGATATGCGCACAGGGCGGCTCCACCATCTCGCTCATCGTAGCCGACGGCCAGCTCCGCCTTTTCGACGAGATCACGGCGCCGGAAGTGGACGCTTCCTATTCTAAAGCCAAACAGAAACAGATCATCGAGGCAAGAGTCGCGGAAATAACAGCGGTCGCGGGAGAAGCACTTGCCCGGGAGGGGATATTGGATGCGGGAAAACCCGAGTCACTGGCATTCGCAACAGATCTTCCGACGCAGTTTGTCTATGAGGGGCTGCCTGAGGTAGATACGGTTCCTGTGGTCATGGAGGGGGGTGCTCTCCAGAAAAAAAGCGCAGACGCAGAGCCGGACAAGGCCCCGGAGGTTGATGCCGTCATCTTTAACGAAACCGTCATCAGTTTTGAGCCCGGCACTGCCGACCTAAAAGATCCCAAGGCCGCCATGGCGGCCATTCACGAAGTGAGCCGATCCATGGAAGAACATCCCGAAAAAAAGGCATTGCTCATCGGCTGTACTGCCCGATGGGGCTGCGAGAAAGACAGCCTCAGCCTCAGTTTCGCCAGAGCAGCGGCCATCCGGAACCTTTTCGTGAATGCAGGGATCCGCGAAGACAGGCTGAAAGTCCTTGGGACCGGATGGATGAGCCCCTTTTACAAAAATGACCAGGCTAAGGACAGCAGCCTCGACGAAACCGTGGCCCCGGGAAACAGATCGACCATCTGGATCGACACAGAGAGCAGCCTGGCCAAGCTGGTATTAAACAGCGCCGATGCCGATAAATTTGTGACAGAATAGGAGGGATTTATATGGCAGATAAAAGAAGCAACTCTATCGACCCCGCCACCGGCACGATCACTTACAACGGCCCAAGCGTCAGCGCAAAAAGCGACCACAGCCATATGCCCCTGCGGACAGATGCTTATTTACCGACAGACGAACGGGGACATATCCAGGCATCCTGTCTGGGCGGCGCCAATGGAAGGGATAACATAGTGCCGCAGTCGGCCGATCTGAACCATGGCGGATATTACAATATGGAGCGCAGCGAAAGGGCCCTGTTGGATCATGGGGCGGCGATCCACTCTGAGAAGATCGCTTTTGCCGGCAATCAGCCGTGAAACCGTCCGGACGCTTTTATGGTAAACGATACGGTCACCTACGCGGACGGCCGGACACAGGACATACATCTGTCTTTTGCAAATATTGACTCTGCAGCGCAGGAAGAGATGAACCGATCTCTGGACAGTTATTCAGATATGCTTGACGAACCAAACCCCGGCGACGGCCTGCGGGCCTCCCTGTCTGTCCCGGAGTATGCAGAACTCATGGAAGAAACAGACAGGGCCCTGCCGGATATCGGCCAGCTATTTGATGAACAGATCTCCGTAAGCTTTGCAGAAGATACGGACAGATACGGGGACTATGACAGTTCCCCAAACATGGCTGATACCGGTGACCCGGGCCCCACTTCGGCCGATGCAGCCGGTACAGACGACGGCGCAGATATATCGACAGCGGACTAAATCCATGGAGGACAACGCATGTATTACGAAACTCCCACAGAGAAAAAAGACATTACTAACTGGCCGAAAGCGCCGAACACCGTGAAAGCAAGAATGGCCGGGGGGAACCAGGCAGTGGAAATCCCGGTCCTCCCCCTGAATCTTCTCACGGTAGGAACCACGGGATATGGAAAGACAGTTTTCACGAAAGCCTATGTCCGAAATCTGCTCAAAGCCGACGAAAAAATATACGCCGTCTTCTTTCAGATCAAGCCTGAAGATTTCACTTCAGAATTTCTGCGGCCCCAGGACAAGGTCATTACCTTCAGCGAAAACGCCTGTCCCGGCGGGAATATTTTCAAATGGAATCTGGTGAAGGAGATCCGTTCTTACGATAAAAATGAATGGGATTCCGAATTGGAGGAGATGGCGTCCCTTCTCTTTTCGGATATGCTGTCCGACACGCGAAACCGGATCTGGGCCGACGCAGCCAAGACCACCTTCAAAGCTTTTATCCGGGTCATCCTGCACTGCTACAGGGATGACCCGCCCAACAAAAAACTGATAAACGCCATGCATTCCATGGGAAGAAAAGAACTTCTGAAATTTCTAGCCGAATATCCGCCAAACCGCAGTATGCTGAAAGACAATTTTGAATTTGATCCCGACCACTGTGAAACCTATACGATCCCCAGAAAAGGCAGCGATATCCTGTTCTTTCTCCAGAATATCCTTGAAAAATTCGGAGGCTCCTTCCTGTCGGATAACGGCGGGGACACCCTGTACGACTATCTGCACGGGCAGTACGGCGAACGTCTCTTTATCATCCATGACCATAAAAAAAGAGAGTCCTCAAAACTGTTTGAACGATATTTCATGAAACGCATTGGCGACGAGATCCTCTCCCTGACATCCGGATTCACGGAAAAAATGATATGGGTACTTGACGAGATAGACAAAATCGGATACGACTTCGGCCTGACCCAGGCCGCCACCCTCGGCAGACAGTTCGGGCTGCAGATGATCATCTCCACGCAATCCCTGGAATCCTTATATGCCGTTGCCCCCGAGCTTCATGCGGAGCATCTGACAAATGCCTCCCTGTCCGGTTTCCCTGTCACGGCAGCTTTTCATCCCGGAGATCCCCACACGATGGAAACCCTGCAGAAATTGTACGGCGAATGTATGAAGCAGACAACGTCCATGCCGCTCTCACGTTACGACAGCCCGGCAGTCAGAACGGAAATGCGGCCAGTGGTGGAAAACGGTGACTTTGCAAGCCTTGGTATCGGAGAATGTTACGTGAAGATCGGCTCTGAAAAGCCGAAACGGGTCAGAATCATGATATGACAGGAAGGAGAATGTATGGATTACCTTACTTTTATAAACAGAACGGCAAAATCCGATCCGGCGGCACCGCCGATCCAATTCCTGGTGTCCGGTAACGATGCCGTTGTCCGAAGCCATGTGTTCCGGGATATCATCTGCAGATGCCGCGAGAACAGCCAGGCGATCGTAGTGATCGACGATACCGGAACCATGGATTCGGTCGGCTGCCGGATCCTGGCGTCATCCGGTTACCGGATAAAAAGCGGGATGGCCGGCGGCTACTGCCTGTATAATCCGTTTACGATCGGCACGATGAAAGAGGTCAGCAGACTCCGGCAGCTCCTGTCCACATTTGAATGGGACGAGAAGCAAAAAGGAAAACTCCTGTCCTACCTGAGCCTGATCCGCCATATAGAGTGCATCCGGAACGTTTCCCATGCACCCGCGCTTACGCCGGAAAAAATCACGGAGTACAGTACGGTACTGGCCATGGAAGAACATCTGCAGTCACTTGTGGAGGCGGGCCTCATAGACGAACGGCAGCGGATGGCACTTCTGGCCAAGTACGCGGAATGCTGTTCCGCGGCGGCAGATCTCGAAGACCTGCTCCCGGTACTCATACCCTTTATCAAAGGAGAAAAAATCGCCCCAAACAAAACCAACGCACCGCAGGCCCTTTGGTTTTGCACCGGCGAATTGGGCGAAGATGAAACGATCCGAACCATGGCCATACAGCTCATTCAGTTTAGTTTAGAGGAAAAAAGCGGTGAAAACATTACCCTGATCGTGTTTGATAGAGGCATCGGAAACCGAAAATGTATCCTCGACCTGCTGAAAACTATGCCGGAACATATAAAGACCCATGTTCTTTCGGAAGATATTTTCACACTATGCGACCCGTCCACGCTGGCGATGATCCTGAACCGGTTCAACACAAGAATATACGGCCGCCATCTCGCCATGGAGAGCTGCGAAGCGATAGAAAAAGCCTGTGGCGCCATGGACGTGGTGAAAAATTCCTATCAGGTCACTTACGACAGACGCTGGGCGGCCAACCGCCCCTGGGATATACTCATGGGAAATAACAAAACAGAATCCTATACGCAGACAGCCCCGGCCCGTGAACCGCGGTATCGGAAAGAGATGATCATGAACCTTGCGGCGGGCAGCGGCATCGTTGAATTTATGGGCAATACATCCGTTTTTACTATTTGATCTGATAAAGATGGTTGGAAGAAAGGCAGGTGGATTTTCAGACAGACCAAAAGAGGGTACGGTAAAATCCCGCCCTCTTTTAAGCTTATTTCATTGTTCTGACAAGAGCAGCCCCTATGCATTACAGTATAAAGGATACTAATGCCCTGATTCGGGGCATTTCATTTCTACGATATATCCCAACCGGCGCCCCTGCCAATTAGCGAAGAGTGGCAAAGCTTTATCTCGGGCTTCTCTCATTTCTACGTACCAAGGAAAATGTTGGCAAATCAGTTACATTCAGGTGTCAATGCCCTATCTTGGCCTTCTCCCATTTCTACGAAGATCCGGTGGGTGTCAATGCCCTACTTCGGGCTTCTCCCATTTCTACAAATGTCAATGTCTCTGCAAGATTGGAATGGGTATTTGTGTCAATGCCCTACTTCGGGCTTCTCCCATTTCTACACTATCCCCTGGAAACCCGCATAAATAAAGGGCTCCCGGGCTCATTTTTGCAGGCAATTCACTGAATATTCTGAAAACAGCCATTTTCCGGCCAATTTTATGTCTGTTCATAATTTAGACATATTTACCGCAAAATCATTGTACCATTTTCAACAGGCGTCCGCAACAAGAAACTCACCCCAAAAACAGCCCTCCCCCATCCCAAAACCCAAACCTCGCCCCCTCTCAATCCTTTGACCGCCATATCCCCTTTACTGCGGATGAGTCTCCCTGCCCCCGCCAGAAGGCCGGCATCGCTGTCTCTCTGCCAAAAAGCCTTCCGGCAACCGTCCATGACCTTTTGCCCGCACACCGGATTTCTGCACAACATGCACATCTTTACCGGCATTGATCGGAGGTCTGCTGCCCGTACCTCTTTGTGATCTCATTATACTGCTCATTGCGCAGTATATCATACCGGGTCGTACGGATCGGCCGCTGTCCTCTGCGGAACACATACTCCTGGCCGATCGGCATATAGAGCACTTCTTCCAGCGGCGCATTCAACCTCTCGCTGATGGAACGGCCCGTCTTTAGATCCATGCCTCCCATGTACAGGTAAGTGTCGCAATTATTAATGATGGTCGTGGCATCTTCACTGCCGTACATGCTCTCAAGCTGGGATTCCGACTGCACGAGCAGCGTGACCGATATCTGTTTTTCCCGAAATATACTGATATATTCAGGAAAATTCAGAATACGGCTGCCTGTCGCAAAATCATCACAGAGCATATGGACAGGATTGGGCAGTCTGCCGCCCGGCAACCCCTCTGCATATTCAAAAAGGGTTTTGAACGCCTGGGCATAAAACATATTTGCGAAGCAGTGAAGGGCAGGATTCACGGCAGATGTAGAAACAAAAAGCACGGTTTTTCGATTCGCCAGTTCTTCAAAGTCAACCTTTTTTTCCATGGCGATCATTTTACGCAGCTCCGGGCTAAAAATAGTGTCAATGGTCGTATTCAGCGTCCCAAAAATACAGCTCGCCGTCTTGAAAGGGAGCTGATGAAACGACTTCCAGCACGAGACCGCAAAGCTGTTCGGCGCCGTATCCGCCAGATACGCAAACCGCCCATCAAGGGATGTCGTGATCTGGCTGCCGCTCTCTCTGAAATCTAATTCATTATGCAGATCAAGAACATCTGCGAACGTGGAATCGTCTTTTGTCATGATCGTATAGGCAATCTCTGCCGACAGCAGAGATATCGCCGCATCATCCCAATAAGGATCTGCACTCGACTTGTCCTTTCTGGGATCCGCTTTAACAATGGACTCCGCCAAAAATGTAATATCCGCATAACTGCAAATATACTGCAGCGGATCATACGCGACATTACTCTCTGCCGGATCAATAAAATTCAGATCCTCCACGGTATATCCGCGCTGTTCAAAAACAGGTTTGTACTTTTCAACAACCCGCCTCTTTGTCACAGCCGCGATCAGGCTGGAATGGAACGTTTCCAGCAGACGGGGCTCAAAAATAGACATCGTCTTGCCGCATCCGCTGCTTCCACATACGAGCACATTATTGTTCAGGCCCGTTTCACTACAGTCCGTGCTGTAAATAGCATTTTCTCCAAGGATCATTCTATCCATAGCCATACACTTATCCCTCCATGATCATATCAAAGCCAACAATTTTGTCACACAGCCCAAACGCAACGCTCTCTTCCGGGCTGAAATAATGGTCAAACCCCGCCGCCCTTTCTACTTCCTCCTCGCTCTTTCCTGTGTGCCTGGCAAGGATCCGGTTCATCTTCTTTTTCGTTTCCAGCAAACTGTCCGAAATGGACTTAATAGAGGAACTGTTTCCCCCGACACGGTTTCCCAGGAGCGGCTCGTGAACCATCAGTTCCCCATGCGGCAGGATATATCTCCCGTGGTTTCCGCTGGCAAACAGAACCGCCGCCATGCTGTAAGCTTTTCCAATACAAAACATTCGGATCGGCGCTCTGCTTGCCTGGATCACATCGTACATCAGCAGCCCCGAATTGATTTCCCCACCGGGAGAATTTACGAGAACATCAATGGGGCTTTGCATATCCTCACTGTTCAAAAGCAATACCTTTTTGACAAACTCACACGCCGCGTCGGCATTGATCTCGCCTTCGATGAAAATCTTCCGTTCAGCCATCAGCCGGGATTCAACCGGAACGAGTGTGATACCATTACTGCTATTTACCTGCACATTCATCACTTCTGCGCCTCCTTACGCTATTGCCAGATTAGGTAAATCTGATCATCCAAAAACGGGCTTCCTATTTGCAAACCCGTAGATACTCCCCAAATATACAAAAGCTCAAATAAAAACTTACCAGAATATCATAAATCACCTCCTCTCCATCATGACCTCTATACTTATTATCCGGACAGGCTGTCCTTTTTCGGATTTAGCCCACCGATTTTTTACGCAGAAAAAAAGACCTGGCTACGCCAAGTCACTGATTAAAAGATGTTAAAAGCAGTCCGTGCCTTATTGAGAAACAAATGCCCTGAGCCGGGCAAAACACATTTCTATACAATCAGACAAACAGAGAAGATTTAATAATATTGCATTTGTGTCCTAAATCAGACTTACTCTGTTTCTACGTTACCAATGAAATAACTTAAAAATTATATTTATGCAATGCATCAATGCCCTAAATCGGGCTTTCTCCATTTCTGCTAAAATCCTTAGAGAATAAACTGAAGCGGTAAATTGTGTCAATGCCCTTCCTCGGGCTCTCACCATTTCTACATGCTTGCGCTTGATTAGTAGCACTGACCACTGTAAGTGTCAATGCCCTTCCTCGGGCTCTCACCATTTCTACCTGACAGGAAAACTGAGTGCAGAAATTATTGTATGTGTCAATGCCCTTCCTCGGGCTCTCACCATTTCTACGCTATCCCCTGGAAACCCGCATAAACAAAGGGCTCCCAGGCTCATTTTTGCATGTAATTCACTGAATATTCTGAAAACTACCGTTTTTCGGCCGTTTTTATGTCTGTTCATAGTTTAGACATATTTACCATAAAAATATTGTACCACCTCCTGCGGCCATCCGCAACGGGCAAACCATAAAAAGCACCGTTTCTTTTCACGGCCTGGGACCGCTCAAAGTAACGTTTCAGGGCGGCATTCCGAATTTTGCTACGCAAAAGCCGCCTCTCACTCCTAAGTCATGTTCTCACGGAACGCGCCCTAAAGGACTAGCTTCGCGTCGCAGTATATGCGCATTCCTGACCCGTGAAAAGTAATAAAGCATCTATTCTTTCTCTATCTTCCCGATCTTCTCCAACACATCTTCCGCAGAGACATACAGGATACCCGTTCCCCCATGGGCCTCCCACTCTCTAATATTTTTTCTCCAATCATCAATCAGAATATGACCCGGCCCCTTTGCATAATCCTTTTTTTCTCCCCGGAAGACGGTATTTACTATCACATGTTCATTGAGCAGCCTGTGCGCCCACCTTGTCTTATCTTCGCCGGAGGCCAAAACACCCCTTTGGGGCTTGGGGATCCCGCTCAGTATCTCACAGGCATCCCCATATCTTTCGTACAATGTATTAAACAACTCCAAAGCCCCCGGCATAGGCTCTAACCGGTCATAAAAATGAGCGACTTTTTTGATCGCCTCCCACATGGCGTCATCGCCTGTCGCTGTTTTCTTAGTTCGACGGACGGGATCCATACCGCAGAGATCCCTTACGCCTCTGCGAAAATCAGCGAGCACGCCGTCCAGATCAAAATATATTTTTTCTATCTTCACCACTGGTCTCCTTCAAAGCCATAAAAATCTATATTTCCACGACCCACTCATACCCCTGCTCCTTCTTTCTGCGCACCAGCAGCCCGTACTCCACCTCCAGACAATCAATATGGGACTCATCAAACAGCCGCTCCAGCTCTTTTTCCAGTTTGGTTATATTCTTTTCAATGCCTCGTTTTTGTTTTTTAAACTCCAGGATCCTTACCACCAGGCTCTGCACCGTCTTATTCAGGTTTAATTCCTCACAGAGCTTTGCCTCTTTTTCTTTAGAAACCGTCCGGCTCACAGGCAAGGTGATCTGGCTGTCATCCTGGCCTGATTTTATGGCATGGAGCACCGGGGATGGATAACAGTTCTTGATCCGCTTAAAGTTGCAGCTACATCCGTACTCTGCTGTGATCTTCTGATACTGGTCGCGCAGTTTTATACAGCTTATCGGCTTCTCAGGTTTTTTAGAAATGAATTTCTGCGTTACATGGTACTGGTAATTCAGCGTAAGCCCCATCACGCTATGTAAAAAACTTTCCCCTTCCTCGCCCATATGCCCAAACACATATAAAAGGGAAAGCCTCTCAAAATGTGTCAGATATCCTGTATTTTTCGCCTTTTGGCACAGATATCGCATCAAATTACACTTTTCCAGCACTAGCAGCACATTATCCGACGCCCTCTGGAATGCTTCCAGATCCTCGTCCACCTTCTTTTCTGCCACGGGCAAGTGCGGCGGCTTATCTAAAGCGGCGGCCGACGCTCCAATGATCTTTCGTATCACGGGCAGACTATGTTTCACCATCTGCGAAATATACTCTCCCACATCGCCCACCCGCTCAAAATCCCCGTTTAAAAACCAGCTCTGCCGGCCACTCCTGATATGGAATCCAAACGGCAGCTTTATGGCCTGCCCGGGCTTTTTACCGTTCACTTTGGTCTTATTGGGGAAATATTCGACAGAAAGCGCCGCATCCGTCCCGCCGGCTTTGTTCTCAATGATCTCCTCCAGCATGTGGATATAGCGGACGGGTATCCATTCTGTAAAAAGCACCCATATGTGATATCCCCGGAAACCGCTCTCTTCTATATATCCTGTAAGCCCGAGCATCTGTAATATATGTTCAAATTCCGCCGCCAGATCCGCCGCTTTCTGCAGACAGGGCCGCATGGCATCCGGTGCGTCACCCGCTTCCAGTATCGCTTTTTTCGATACATCGATATCAATGACCATATACTTTGCAGTCCCATTACACCGCTGTACATACGCCCCCACTGTCCTCTGGCCCGATATATGCTCCTTCAATACCGCATCATCCAGAGGCGCCGGCACCTGCCTGCACTCACGCCGGTTATTTCTTCCCAGCACTTCCTCCACATACAGATCCTCCCGCCCTACAAAGTTCCTATAGTAGCTCTCCCATTGTTCTTTTGTGAACCGGAGACGGGAATCTCTGTCTTCTGCATCATCAGGAAATTGTATGACCGGCCTCTTCCTTTCTTCGGCTACCAGTTGGAAACGTTTGATCTGCTCCGCTACGGATGATGCTTTATTATAACAGCCTGCCTCTGTATATAATTGCATGATGTCCCGGTACAGGTCTTCCTGTTCTTCCACAAGCAGGGCCCTGTACTGCTCCAACAGACCATCTCTGCAGGACTTCTCTATTACAACACCCGCATCCGTCTCCGACAGCAGGAAATAATCCTCATATTCCGCCAATTCCATTGCAGGGTCTTCCTGTTTTCTCCAAATTTCCGCCAGCCACCGACAGATCTCCCGGTCCGTATTATGCAGTTCTCTTCTCCCCGCCAGAAATGCCGGCGGTATCTCCACCGCTTTATTCCCGGTCATATATAATACCACGGCATACTCTTCTATACTGCCGGGGCTGCGTTCGCCCTGAAAATATTGCGACCATCCTTCCAGGATTTCCGCCCCCTTGCGGAGGCGTTCCTTAACAGAAAGGCCTTTTGAAGTATACCACATAGTTTCCAGCCGTTCTGCCAGATCATCCTGCGCTTTCGGAGGAATGGATTTCCCGCCGCGGTCATAAGCATAGCCCAAAAACTGAAATCCGTCCGCGATCTCCCTGATACAAGTCTTTGTTTCATTCAGTGCAAGCCCCAGGCTTTCCACCCATGTCTTCAATCTCCGTAGTATTGCTTCCGCCTCTTCCTTATCTTCCGTCAGAATCAGAATGTCATCACTATACCGTAAGTAGAACGGGCACAGAGCCTCCATCTCCCTGTCAAAATCCATCATATAAATGTTGGACAGCACAGGCGCTATGGCCGAGCCCTGATGGATGCCCTGCTTTCTTTCCGTAAGCTCACCGATTTCCGTAAGCCGCGGCGCGGTACAGTCTTTTAAGATCAGAGAAACCACATCTTTCTCCGATATAGTTTCTGTAAGCATCCTCTCCAGCATTCCGGTATCTATAGTATCGAAAAAATGTGCGATATCTGCCTTGAGGCACCACCTGACCGCACCTTTTTTGATCACATTTTCCACCGCTTCAAGGGCAGACAAGGCGGATCTGTTCGGTCTATAGGCATAGGTACAGGCCGAAAACATGTGGTCATATATACGTGTCAGCTCAACCGCAATGGCCTGCTGAACATTTTTATCCCGCATTGTATATAATGCGATCTCCCTTGCCTTCTCGCCTTTATAAATAGTCACTGATTTTACCGGAAGGGGCTCATAGGTATGTTCCGCAAGCTCCGTATGCAGCTGCCCGATATTTTCTTTCTTCCCTTTGTCATACATTTCCCATGTGATATTATCCACACCGCAGGCCGGCCTGTTCTTCTTCACCCGGTTCCATGCCATGGATAATTTCTGCCTGTCAATGATCTTCGTATATAAACTCATCCGTTCCCCCTAAATCACGATCACGTCGTCACTGTCATTAAAAACGCCCGGCTTTTCCACTCCGATCAGCCGCATCTTCGGCTTACAATTCTGGCATATATAGTAAAATCTGACGCTCCCATCCGACATATCTCCGCACTCCTTCGCTATCTCACTGTAAAGCTTTTGAAACCGTTTTTCGTCGATATTACATTCAAATACACTATATTGGATCCGCTTTCCGTAGTTTTCCAGGCATTTCGCTATTTTATTTCTGCGCTTATTAGAACTGATATCATAGCTCACCAGATACACGATCCTTCTCCTCAAAGCGGAACGGCTTGTAAGGCTGCTGCTTCAAAACCGTATTTTTCAGCATGGCTGCCTGCTCTTTGATCTGCGTTCTGAAATTTGTTCCCCCCGCGCCGCCCAGCCACCGCTCAAATTCCCGGCAGAATTTCTTGAATCCTTCCTCGTTCAGAATGATCGCTTCCCCGTCATCTTCAAAATCATATGGATTCATCATCCTCTTATTGCAGGCAGAGATGACAAACCGGTCAACGACCGGCTGCCGAAACTCCTCCACGATATCCAGCGGCAAGGATTTCCTGCCATATTTTATCCCATGCAGAAAACTGAGATACATTTCAAAGGATTCCGCCTCCAGCGCCGAACTCACCTCTTTTGTCAGGAATGTATACCCAAGGCTGATCAGCACATTGATCGGATCCCGGGGCGGACGCCGGTTCCTTCCATGAAAGGAGAAATCGCAGTGAAACATAGCGCCGAATGCACCGAAATAGATATTACTGCAGATCCCCTCCACACCCATGATCCCATTGGCTGTCTGCTTCTGTGCCAGCGTCCCCCGGAACCGCTCTAACTGTTTTATATCTGCTTTCCAGTCATGGCCGTTTTCTCCCCATCTGTATCGTTTTATCATGGCTATCTGGTTCGATATTTTGTTGGAAACAATATCTCTTGCTATGGCCAGTCTCCTATCCGTCTGGTTATACAGGGCATACTGCGCGAACCGGAGAAAAATATTTCTGGAGAACTCAGCACCTGTCTGCCCCAGATATCTGCCGGAAAAAGAAAAATAGCTCACGTCAATACCATTGGCCATAAGCATATGGAGGGCCTGCGTAGTCACCTGTATATTCCCGATGACCGCTATATTCTCTATACATGCAACAGGAATCTCCAGCAGTGTGGCAGCCCCCTTCGTGACGGCTATACGCTCACTCCTTTTCTGGACGACCGCACCCTGATCCTTTATATACAGCACGGCCATCACTTACTCTCCACACCAGAATAGTAGGCCGACTGGAAGGGATTGATCCACGTAATGTCATTTACACAGGCATCAAAAGGTATACCCTCCAGCAAGCAGTATTCCTTAAAAAGCTCAATAACAAATTGTTTGAATCTCTGGAAATCCTCATTTCCCACCGGCCCCAGTCCATGGGCAAAAATACTATTATTCCTGAGATGCACCATGGCCCGTATACGCCTGAGTTTTTCTATATGCCGCCCGTTATTCTGTTTGCTGATGTCATCATCCAAAGCCAGAAGCACCATAAAGCCATCCAGCAGAGAGACCTGCTCCGCCATATACGGATTACAGGCTTTCCCGAAAAGTTTTGTTTTTATTTCCAGATAGCGCTGTTTGACCTCCTCAAAAAAAGCTTTTGCATCAAGCTGCTTCCACTCGGGGTGCTTTTCTTCATCCACAGTCATATGCAGATAGTCCATTTTCGACACATACAGGTTATAGCGGGAAAGACGGCTCTGTTCTATCATTTCCAGCAGCCGGTACAATAAAAGCGTTGCCATATCCAGCTTCTCCTGTTCTTCCCGGATAAGCGTGCTCTGATACATCGTGAACATCAGAGGGATCATATACTGTTTCTGAGACATGACATAGGCATGCTTTTTTTGTGCGAGCAAATCTTCCATTTCCGCCAGCGGTTCCAGTATTTTTTCCTGCCGTACCAACAGATCCGCAAAATCCATAAGCAGAAACTGTCCATGGATTGACCTGTCCCGCTTTAACTGCCTGTTTAGCTTCGTGATGTAACCATAGGCGTCGGCAAATGCAAGCGCATCCCATGCTTCATATACACAGGAAAGCAGGTACGCAAATTCCAACTGTTGGCGGACATCCGGATCGGGGACATCCTACTTCAATTCCTCCAGCCTGGCACGGGCTCCAGGATAATTATGTTTTCCGAACAGAGTAAACGCCTTCTCAATCTCCAGATCCCCGAATACTTCCAAAGGATTTGTGATATAAAATAGTGTTTCCGAGCCCGGATTGGGTTTCCTGAAATCCGACAGGTAGTCATTGGTTCCTATATATACCAGTTGGACATTGATCATGGAACCCGCCATTGCGGCCGCCGCGGACGTGGCTTTCGTCCCTCCCGTAAAATCTATATAGAGCTTTTCCGGCCTCTCCCATGACTGATAGGCCCGCTTGATCTCATGATAAATATCCACCGGGTTGGTCTCGCTCACCACTGCTTTCTGGAATCTTGAGGCGGAAAGCCTGCAATACGGCACTACCTTATCCAGATATTTTTCCGTTTGCTCCGTGCACAGAAATAGTATCTTTTCCGGTTTCAGCAGACATATATTTAATACGATGGGCTCATAAGACATACCCACGGACATGATCAGGTACTTTGCGCTCTCATATACCTTTTCCGCATTTCTCTCGACATAATCCTTCTCGATCAGCTTCATAAGATTTTTCTCATAGAACTGCTCCGCTTCCTGACGCTGTTTTAACGTTTTACGTTCCAGGCTCATCCATTTCTCAGTCATTTCCATAAGGCTTCCCTGCGATTTTTGCTTTTTTGTTTCCTTCAATAGATCTTCCTCCATTCTCGTAACCAATCCCCGTTGAACGGTTTTGTTACCAGAAGCTTAGCAAAATCTCTTTAGGGATGCCATGCCTATCTTATGTGGCGGCGGATGGAGCCTTTGCTCTCTCCGGAGGCGATTCCGGATGCCTACTGTGTGGGCCCTGCAGAAACGAAAGGCGAAATGCCTGATAGAAATGCTGCAAAAGATGGCCGTCCATGTTTTCGGCAAATTCCGCCGGCCGGGCGGCAGACAGATCATTCAATGTCTTCATCCACAAAGCCTTGTGCCGAATGAACAGATCTTTCCATCGGTACAGAGTAGAGACCGCAATCCCGGCACGGTCACAAATGAGCTGCACACACGCCCTGCCCAGAAAATAGTCCCTGAGCGTCTGAAGGATAAATCGTAATGAATAAGAGGAATAGGGAACAAGAGCACTGGATACCTGTGCATGAGTATGGCCGCAGGAACGGCATCGGAGACGTTTTATTACTATTTCATGTATGGCCGGCTTGCCTTTTTCACGTTCCACCAGACAGCGCGTATAGGAAGCAAAAGGGGATAAAGAGCCATGAGCATGGCAGACGGGACAAACATGGTCAGGAAGAAACAGGCTTTCTGTTTCCTTCTCTACCCATTGTCTGTCCGATAGATGTATCTGGTTCAGCTTACAGAAAATAGAAAAGATCCGTATCATAGCCGCGAGCAGGGTTACTTGAAACAAAGAGAGAAACGCTAACTCTCCTAATTAAAAGGGAAAATGCCCTGTGTCAGGCCAGTCTCATTTTTAACAAGGTAAATGTAAATAAGATTATCATAATTCTTATGTGTCAACGCTCTATCTCGGGCTTTCCTCTTTTCTACTAATAACTAACACAAAAGAGTAGGTGATTTATATTGTGTCAATGCCCTACCTCGGGCCTTCCTCATTTCTACACGAAGTACCATACTGGTACTGTAAAATCAAAAATGGTGTCAATGCCCTACCTCGGGCCTTCCTCATTTCTACATTTGTTAGGAGCTGTGCTCCGCATTAACATCTTGTGTGTCAATGCCCTACCTCGGGCCTTCCTCATTTCTACAGATGCTAAACCTGCTGTAGGGAAATCCTATAATTGGTGTCAATGCCCTACCTCGGGCCTTCCTCATTTCTACAATTACCTGAAGGTGCACAATATCGGAAGGTAATAGTGTGTCAATGCCCTACCTCGGGCCTTCCTCATTTCTACGCTATGCCCTGGGAACCCGCATAAACACTGGGCTCCCGGGCTCATTTTTGCAGGTAATTCACAGAATATTCTGAAAACTACCGTTTTTCGGTACTTTTTATGTCTGTTCATAGTTTAGACATATTTACGTTAAAATCATTGTATCAGATTCCACTGCTATACGCAACCACTAAACCTGAACTTGCCCAAATACCATTAACCGCTCGGTCGAGTAGACGTGTCCCTTACGGGGCACGCCCCTCCCAGAACCGGACGTGCGGCTTTCCCGTATCCGGCTCTTTGCAAAACTAATTATTCAATAACTATCTCGCGTACACGCTTACATAAATTCTTGGCGTTGCTAATGGGGATTCCTTTAGCATGTCATTGTATCCATCCCAGTTATAGCTTTTCTTCTGGCTTCTCCGGTTTAGCCATTTGAACAGGCTTTTCATCGTCCGGTACCGGAAGTCGCTCAAACTCTGGATGTTGTCCGTAATTCCATAGTAATGGTAATAACCAACAAGTATCTCGTTCAGTTTCTTTATTATGGCTTTTAGGGGTTTTGTCCTCATTTCCCGAATTGGGCCATGTATTTCTTTGTATTTCTTCGCAAACTTTTTCCTGCTGGTTCTCCTCTTCACCCGGAATTTACCATTCCTTCCATGGGAACTGTAATGTGTAAAACCCAGAAATGTGAATGTCTCCGGCTTTCTGCCTTTCCTTCCACATCTTTCCTCCGCATACTTCCCAAACTCTATGAGCCGGGTCTTGCTCTCTTCCAGGGGAATTCCGAAGTGTTCCATTCTTCCTTTCAGATGTTTATAGAATTCTTCCGCTTCTTCCTTATATTGGAAGCATGCTACAAAGTCGTCGGCGTATACTACCAGTCCCCCATATCCTTTCAGCAATGGTCTGATTCGTTCCTTGAACCACCGCACCAGTACGTAATGCATATAAATGTTCGCTATCACGGGTGAACACACGGAGCCCTGCTCCGATCCTTCCTCCGTCTCCTCATACTGGTAGTCCTTTATGTTTTCTGCTTTCAGCATCCGTCTTACCAGCCTTATGATGTTGGGGGCTTTGATTCGTGATTCTATAAATCTGACTGCCCATCCATGGTCTATGTGGTTGAAGAAGCTCTTGATATCCGCGTCCAGGACGTAGTTGGTTGGCCGCATTTCCAGCATCACATTCAATTTCCGGATTGCCTGGTGGCATCCCCTCTTTGGGCGGAATCCCATCATCTCATCATAGAAATGTGGTTCAAATACCGCTTCGAGTATGCGCCTTAGTGCTTCCTGTACCAGCTTGTCTTCATAACAGTAGATGCTTAGCGGCCTGGTCTTTCCATTTTCTTTGGGTATTTCCACCCGCCTCGCCGGCTGTGGCGTATACGATTTCTTTTTCAGCCTTTCCACTAATTTATCAAGGTTTTCTTCCAGATTCCGGCTGTCTTCCTCTTTGGTCACTCCGTCGGTCCCTGCCGCCTTGTCCCCATCCATTTTTCTGTGGCATTCTTTCGGCATTTCTTTGTTAATCAGATGCCCAATGGATGTAAATACCATGTCCGGGTTTTCGCTTGACAGTTGTGATATTCTCGCCAATTTCGTTTCCATTGTTACTCCTATCCCTGGGTATAGACAATGTTTCCTCTTTGATATGGTTTTGCATAGCAGGGGTGCGAGGAACACCCCCTTCTCCGCTTCCCTCCAGTGGCATTACCCACTTTCTACGGTACTACCGGGCTATCCGACTACCTTCATCCCGTTTGCTGCACTCCTTTCGTTGATTCGCATACCGCCCCCTTATACTTGAAGGCGGAGGGCACAGGTTCTCCCTCAGTTGACGCAATGTCATTGTGTAGCATGACTGGCGTTCCAACACCGCAGTGCTGTGTGAAATCTCACCATAACGATAAACACACATGTTGCCTTCCGCAAAATAAACAATGTCGGCGCGCTGGACTGTCCGTGATTTCGGTGCTAAATTCGCCATATAGCCCTACTACCTGACTTCCTACGCTTAGCCTGATATTGTTGCCTATACAGACTCAAGGTTCGCTACTGGTGATGTGGTTGGCATCTTACCAGATGGGATTTCCACCCATTAAACATTGCGCCCTTCCGGGCGCACTTACTTTTCACGGCCCGGAGCCGCTCAAAGTAACGATTCGGGGCGGCATTTATACAATCTGTTTATACAAATTCTGTGACTGTCCGTTTCCGCTGTTTTCCGTATTTTTCGGCTCATCAGCCTTATGGTATATATTGATGATGTGGCTGACGCGACAATAACAGCAAGCATAATGAGTAACTTAATTGCAGCCGCATAAGCCAATACAGTGTATATGCCAAATGGGAGAATGACACAGACAGCAGACGTCCATCGTTTTTCTGTAACAAAAAAACGACCTGGTCATGCCAAGTCGCTGATACGAACTTTATAATACGATGCACACTTATGTTTGGAACGGAACATCCGTGTCAATGCCCTACCTCGGGCCCTCCTCAGTTCTACCCCTAACCCCCCTGAACCCCGCATAAACACTGGGCTCCCGGGCTCATTTTTGCAGGTAATTCATAGAGTATTCTGAAAATTCCCCTTTTTCAGCACTTTTTATGTCTGTTCATAATTCAGACATATTTATGGTAAAAGTATTGTATCAAATTCCGCAGCTGCGCGCAACCGATCCATCTGAATTTTTAAACAACAGAATCAAGCTGCTCCCCCATACCCGAATCCACGCCAGGAGAAACAAACCCAATAATTATGAAGATTACATAAAATCCGGAATTAACTATGGAAAACATGGGCAAAAAAAGATATACTGGGCAGAAGGTATAAAATGGGGCATGGCACTGGACGGGAGATTTATGTTTGGATATATCACGGTCAACAAGATGGAGCTCAAGCTCCGCGAATACGAGACATATAAAGGCTTTTACTGCGGGCTCTGCCGGACGCTGAAAAAGGAATACGGGGCGGCGGGACAGCTTACCCTGTCCTACGATATGACTTTTCTGTCTATCCTGCTTTCCTCCCTGTACGAACCGGAAAGCCGGATCGTAAGCGGGCGGTGCCTGCTCCACCCGGGAAAGAAACGGATGATGATCGGACACGAATATGCCGCCTATGCGGCCCACATGGGCATCCTGCTGACCTGGTATCATTTCCGGGACGACTGGATAGACGAGAGAAAGCCCGCCGCCATCGTCGGCCTGCGGGCCTACCGCCGGGCATACCTCCGGGCCAGGGAGCTGTACCCGGAGAAGGCCGCCCACATAAAACGATGCCTGGCCCGCCTGGACGCGCTGGAAAAGGCCGGCTCCCTGGATATCGACCGGGTGGCCGGGGTATTCGGGGATCTCCTGGGCGATGTATTCGCCGTGAAAGAGGATATCTGGCGGAACACCCTGTATAATGTGGGATTTTTTCTCGGAAAATTCATCTACCTGATGGATGCCTGGGACGACATGGCAGATGATGAACAAAACGGCAGCTACAATATCCTGCTGCTGCGAAAGAAAAAGCTGTACAGGGATACGGACAGCGGCCGGGCGCACTTTGAGCAGGACTGCCACCGGCTCCTCACCATGATGATGGCGGAGTGCACGGCCCATATGGAGCTTCTGCCCTGCATCCGGGACGAGGCGATCCTCCGCAACATCCTGTACGACGGCGTATGGAACCGTTACAGGAAACGGCATTCGGAAAGAGAACCTGTAGCACCGGAAAACGCAGAAAGAGCAAAAGCCGCAGGAACCTGACACCGCGGAACACGGACAAAGAAAATGGACGCCGCATCCTGCGGCGGATACGTTGCCACGCACAAAGGAACAGAGACAGAGAAAAAAGAACGGAGATAAATCATTATGGTAAACGACCCCTATAAAATATTAGGCGTTACAAGAAACGCCGACACAGAGGAGATCAAGCGGGCTTACCGGGATCTGAGCCGGAAATATCATCCCGATTCCTACGTCAATAACCCGCTCTCCGACCTGGCGGAAGAAAAATTCAAAGAAGTGCAGGAGGCCTACACCCAGATCATGAACGAACGGTCCGGTTCCTACAGCGCGGGCTCCGGCGGGAATTACGACGGCTACACCGACGCCGGCCCCAGCTATCAGCAAAATGCCGGAGGCGGCGGGATGTTTACGGACGTACGGGCCATGCTGAACCGCAGGCAGTACTACGATGCCTTAAATATCCTGCGCCCTATGGGGAACCGTAACGCCGAGTGGCACTACTGCTACGCCGTGGCCAGCTTCGGGGTGGGCAACAACGCGGACGCCCTGTCCCACGCCCAGCAGGCCGTAAATATGGCCCCCGGCAACACGGAGTACGCCTCCTTTTTAAGCCATCTGTCCAACCGGAACGGACGATATCAGCAAAGCCCCGTATACAACGGGCGGGGCGGCGGAAGCTGCACCGGGGATACCTGCTGCGACCTGTTTATTGCGGATAAATGTTGCGAATGTATGGGAGGGGATCTCTGCTCATGTTTTTAAACACCAGACAACTGACCGTATCAGGCGCTCTTCTGGCTATATCTATCATCCTAATCTATCTGGGCAATGTGATCGAGAGCAGCACACTGTTTCTGCTGGCAGCGGCCTCTTTCGGCACCGGCATCATATTCCGGGAATTTGGCAGCCGGGCCGCATGGGCCTTTCTTGCCGCCAATATCCTGCTGGGGTTCTTTCTCTCCCCCCAGAAACTGTATATGCTGACCTTCAGTGCGCTGGCCCTTTATATCCTGCTCACGGAACTGGTGTGGGGACGGCTGTGCGCCATGGAAAATGAGCAAAAGAAAAGGCGGCTTTTCCTGGCCGCCAAATATGGCATTTTTAATGCCATGTATCTGCCCCTCATCTTCCTGTTTCCCCGGTGGGTCATAAGCCCCTCCCTGATGGATCAGATCGGCGCCTTTCTCTATCCCGCGCTGATCCTGGGCGGACAGGTGCTGGTTTACTTTTTCGACTGGGCCTACTGCCATTTCCAGGATCAGATCTGGAGCCGGATACGGCGGCATGTCCTCTGAGGCGCTTCATCGGCTCATTGACATTGCCGCCGCCTCTCCGGCGGAAAATGGATCGCAGATCCCTGCCAACTCCACATCAGGGCTTACATACCTTACAGGGTGTGTAGCCCTGTTTTTTTGCCTCGGATTTGGAAATGGCAATCTTACTCTGCCTCAAATAGCGGCAGCTCCCGCGGTGGTATTTATCTCCCGTACGGGTGACATATACAGTTCCGCCGGAGGACGACGGTTTTTTCACAGCCGCTTTCTTGACCGTGAGCTGCCTGACCGCGCTGTAAGCGCCGTAAATTCTGGTTCCCGTAGAATCAGAAGTATAGGCCCTCACCTTCACAAAATACCTGGCCCCCGCCGTCAGTCCGGACAGCGTTTTGGACGTACCGGAAATTCTTACGGTCTTTTTCCCCGCAGTCATGGATTTATTTTTCCCGGCCCAAATCTCGTAACCGGAAGCGCCGCTTACCTTCTTCCGGATAGTAATTTTCACTTTCCCCGCCGAAGAACTGCTCACGCTGACGGAAGGTTTTCCGGGCTTCTTTACCTTTTTCCACAATGCATACAATTCGTAATTCTTGCGATTATCCTCCGCAATCACCCGAATACGCCTGGTGCAGGCTTTATCCGTGTACCAGCCCGAAAATGTATAGCCGGAACGTTTCGGGTTTTTCAGAGTGACCTCATCCCAATTCTCATAATAGACGTTCTTGTCCTTCTGGCCGCTTTTGTAATGATAGGTCACGGCATATTTCTCTACAGTGACCAAGCATTCCGCGGATACCCCCGCTGCGTCCCTGGACGCCGCCGTGATCGTGCATTCGCCGCATCCCACCGCACGCACCATTCCGTCCTCAGAAACCGTGGCCACCGAGGAATCGTCGCTTTTCCAGTCCACGCCGGAATAGGGATAATCCGCATCCGCATAATCTGTCACATACAATCTCTCCGACAGCCCCGGCCGCGCAAAAGAAATTTCTCCCTTACTGAGCTCCAGGTAATACAGTTCCGGCGCAGCCCTGTCGCCGGAACCCTCAGTATTTACTGACGCGCAGACCGACAAAGGCGCTCCCAGCAACAGAAAAGCTGCCAGGAACAGCATGTACAATTTTCGCTTCATATTCTCTTCCTCCAGACATTTGATACCACCATTATACACCCGTTTCCGGCTCCTGTCAGCCCGTCATTCGACCCCTTTCCGTATCTCCTCCAGAAACTTTTCCCCGAAGCGTTCAAATTTCACCTCGCCCACGCCTGTCACCTGCAGCATCTCCTCCTTCGTCCGGGGGAGCTTGCGGCACATATCCGTCAGCGTCCTGTCAGAAAAAATGATATACGGCGGCACGCCGTTTTCCCTGGCCAAGGCAAGGCGCAGCCTCTTAAGGCCGGCAAACAGGCCCTCGTCGGCCTCCGCCGCAGGCGTATAGCCGGCTCCCTTCTTCCGCCTCTGCTGAACCAGCTTCTCCGTGGGGATCTGAATCGTGACCCGGATCGGCACATCTCCCAGGACAGACTCCCGGCCCTTCTGCGTCATGGCCAGGATCGGATAGGGCTCCCCCTCCTGACGCAGATACTCCAGCACATAGAGGCGGTTCAGGATCTGGCGCAGCCGGTGGATTGTCACGTCCTTGCAGCAGCCGTAACAGGGATTTTTGTCCAGGCCAAACCGACGGATCTTCTGGCTGGAACTGCCCCGCAGGCAATCCAGGATGGCCTGGGCGCCGAAACGGCTGCCGCTCTCATAGACACATTTCATCATCGCCAGGGCCGTATCCGTCACATCCAACTCCGTAAATTCCCCGATGCAGTTTGAACAGTTCCCGCAGGAGCCCGCCGCCTGTTCTCCGAAATACCGCAGCATATAGCCCCGCAGACAGTCCTCAGTAAAACAGTAAAAGGTCATCTTCTTCAGCCGTTCCCTGTCCTGCTCCTTTACGATCTCCAGTTCCCTATCCGAGAGCTCCTCATTTTCCCGGGCATGTTCGATAAAATACTGGTTCGTCACCACATCCTGGCCCCCGTAGAGCAGGATGCAGTCCGCAGGTACACCGTCCCGTCCGGCGCGCCCCGCCTCCTGATAGTAGCTCTCCATATTTTTCGGCATATTGTAATGGATCACGTAGCGCACATTGGATTTGTCGATGCCCATGCCGAAAGCGTTGGTGGCCACCATCACCGGCTGCGCGTCGTAGATGAAATCCTCCTGATTTTTCGTCCTCTCCTCATCGGAAAGCCCCGCATGGTAGCGGGTGGCCTTTATCCCCTCCCGGATCAGGCGGTCGCAGACCTCCTCCACGCTTTTCCGAGTGGCACAGTAAATGATGCCGCTCTCACCCCGATGCTCCGAGAGCAGCTTCAAGACCTCGCCCATCTTATCCCGAGGCTGACGTACGCCGAAAAACAGATTCTTCCGGTCAAAACCTGTAGTCAGGGCCACAGGCCGATCAAGCTCCAGAATGCGGACAATATCATCCCGGACCTGCCTGGTGGCCGTGGCCGTAAAAGCCGCCACCACGGGACGACGGGCCAGGCTGTGCAGAAAGTCCACGATCTTTAAATAGCTGGGGCGGAAATCCTGGCCCCACTGGGACACACAGTGGGCCTCGTCCACGCTGACCAGGGACAGCTCCGTGTGCAGGGCAAAGTCCAGGAACCCATCGGTCATCAGCCGTTCCGGCGCCACATAGATGATCTTGTAACGGCCGCCTCTGGCCAGCTCCAGGGCCTTCCGGTACTGCCCGGGGGTGAGGGAGCTGTTCAGATAGGCTGCATGGACGCCCATCTGGTTCAGGGCCGTGACCTGATCTTTCATCAGGGATATAAGGGGTGAGATTACCAGCGTAATCCCCGGCAGCATCAGGGCGGGCACCTGATAACAGATGGATTTGCCTGCCCCGGTGGGCATGATGCCGAACACATCCCGCCCTGCCAAAACCGCTTCAATCAGCTCCGCCTGTCCGCTGCGGAAGGCCTCATAACCGTAGTACTGTCTGAGTATTTCTTCTTTTGTCATCGTTCCTCCGTTCCCTCTCTCTTCGGGCATGGCGGATCTGTTTCATCCGCGGCCTTAACGTGCCTCTCCCCGGCATGCCGGATCTGCCGTCGGCCGCTTTTTTTCGGATGTATGCCGACCGAAAGGCCGCTGTGCAGTCCCCTCTGCACAGCGGCCCTTTTCTCATTATCATCATAAACGCCCAGATGCCTGAACACCGCTTCTTCATTCCGCGGCTACAGATCACCTACTGTTTCAGCGGATTGACATTACCCGCCGCGCCCAGATGGAAATTGCCGTAACTGTAGGACAGGGTCTTGGCAATCTCATACTGTTCCTGAGATATCTCTTTCTGCATAGCCAGGCCTTCATTGATATCGAAATCCACGATCTTGTCACTCTTAACACCGACAATGCGCTTTGTCTGGCCCGCCAGCAGCAGATCCACGGCATAGGCTCCCATCAGAGACGCGTAAAAACGATCCTTACAGGTGGGAGAGCCGCCCCGCTGCATATGGCCCAGGATCGTGGCGCGGGTCTCAATGCCCGTGGCCGCCTCAATGCGCCTCGCCATACTGGCGGAATGACCGATGCCCTCCGCATTGATGATAATGTGATGAGTCTTACCCCGGGAGCGATTCAGGATGATCCTGTCGATCAGCTTTTGCTCGTCATAATCATAGTGCTCCGGAAGGAGAATATCATCCGCCCCGTTGGCAATACCGCACCAGAGAGCGATGTAACCGCCATGCCGGCCCATAACTTCTATGACCGAGCATCTCTCATGGGAAGCGGAAGTATCCCGTATCTTATCAATAGCCTCCATGGCCGTGTTGATAGCCGTGTCAAAACCGATGGTGTAGTCCGTACAGGCGATATCCAGATCAATCGTACCCGGTACGCCGATGGCATTGATCCCCTCATTGGCCAGCTTCTGGGCGCCGGCAAAAGAACCGTCGCCGCCGATCACCACCAGCCCGTCGATATCGTTTTTGCGACAGGTCTCCGCCGCCGCCGCAACACCCTCGGGGGTGCGCATCTCGGGACAGCGGGCCGTGTACAGAATCGTACCGCCGCGCTGGATGATATTAGACACATTGCGGCTGGTCATACTCACGATATCGTCATTAATCAGCCCATCATACCCTTTCAGGATACCCTTCACCGCAATATTCTGTGCCAGGGCCCTCCGAACCACCGCGCGGATCGCCGCATTCATACCCGGGGCGTCGCCGCCGCTGGTCAAAACACCAATCGTTTTTATCTGATTTTCTGCCATATCATCATCCTCCCTATCTGAACAAGCGCATACACGAAATTCTTTTCCTATTTCAAACTGGGCTTATCGTACCACAGATTTCCACGGATTTCAACAGCAACTCTCCAAATGGGCCTCCGTCGCTTTGT
Organism: uncultured Lachnospiraceae bacterium; assembly: GCA_910588295.1. GTDB lineage: Bacteria > Bacillota > Clostridia > Lachnospirales > Lachnospiraceae > UBA11957. The sequence goes on along the minus strand of CAJUQO010000018.1, from coordinate 24,650 downwards.
GCAACCCGCCTATTATATTGTTTTTTCCATCCAGTATGCCCTTTCAAAAACGAAATATGCGCCGCGGACGGCGGTATCCGGGTTCTGCCGTCACTCCTCCATCTCTTTCATATACTGCCGCACCTCATCCGGCCCAGGCATCACCGAGAGCGCCCCCTTCCGGGTTGTGATCAGCGAGGCCGCCGCATTGGCAAATACCAGGATCTCCTCAAGCTTCGCGGCATCCAGGTTCTCAAGGCCCGCATCCAGCACACCGCTTATAGCGCAGGCGCCAAAGGTGTCCCCGGCCCCTGTCGTCTCGATGGTATGCGCATTGACGAAGGGACGTCCCTCCACCACCAGCTCCTTATAGAAAGCTTTGCTGCCGTCCTTCCCCATAGTGGCAAAAATCAACGGGATATCATACTGTTTCCGGATACGGGCTACTCCCTCATCAATGTCCGCCGTGCCGCTCATGAACTCAATCTCATTGTCCGAGATTTTCAGTACATCGCACTGGGACAGGCCGAAGGCAATCTTCTCTTTTGCCAGTTCCATGGAACGCCACAGGGGCGGTCGCAGGTTCGGGTCAAAGGAGATCAGTGCACCGCTTTCCTTCGCCGCGGACAACGCTTTTTTCGTGGCCTCCTCCACCCCCGGATCCGTCATGGACAGGGTTCCGAAATGAAAAACCTTCGTATCCCGGATCATCTCCAGGGGCACCTCATCCGCTGTCAGCATCATATCCGCCCCCGGATTGCGGTAGAAAGAGAAATCCCTGTCGCCGTCGGGATAGGTGTGCACGAAAGCCAGCGTCGTGTGCACCTTCTCGTCCGTCAGAAGCCCGGACACATCGATACCCAGCCCCGACACCCGCTCCCGCAGCATCGTGCCGAACATGTCCTTTCCTACCTTGCCGATGAAGGCCGTCTTTTTCCCCAAACGGTTCAGCATAGCCAGCACATTGCAGGGCGCGCCGCCCGGATTCGCCTCCAGCAGCGGGTTCCCCTGGCCGCTCTCCCCGTTCTCCGTAAAATCGATCAGCAGCTCGCCCAGAGCCACCACATCATATTTTTTCATATTCATCCCTCCTACTGTTATATTCCGGCGGTCCGGTTCTGCCCGTGCCGTCAAGGAATCGGAATCTCCTCCGTCAGTGCCGGCGCCTCCACATTCAGATATTTAGCCAGGCAGTCCACGATAAACCCGTGATCCTTCTCGTGGGGCAGATTTGATACCGTCACCACCATCGTCATCCCGCTCCCCTTGATCTTGATGGGGAATCCGCCGCCGCAGAGCACATACTCTGTATCCGACAGCCCGTGGGTCGCGATCTTCTCCCCCGTGATATGGGACATTACTGTGGCCAGCAGGGAACTGGTCTCCATGTAGGCCACCGTATGGTATTTGCGCATCATCCAGCGCTGGTTGTTTAGATTCGTGCCGTCGGTGGCATACTGGAATACAATGTTCCCGTTGACCTTGCGGATGCACACCGCCAACTCAATCCCTCTGGCTTTAATCTCCTCCACCATCAGTCTGCCCAGCTCCCAGGCGTCCGCATTTGTAAAAGAGTCAAACTGTAACAGTTCCTCCTGCCTGCGGATCAACGATGCCGCCGCCTCAAAATTTGTATCCTTTCCCACTATGTATCCTCCTTCACTGTATTTTTTAAAATTATACCAAAAAATACAGCCGCGTTCCACTGAATTTTATCGTAATAGTAAAGCCCAGGACTTTGCACCGGATGCAAAGTCCGTAAGAACGCATATATTATGCCAGGAGGGAATCCGCCCTTTTGGCGCAGCCAAACTTTAAATGGGCGGATTCCGGCACACGGATTGACAAACATCGGCGCATGGATATAATTTTTATGAAACATCCATCCGGCACTTGTACGGCCTCTACATATGTGTAAGGAGCACAGCTATGAAAAAAACCATTACCCTCCTCTGCATCCTTCTCCCCCTGCTCTCTGTATTTCCCTCCGGTACGCTGCAGACAAGGGCCGCCGGAGAAAAAACAGTTTCCTGCGAAAAACGCCTGAAAGCCATGTCCCTGGAGGAAAAAGTCGGGCAGCTCTTTATCGTGAGGCCCGAAGCTCTTGCCGGCAGACTCGCCAAAGGGAATACTCACGCCGTCACCAAAATCTGCAAAACAATTCAAAAAAACATAAAGAAATATAATGTCGGCGGCGTAGCCATGTTCTCGCAGAATATAACCACGCCAGGCCAAATCACTAAATTAAATAAAGACCTGCAAAAAAGCGCCAAAACCGGCCTCTTTATCTGCGTTGACGAAGAGGGCGGTTCCGTGGCAAGGATCGCCAACAACCGGAAATTCAAGGTCAAAAAATATTCCTCCATGCAGTCTGTCGGCAAAACAGGCAAGACATCAAAAGCCAAAGCGGCATGTTATACGATAGGAAGGTATCTGAAAAAATACGGGTTCAACCTCGATTTCGCCCCCGTCGCCGATGTGAACACCAACCCCAAAAATATCGTGATCGGCAAGCGGGCCTTCGGCAGCAGCCCCGGGCTTGTCAGTAAAATGGTAGACGCCGGGATCAAAGGCTTCCACAAAGCAGGGGTCATGACCTGTGTAAAGCACTTCCCGGGCCACGGCGACACGAAAGGCGACACCCATACCGGCTATGTTTCCGTCAACAGAACCTGGGCACAGCTGAACAAACGCGAGCTCCTGCCCTTTAAAAAAGCAATTACCAGCCCCACCGATCTAGTCATGGTGGCCCATATCACGGCAGATAACGTGACCGGAGACGAGCTGCCCGCATCCCTGTCCCGCCAAATGATCACAAAAAGGCTTCGCGGGACATTAAAATATAAAGGCGTAGTCATCACCGACGCCATGGAGATGGGCGCCATCGTAAAAAACTACTCCTCCGGCGAAAGCGCCGTAATGGCCATCCAGGCCGGAGCCGATATCATCCTCATGCCTCAGAATTTCACGGAAGCCTACCGTGCCGTCTGTGAAGCGGTCAGGGACGGAAAGATCAGCGAAAAACGGTTAGACGAGAGCGTCCTCAGAATCTTAAGGCTGAAAGAAAAATACGGGCTTCTGAAATAACCCCCCATGCTTCCCTGCTTTTCATTTTTTACGCAGCATCCGGGACGCCGCAATGACCACGGCCATTGTCACCATATACTGCACCGTCACCACCGCGACAGCCGCACCCACGCGCCAGGGCCGCACAAGATGCAGGGTCAGCAAAAGCACCGCCACCGTCACCACCGCCGCCGCGGCCCCTGCGGCGGCGGCCAGCCGTCCGATACGCGCCAGGACGGCCCCGGACACCGCCCCCTGAGCCGGTTCCTTCTCCATCCGGCTTCCTTTCCCCATCAAAAATATCCCGATCCCGATCCCCGCGCAGGGCATCAGACAAGTTGCCAGCACCAGTCCCCATGTATACATACCGCATCCCTCACTTTATCATGTCCTGCTCGTCTGCCCCAGAAACGCCCGGAGCGCCTCCATGCGCCTTCTGGCGTCCCGCACACCGATCTGATAGACGGCGCGGATCTTCTCCCTGTCCGTCTCCGCCCGGCCGAGTTTCAGTGACTCCTCCGGCCGTATGACAAAGACTTCCCCTGCCTTCTCCAGACGATTGATCTCCTCCAGTGTCCCGTTATACTCCTTATGCCGGTTCATGATCGCCCGCTCAAAAGCCGGATAGCGCCGGTACATTACCCGGGCCAGCCGCCGGGTCGTGCTCCCCAACTTCTTTCTGTAGTCCGCCGGACGGGTCAGCACGATCACGTTCTTCTCATAGCCCAGCCGCCGGAACGCCTGCACCGGCACACTGTCTGCCACGCCGCCGTCCAGCAGTTTCTTCCCCCCTGTATGGACGATCCGCGACACGAAGGGCATGGAAGCCGACGCCCTCATATAATCGATGTCCGCCCGCATATCCTTACAAAGAATATACTCCGCCTTCCCTGTCCGCACATTGGTACAAACCACATAGAAATTCGTCCCCGATTTCTGAAATCCTTCATAGTCAAAGGGATCCAGCCGCTCCGGCAAATCATGGTAGCAAAACTGCTCCCCCACAATATTGCCCGTAGTGACCAGGCTGCGGGCGCTCATGAACCTTTTGTCCCCGCAGTAACGCAGGTAATAGCGGATACTCCTGCCCCTCTGCCCGGCCACATAAGAGCATCCGTGCACGGCCCCCGCCGAAACACCAATCACTCCCGGGAATGTGATCCCCTCCTTCATAAATTCATCCAGCACCCCCGCCGTATAAATCCCGCGCATGGCGCCGCCTTCCAGAATTAACCCTGTTGCCATAAATCATTACCTCCTGATTTGTAAGTATGCCCCTCTTTTTCCCCGCCGTCAAGCACCCGATTGTGAAAACAAAATTACCGTTCAGTCCCGGCCGAACTATAACAAAACAAACGTGACAAGGGCCTGTATTTTCATACAGGCCCTTAGTCACATTACTTGAAAGGAAAGAGAGAGAAAAATTTTGTGACCCGATTGTCACATCTATATAAAGGAAAGTTGCCAAAGTTATTTGACGAAGCCGACAGATGAGAATTGCAACAACCTCATCTGTCGTTGTTGCTTCTTTGTTCTTGATGGTTATACTATACAGGGAATTTGTGTCCTCCGTTTGTCCATTTCCTAAGCAATTCATGAAACACTAATTAACAGTTTCTTAAAAAAATTAACAAACTATGGGAACTTTTGCCTGCGGGGACAAGCACCGGGATCCCGCCCGCAAACGCGGCAGGGGCCTGCGGTATTACCTGCAGGCCCCTGTCACATTACTTGAAAGGAAAGAGAGAAAATCTATAAAAATTGGAAAGGTTGTCTGTCATTTGACATTATCTAATATACCTGGAATCTGTGACGATTATTTGTTTATTTCCTAAGCATTTTATAAATTATGGATTAAGGAATTCTAAATCTCTGGGCCGCCTCCGCCCTTTTATGTCTATTCTTATATTCATATTATTTTTGGGCATCCTACAGGATAATAGTGATAACAGGAGGCTGCTATCATCATGATCTCATACGATCCGCTGTGGAAAACCATGAAAAAGAAGAATGTTACAACGTATACGTTGATTGAAAAGTACGGATTTTATAAAGCCACGATCCAGCGGCTCCGCCATAACCGGAATGTGACTACCCGTACCCTCGACGATCTGTGTATCGCGCTCCAATGTCCGATCAGTGACGTTTTGGAGATCCGTTTTGAACTCCCTGCGGAGGAGGAAAAAACAGCCGGCGGCAAAAAGGATATTCCCGCCGCCAATTAACAGAACTCCAAAGAATCCCTATCTGGCCCGTATATCCGGGCCAGTTTCTATTTCCTGTTCCAGATGTTCCACATAACGCTGCACATCCTCCCCCGTAGCCTCCTCAAAGGAAACACCTGTCACCCGCAGAAAATCCATCCACATACCCGCCTGTTCAAAACAGAAACCCAGTTCCTTCTTCAATCTCTCCATCTGTCTGCCTCCAACTCCATGCCGCCCAATGGCCGTCTGTTCTCTTGTCAATGATTATAAACCATTTTGCCGCATATGTCTATTTCAAAAGGCATATTTTTACAAAATTCCTGAAAAAAGTAAAATAAAAAGTCCCACCCCTCGGATTCTCCCTTAGAATAGAACTTTTACTGCGCCTTCAGGGGCTCGAACCCTGGACAAATAGATTAAGAGTCTACTGCTCTACCAACTGAGCTAAAGGCGCTTGCTATTACTTTTTCAATGCAAAAGATATGTTACACCACATAAAGGAAAAAATCAACCCCTAATTTCTATTTTTTTCACTATTTTTCCTTTTTTCTTGCTGGATTTTTCCGTTTTCTTTGAAATTAAGGGTATGAACGCCGCCCTTTTACAGGGCAGCGTCCATTCTGGCCGCCAGTTCTTCTTTCCCCGTCACGCCCACCGTGGAGAAAACCACCTCGCCATTCTTAAAAATGCACAGCATGGGGATCGACTGTACCTGGTATCGCATCGCCGTATTCATGGACTCATCCACATTGCACTTGCACACCTTCACCCGGCCCTCGTATTCTTCGGCCAGCTCCCCAATCGCAGGGGCCATCATCTTACAGGGGCCGCACCAGTCCGCGTAGAAATCTACCAGCACCGGTGTCGCAGCCTTCAGTACCTCCGTCTCAAAATTACCGTCATGTACTTTTACTTCCATTTTTTCCTCCTGTTCCGCAGCCTTTGTACTGCTTTTATATATTTTCTGTATAGGATCCATGCCCCACGACCGGTGCAGCGCTCTCCTTAACAGTCGATAGACTACTCCTCGCATTCCGGTTTTTGCTTCCGGCAGGTTACACAGAAACATTCCTTCACTTTCCTGAGCTGTTTGCACAATTTCAGCAAATGCCGATCCAGGCAGGAATACTGGCAATAGCATTTGCTCATCCAGGCCCGTTGCTTTCTGTTCTTCACATGAAGCTCCTTACATTTCCTTATTATAACCTATTCCCGCAAAAAAAACCTGCCACTTTCCTGTTTTTACCCGGACAGCGCCATATTTGCTTCACGGATCTGCAAAAAATTTTCATGGCCGGCGAATCACCATCTTATAGATCGGATTCCCCTTTGCGGAAAAACGTTCCTCATACTCCGTCATCACATTATCCCGCATCGCTTCTTCATCACGATGCAGATCCTCTGTGCTGTAGAGAAGATGCCAGCCCGCTGCCTCATGCTCCTCCAGAGAAAACGTGTACAGATCACGATTATCCGTCTTAAACTCCACCAGGCCCTCCGGCTCCAGTATATTCACATATCTCTCCAGGAACTGCCTCGAAGTCAGCCGCCGCTTCGCGTGCCTGTCCTTTGGCCAGGGGTCGGAAAAATTCAGAAAGATCCGGCCTACCTCCCCCTGGGCAAAACATTCCGGCAGCGTCCGTGCGTCGATGCGCAGGAATAAAAGATTTTCCATCTCCTCCTGCTCCCTCTTCTGCACCGCCCGGATCAGCACGCTGCTGTACATCTCCACGCCGATAACATTGACCTCCGGGTGTCTGCGGGCCAGCTCCATGATGAACTGTCCCTTGCCCATTCCCACTTCCAGCCAGACAGGACGGTTGTTTCCGAACCGTTCCCGCCACCGCCCCCGGTATTCCTCCGGTGCAAGCTCCACAAAGGGGCTCTTCTCAATGGATTCCCGAGCCCCTTTTATATTTCTCAATCGCATATATCCCTCCTGCCGTTTCGCCGGGCTGTGATCCGCCGGCGCCATTCCCCATCACCGCAGACTGCCCTCCCAGGCCGCCTCCGCGGGGGTTCCACGAACAGATTCTATCATTCTTTCTTCTTAATTTCAACACTCGCATGGGTAAGCGTATAAGAAGAAATCCGGATCAGCCCTCCGCGGCCGTCCGGATCTTTTCCAGCTTCCTGTATCATTTATATATCCCTGTTGTCGTATTTTCCTCCGGTGCTGAGCCGGTACAGCGTCCTGGCCAGGGTTGCCTGGCTGGCATTGTACTCCACGAGGCTCTGCCGCTGGCGCAGCTCCTCCTCGGCCATTTCCTCCACTTCCCGGGCGCGGACCGCATCCACCTTCTTCGGATCCTCCACAAAATCCACCAGCACCGTCGCTTCATTATCCACAAAATGCATGACGCCCAGGCTGACCACGCAGTAAATCCACCCTCCCTGGGCTTTCCGCAGACGCAAAATGCCATAGGGAATGACCATCACACAGGTCTGATGGTTGGCCAGGAAAGCGTATTCACCGTCATAAGCCGGAACCACCAGCGACACGCAGGAGCCGTCATAGAATATCTTTTCACAGGACATCACCTTACAATGAAATTCCTTCATCCCCATGCCTCCCCGCTACAGCTGCCTTGCTTTCTCCACCACCTGGTCGATGGAACCCACGTTAAAGAAAGCGGCTTCCGGGTATCTGTCCATCTCACCGTTTAAGATCATCTGAAATCCGCGGATAGTTTCCGCCAGGGGCACATACTCTCCCTTTACGCCGGTGAAATTCTCGGCTACATGGAAGGGCTGGGACAGGAAACGCTGGATCTTTCTGGCACGGTACACCACCTGCTTATCCTCGTCGGAAAGCTCCTCCATACCCAGAATTGCGATGATATCCTGCAGTTCCTTATATTTCTGCAAGTATTCCTGCACACGGCGGGCCGTCTCGTAATGCTCTTCACCCACGACGTCCGCCTCCAGAATCCGGGAGTTGGACTCCAGCGGATCTACGGCAGGGTAAATGCCCTGCTCCACAATCTTACGGGAAAGCACCGTGGTGGCGTCCAGATGGGCAAACGTGGTGGCCGGGGCCGGGTCGGTCATATCGTCGGCGGGCACGTAAACGGCCTGTACCGAGGTAACGGAACCCTTATCGGTAGAAGCAATACGTTCCTGCAGCTCGCCCATTTCCGTAGCCAGCGTGGGCTGATAGCCCACGGCAGAGGGCATACGGCCAAGCAGGGCAGACACCTCCGATCCCGCCTGGACAAAACGGAAAATATTGTCAATAAACAAAAGAACGTCCTGATGCTCCACATCCCGGAAATACTCGGCCATAGTCAGGCCGGACTCCGCCACCCGCATACGGGCTCCCGGCGGCTCGTTCATCTGGCCGAACACCAGGGCCGTCCTTTTCAGCACGCCGGATTCCCCCATCTCGGTCCAGAGGTCGTTACCCTCACGGGAACGCTCGCCCACGCCGGTAAAGATGGAATACCCGCCGTGCTCGGTGGCGATATTCTGGATCAGCTCCTGGATCAACACCGTTTTGCCCACACCGGCGCCGCCGAAAAGGCCGATCTTACCGCCTTTGGCATAGGGGGCCAGAAGGTCGATGACCTTAATGCCGGTCTCCAGGATCTCCACCACCGGGCTCTGCTCCTCAAAGGTAGGCGGATTCCTGTGGATGACCCAGCGCTCCTCCTCCCCCACCTCGCCTTTGCCGTCGATGGGATCGCCCAGCACATTGAACAGGCGGCCCAGGGTCTTTGACCCCACGGGAACCGTGATGCCGGCTCCTGTGGCCGTCACCTCCATGTCCTTGTGCAGGCCCTCGCTGGAAGCAAGCATAATACAGCGCACGGTATTATCGCCAATATGCTGGGCGGCTTCCATCACACAGCGCCTGCCGCCGTTTTCCACCTCCAGGGCGTCCTTGATCAGGGGAAGATCATTATCTTCAAATTGAACGTCAACGACAGGTCCCATGACCTGTACGATTTTGCCTTTTTTCATAATTCTTACTCACGTAAGTGAGGATTCCTCCTCTCAATAATAAATAACCATGGTTATTGCGTAACCGTCCAGTCCTCTCACAGTTACACTATTGTTTCTGCCGCTGCGCCCTGGCCCCGGCGATCACCTCCGTAATCTCCTGGGTGATGGCGGTCTGGCGGATACGGTTGTACTGGATACTTAAATCGTGCAGCATTTCTTTCGCATTGTTGGTGGCGGACTGCATCGCCAGCATACGGGAGTTCTGCTCACTGCAGAAAGAAGCCACCAGAGCCCCGTAGATCACTCCGTGAAGATAGATCGGAATCACATTATCCAGCACCGCCTCCGGCGTTGGGAACAGCTCTACCTCCCGGTACTTCCCGTCGGGGATATCCTGGAAGGTCTCCTCATCCAGGGGCAACAATTTGCTGACCTTCGTCTCACAGCTCATAGGCGTATTCATGCGGGTGTACACCATATACAGCTCGTCAATCTTACCCTCATTATAATCCGCCAGCACACGATGGCTTACCTCCCGTACCCGTGTCAGAGAAGGATCCTCCACCACATAATGAAACTGATGCATGACATTCTCACCCTGTTTCCGGTAGAGATGCCGTCCCAGACGGCCCGCCACGTACAGCGCGTTCTGCCCCGGATGTTTATCCAGTTCCTTCTGCACCAGCTTCACCACATTGTGGTTGTAAGAACCGGAAAGCCCTTTGTCCGCCGTCAGCACCAAATAGCCATACGTACGGTCTTTGCCTGATTTATCCGGTCTTTTATCATAGTACCGGTTCTGGACTGCCGGGGCATAATCCTGGATGGCCGCTATGGTCTGACGCATGGCACGGAAATAAGGGCCCGACACCTCCACCTCTTTTTTGGCTTTTCGAAGCTTTGAAGAAGCAATCATAAACATGGCATTGGTAATCTTCATGGTATCCTGGACGCTCTTGATCCGGTTCTGAATTTCCTTTGCACTAGCCATACATCAACACCTGCTCTTATATTCTTCTGCCGCCGCCGCGATACGATCCGCAAGCTCGGCGGTCAAAACCTTCTCACGCTCCAGCTCCTCTGGAATATCCGGATAATTTTCTTTCACATAATCCAGAAGCCCATGCTGGAAAGATTTAATCTCCTTCTTACTTATTCCCAGAAAAGCTTTATGGGTGGCCGCCACCAGAGTGACGACCTGCTCATGCATGGACAGGGGCTGGCACAGGGGCTGTTTCAAAAGCTCCATCAATCCCTCGCCGTAATCCAGCTGCTCCTTTGTGGCCGGGTCAAGATCCGAGCTGAACTGGGTAAACACCGCCATCTCCCGGTACTGGGCCAGGTCGATACGGATACTGCCGCTGGCCTTTTTCATGGCTTTCGTCTGGGCCGCGCCGCCCACACGGGATACGGACAGGCCCACGTTGATGGCCGGACGCATACCGGAGAAGAAAAGGTCGCTCTCCAGGAAAATCTGGCCGTCAGTAATAGAAATCACATTGGTAGGAATATAGGCCGACACATCGCCCGCCTGGGTCTCTATAATAGGAAGGGCTGTGATGGAACCGCCGCCGCAGGCTTCATTCAAACGGCAGGAACGTTCCAGCAGCCGGGAATGCAGATAAAATACGTCGCCCGGATAGGCCTCGCGCCCCGGAGAACGCTCCAGAAGCAGGGACAGCGCCCGATAAGCCACCGCATGTTTGGACAGATCGTCGTAGACGATCAGAACGTCCTTCCCCTGAGACATAAAATATTCCGCCATAGCCGTCCCCGCATAAGGGGCGATATACTGCAGCGGCGAGGGATCGCTGGCTGTAGCCGACACCAGAACCGTATAATCCATGGCGCCGTGGTTCTTTAAAGTATTTACGATTTTTGCCACGGTGGAGGCCTTCTGTCCGATGGCCACATAGATACAGATCACATCTTTACCCTTCTGATTGATGATCGTATCCGTCGCAATAGAGGTTTTCCCCGTCTGACGGTCGCCGATGATCAGCTCACGCTGGCCCCGGCCGATCGGAAACATGGAATCAATGGACAGAATACCCGTCTCCAGGGGCACGCTGACCGACTTACGCTCCGCAATACCGGGCGCCTCCCGCTCAATGGGCAGATATTTGTCTGCATTGATGACGCCCCTGCCATCGACAGGCTCTCCCAGGGCATTGATAACCCGGCCCAGATATTCGTCGGATACCGGCACGCCGGCTTTTCTGCCGGTACAGGTCACCTTCGTCCCCGCCTTAATCCCTTTCTCGGGGCCAAGGAGGATACAGCCGATGCTCTCGTGGCGAATATCCTGCACCATACCCTTCACACCGGTATCAAAAACTACTACCTCGCCGTACATCGCATGATCCATACCATGGACGGTGGCTATGCCGTCGCCGAAACGCACCACGGTTCCGATCTCCTGGCTGCCCCCGTCAAAATTGTAATTGCGGATTTCTTCCTTTAAAATGGAGATCACCGCGTCCGGGTCGCCGTCGGCGCCCAGGGTTCTGGCTTTATGGTTCATGGAGCGGCCAAGATCCTCCATACGGCCCTTAAGGCTCCAGTCGTAGTGTTTATCGTCCACGTCCAGCGCAAAACCGCCGATCAGCCCCTCGTCTTTTTTGACCTCGATCCGGGCCTCCTTGCTGCCAAACTGGATCAGTATAAACTTTCTTATTTTATCAAGCTGCTCCTCTGTCGGTTCATGAACACAAGTCAGAACAGCATGTTTGATCTGATTCCTCTCATCCCTGAGCTTTAGGAAACCATCACAGATCTCGCCCACGCGCCCCACCGCGCCGTCCTCTGCCAGACGGGAAAGAAAGCCGCGCAGCTCGCCGGAAAACAGACGGTTGATGACCCCCTCTTTTTCCTCCAGAGATACAGAAGGATCCATCAGGGCCGCCTGCATCAGCGGATTACCCGCAAAATCCTCCCGCATCCTCCGCACCTGCTCTTCCGTCACCGGAAGATCACAGAGTATGCGGGCATATTTACTCGTCTTTTGCACCATCAACATCACCTGCTTCTTTTATAAATGCATCATAGAGAATACTGTCATTTTCAGGGCCTGCCTTTTCCGACATGATCTTCCCGGCAGCCTCCACGGCGAGATCCATGATCTGTGCGTGAAGCTCATCCATGGTCTTCTCCCGCTCCATGGCAATGGATTTCTGCGCGCTGGCCTTCATGGCCTCGGCGTCCGCCGCCGCGCGATCCAGAATACGGCTGTACTCACCCTGGGCGCGGTTCCTGGCCTCCTGGACGATCCGGTTCGAGGTCTCATCCGCCTGCCGCAGATTCTCCTCGTATTCTTTCTTTAACCGGTCTGCCTCCTCCCTGACCGCCTTCGCGCCGGCCTTCTCCTCGTTAATCATCTGCTGCCTTGCCTCGATCACGTTCAGCACGCGGCCGAAAACGAATTTCTTCATTAGTATATACAGGACGATCAGATTGACGATGATACAGACAAGGTTAAAAGGATCTAAACTTAACATGTTCTATACCGCCTTCCCCTTATCCCAGGAAAAAAATGATCAGCACGCCGATAACAAAACCATACACAGCCGTCGCCTCCGAGAGGGCCGCGCCGATCAGCATGGTGGAACGGATCTCTCCTGCTGCCTCCGGCTGGCGCGCGATGGACTCCACGGCCTTACCCGTCGCACCTGCGATACCAATACCTGCACCTATACCAGAAAATACGGCAATACCTGCACCAATAGCTGTCAACATAATGATAATCTCCTTTTCTTAAAATATCTTTTTATTCCACCGCCTCCGATATGTACATCGAAGACAGGAACGTAAACACGTAAACCTGAATCAGTCCGTCAAAGAAATCAAAATACAATGCAAATGGCACCGGAAGAATGAACTTCGTCAGCCCCTGGACCAGGCTCATGACCACAAAAGCGCCCAGGACATTTCCAAACAACCGCATGCACAGGGAGACCGGTTTGATAAAGAGCTCAAGAATATTCATCGGGAGCATGACCGGCATCGGCTCGACAAAACTGTGCAGCCAGCCCTTCACACCTCTGGCCCGGATACCCGCATACTGCACCAGCACAATGGTCATAAGGGCCAGGGCAGCCGTACAGTTCATATCCTTCGTGGGAGGCTTCATGCCAAAAATATCAAAAACATTGGCAATCGCCACATAACAGGCGATGGTCATCATGTAGGGGGCATAGCGCCGCCCCTTCTCGCCCAGGGTATTTGCGTAAAACCCTTCGAGCCACAGCACAAATGACTCCACCGCCAATTGCCGCCGGGAAGGGTTTTCCACCCGCAGCCTGCTGGTCACAATCAGCCCGATCAGAAAAACGACAATGCTGATGATAAGGGTCGCAACCACCGACTCCTTGATGCCCACGCCGCCAAGGGTAAAGACCGTATGGCAGTTCATCTCCTCCTTAATGGTTTCGATGTAGGCGTCCACTTTCTTCACTTCCTTTCCTGCTTATCCAAATTCTTTTATTATCATACTCTTTTTCTACAAAAAATCCATAGTCAATTTGCTATAATCCCGTCCTGATAATCACAGTTTTCGCCACTTTGACTAGTTAAAATACACAATCCGTAATTTTGGCTTCAGAAAAATGACCAGGTGGGGCACATCCTGTCCATGGAATATCTGTCTTCCGGTCAGGTTCGGAGAATCCAATTACATCCTCTATCGCCTGAATTGCATGTAAATTTCGAACTATTCCGTACAATTTTCAAAGTTGAGATTTACTTTCAGATTTCGGTGTTGTCAACCGGATTTTGATTTATTCCGTCGATTTATGAGTTTTTCACAGAACGCCTGTTTCAAAAAAACTTATGTCAATCTGGAAAATCTGGATAAAAAAGTGTGGATAATGTGGATAACTTTGTGTATAACTTGATTTTATCCCTATTTTCCACATTTTGTTTGTGGATAACTTGGGATAAGAATCCACATCCCCCGCCGTTTTCACTCTAAAGCGACGGAAAGTTTGTCTATATTCCACAATCTGACTTTCGACGGCATACGTCGGCAGCCTGCAAAAAAATTTATCGGTCATGAGAGGGCATCCCTCCCTACGGCCGTTCTGCCCGGGACAGCCGTGAAAAGCATGTATATTCTATCTGTGTTTTTCATAGATTGGTAATGCATTAATATAGAAGGAAAGGAACCGCCCTTGATCCGACGTCTTTCCCGCAAACAGAAATGTCTGGCGGCGCTTTTGTTCGCCGCCGTGCTGCTCCTTGTAAGCGCCGGCCTCTACCGGCTGATCCCGCCGGAACCCGTCCGGTTTGAACGCTACACCCGGCAGCTTTTGGAGGATTCTCTGCTCCAGGACACCCTGACCCTCCACTATACGCTGGCCGATCCCGTCGGCTGGGGGCTGGAACCCTCCTACGCCACACTGGGATCGTTTCCCGACGGGGACGCCATCGCACAGGCCGCCATGCTGGAAAACCAGTACGCCTTCCTTGACAGCTTTCATCCCGAACTTCTGCGGGAAGACCAGGCCCTGACGCTGAATATCCTGAAAACACAGACTGAGAATGAACTGGATCTGGTAAAAGGATATTTTCTCCAGAATTTCATCAGCCCTTCCCTGGGCATCCAGGCACAGCTTCCCACCCTGCTGGCGGAGTATGCGTTCCGCAGCAAAGGGGATATCGACGCATATTTTGCCCTGCTCGGGGATCTGGACCGGTATTTTTCCGACCTCATGAATTTTGTGAATATCCAGGCTGCCAGCGGGCTGGGGCCGGGAGACGACGCCATCGACCGCATCTGCGACCAGTGTGAGGAATTCATCGGCCAGGGGGACGCTTCCCATTTTCTACAGACGTCTTTTGTGGAAAAATGCAGCGCCTGTGATTTTCTCACCGACGATGAAAAACAAAGCCTGGCCGACGCCCACGCCGAACAACTTTCCGACTGCGTATTTCCCGCCTACCGGAATCTGATGGAACGGTTGACAGCTCTGAAGGGCTCCTGTCAGGTAAAGGGCGGCCTGGCTACCTGCCCGAACGGCACGGATTACTATGAGGCCCTGATACGCAAAGAAACCGGAAGTAGTCTCAGCATCCCGCAGATCCAGGAACGGCTCTACAGGCAACTTCTGGCAGACATCCAGAAAATCCAGTCCCTACCCCAGGATACGGCCATGGGGGCAGATCCCTACGAGAAACTGGATGCCGCAAAAATGCTGCAGCTTCTGCAAAACTCCATTCTGGACGATTTTCCCGCCTTGACGGACGTGGACTGGGAGCTGAAACAGATCCAGGATGAGCTGGCGGACTACGCCAGCCCCGCCTTCTACCTGACCCCTCCCATCGACGCCCAGGAAACCAACACCATTTACATCAACCCGGCAGAACAGATGAGCGGTGTAGAGCTCTTCTCCACACTGGCCCATGAAGGTTTCCCTGGCCATCTTTACCAAACCAATTACTTTTCTTCTACGGATCCGGATCCGCTGCGGGAAGTTTTCTCCTGCGGCGGCTACATAGAGGGGTGGGCCACCTATGTGGAATCCTGGTTCTGCACCGAGGCCG
This sequence comes from uncultured Lachnospiraceae bacterium, assembly GCA_910588295.1. Taxonomy (GTDB): domain Bacteria; phylum Bacillota; class Clostridia; order Lachnospirales; family Lachnospiraceae; genus UBA11957. The sequence goes on along the minus strand of CAJUQO010000018.1, from coordinate 8,913 downwards.
ATGGAATCTGGAGCGGAGCCTCCATGTACTGGCTGGAGCGGTCAATGAATCTGTGCCTGACCTCCCTGCTGGACATCGGCATCCACGGCTATGGCTGGACATTGGCGGACACCGCCTCATTTCTGGACGGTTTCGGCATATCCGATCAGGCCGCCGTACAGAACCTCTACCAGTATATCCTCGAAAATCCGGCCAATTACCTGAAATATTATCTCGGCTACCTGAGCTTCCTGGATCTGCGCACCTCCTGTGAAGAGGCTCTGGGAGATTCCTTCGACCTTCGTGCCTTCCATGAAGCCGTTCTTGCCACCGGCCCCTGTCCTTTCGCGATCCTGGAAGATGAGGTTTTCAACTGTCTGGGCATCGGCCAGTCCCTTCCTGACGCTTCCTAAATTATCGGGGCCTGAAAACACAAAAATACTGCCGCATTTGCTATAAGCATCTGTGCGGCAGTATTTTTGTCTTCATTTGTTCCTGCTCCGTACCTTCGCGGGCCGTGCAGGCCTTTGCGCCACAGGGCCTCTCCCACATACGTCAGGTTCAGTCCTGTGCCCCCGACTTTCAGGGAGTGCAGGCCTTTGCGCCACAGGGCCTCTCCCACATACCCTTTACTGTGTCCGGGCAGCCTCTTCCTTCTCCAAACGCCCCATAAGAGAACGTATCTCGCCCAGCATTTCCAGCATCTCTTCCTCGGGAAAAGCCAGAAGAAACATCACAAAGGAAAGAGCCGAAAATCCGTATTTCCCATGCTCCTGGTCAAAATATGACCGGGGAGCAATACGGATCATTTCCGCCATATGCTCCTGAGAGTAGGCGTGTTCCTTGCGGTAGGAACACATTTTTTCTCTGAGAAAATCATTCAATTCCTTCTTGTAGCTGCTCATGATTATCCTCCTGCTGTTTTTCCTTCCTTTTTTAGTTAATGTAGAGCCTCTATTCTTACTTAGAATATAAAACCACTGACAGAATTTGTCAAATAAAAAATGAATTATCTCGACTTTTTTCGACAAAACAGGGTTTCTAAAACTATATGTGAGCCGCAAATTAGGACTTTTAAAAACAATATTCCTGAAAGATTTCATAATATAATGAATAAACCAGAGTACATGCGCTTTGTATGGCTGCACAGTAAACATCTACATACTTTTGAGGGAATCGAAATGGATTATCAGGAATTATATGTAAACTTCAAAACCAGGATCGAACAGCTTCTGTATGAGAATGAGCTCTCCATGCGCAAGCTCAGCCTCAGTATCGGCAAAAACGATGACTATATCAAAAAAGTATTATCCGGAGCCATCACACCCCCTTTGCCCGTGCTGGTGGATATCTGCAATCATTTCGGTATTACCGTCATCGACCTGCTTTCCAGGGAAAACAACTATCCGGTGGAAATGCAGCGCCTCAACACACTGATGAAAGATCTGCCAAAGGAAAAGCTGGAGGCCTTGATCATCCTTTTGTCAGACTCTGCCCCATGACGGCGCGGGCCGGATATTTTCCTATGGAAAGCCAGACGGGCATGTCCGCATGCCCGTCTGGCCCGCCGACTCCGGAGGGTTACGGTTCCCGCCTTTTCTTTCGTGCCAACAGCAGGGCGGCCAGGATCCCCAGGGAAACCAGGCCCGCCGCGCCCCACAAAAATATGTTGGCCGCATCCCCCGTCTTTACCATATCGACAGACCTCCCGGATACACCGCCTTTTCTCGGCGGCGCCTCCGTTATCTTTTCTTCTTTTTCTTCCTCTTTTTCCACAGAAGCGCCCTTCACGGATCTCACGGGAATGACCGCCACACTCTGCCTTTCGTCCCCGATATCTCTGTGAGACGCTATTTCCACACCGTTATACAGCAAAGACTCAAATACTACCACCGTCTTTCCAGCCAGGGACAGGCCGTTAAAATTAAATGTAACCTCTGCAGTTCCATCCGTCTCCTTTGGCTCGAACTGCTCTTTTACAGTCGCCATTTCCCCTTCTATTCTGACCGCCTCCCCTGTCCCACTGTCCATCAAGGTACCGACTATCGTATACGTTTTTCCGGGAACCAGGTTTTCATATGTCACAGTATCTGTGATCGACATGCTTCCGGCCGCCTTCGCTTCATGGGTTCCCGTGACGTCATCCAGAGCGGTGGTATAGATCTTCGGGATATATACCGTCTGGCCGTCATCCTCCATATCCCTGTGGGACGCCACCAGCGAACTGCCTGCGTATAGCTCCTCAAATATAACGATGGAATACCCTTCCAGATTCTCCGCATTAAAGACAAACTGCATGTCCACGGTACCGGAAGACGCGTCGGGCACAAAAGTCTTCTCCGCCGCCACCGGAATTCCATTTTCCTCAAGGGCTTTCCCGGTTTCCTTTACCATCAGCAACCCTTTCAGCCTGTATTCCTGCCCGGCCGTAAGATTGCTGTAAGAGACGGTGTCCGTGACTGCCAGCGGCGAACACGCCATGGCCACCTGATCCCCTGTAGTTTCCACACAGGCCTTTGTCCCGATGCCCGGGAAATACACGGACTGGCTTTCATCGTCAATATCCATATGAACGGCATACGTCTGGCCGCCCCTTAAAAGTTCTTCAAAAATAACCAGCGTACTGCCGGCGGCATTGCCCCCGTTAAAGGTAAAAATAACATCCACGCTACCGGAAGGCTCCTCCGGAACAAATAATCTGGATGCAGCGACCGTCCTGCCGTCTGCGTCCACATAGGCCTCCCCGGTTTCCTTCACCATCAAAGTACCGGACAGCCTGTACGCCCGGCCGGGCTGCAGGCCCGTGAAAGAAACCGTGTCAATCAGCGTGACCTCCTTTTCCGCATGGGAGACATTTGTTGAGGTTTTGCTGTCCGCGGCCCGGGTAGCGATTCCCGGATAGTGGATCGTCTGCGCGTCATCCCCCATGTCCTTATGCTCCGCCAGCTTTTTTTCTCCCTCATACAGCTCCTCAAAAACCACCACGGCCATTCCGGCAAAAGCGGACGCGTCAAAGACAAATTCCACATCCACCGAACCGTTGCCGGTGACGGGCGTGAAAGTCTTTTCCGCCGACAGGAGCTTTCCGCCGGCATCCCTGACCGCCTCTCCGGTGGCCTTATCCATCAGCGTACCTCTAAGCGTATAGGACACACCCTTATCCAGATTTTGATAAAAAACCGTATCTATGATACAGGCTCCCTCACAGGCCGCCTGGTAATGGGTACCGGTCAGGCTGTCTTTCGCCGTCGTCCCTATGGCAATTCCCTTATTCTCAACGGAACCCAGCTCAACAGTTTTCTTATTTTCAGAAATAGTAAGGATATCGGAAAACATGGTCATTCCCCTGTTATTTTCCCCCGGCAGCTCTTCGATCCGATAGGTATCATAAGGCAATGCGCCCAGGGAATCGTCTGCCTCCACCCTGTTTCCGTCGCCCCGGAGGCCAAACCACATGCCGTCCCGGGCCTTTCCTCCATTGGTATTACGGGTATGGGGGCTGTAGGAGGAGGATGTACTGTAATAGCCGTTGGCATCCGTCATAAATACATGGGATTCGCCCGTGGCCAGGGACGTAACCCGAAACGACACGCCAGCCATGGATCTTTGGGTATCCGCATCAATCTTTCGGATGGAAAAATCCCCCCGCTTCACAAAGTCAGTGATACCGTTCCCCCAGCCGGTTCTGTCAACGATCTCTCCGTTTTGGGAAATATCAAGGGTTTGCTCATACACTCCCCTGTTATCCTCACCGCGGTCCAGATAGCCTTCCGGGGGCTCCGTTTCAACCAGCCGATACGAGCCGCAGGGCAGCAGATCCGGCGGCGTTTCCGCGCAACCGGCGGCGTCTGTATACATCACATGGACGATCTCTCCGGGCTTGTAAACCTGGCCGGATACGCAGACTTCCTCCCGGCTTTCATTATAGACCGCAATTTCCATATTTTTTAAGGACGCCCCGCCAAGCGGGCGGCTTTCACCGGATTCTCCGTCATATTTGGAAACTTTAATCCCGCCGCGGATCACAGGATCTTCCATGGGGCTGCCGCACAGGTCAACTACCACACCGTCCCTGGTTACGGAAAATTCACGGTAATTTTCTCCGCTCCACTGATACCCCTTCGGCTGGCCGCCTACTGCCTCCCGCACCGCGTAGTCGCCGTAGGGCAGCAGACGCGAATCCGTCTGAGCCGTTCCGTCCGCGCCAATCGTCAAAATACACACGGTCTGACCACGGGCATATTCTGCGCCGTTGACCATAGCCGCACCATCATTAAGGCTAAGAACCTCAAACCTGGCGCCCATCAGGGACGCATTCCCCTGGGGCGTGGTCTTTTTTGTGTCCTTATCCACTTTCTTGATTCGGACACCGCCGCGGATCGGAGGATCCGCCACCTCCCCGCCTGTGAGATCTTTCCGTTTCCCATGATCTTCCTTCGTGATGGCAAATTCTACACTGTCGCCGATCAGATAACCTGCCGGGGCTCCGGTTTCCTCCAGCCTGTAACGCCCCTCCGTGAGCGCATTGACGGGCGTCTCGGCGTAACCGTTTTTGTCCAGCGTCAGATCATCATATACGGTATCCCCTGATTTATAATGGACGCTGTCCACCTTGCAATCCTGCAGCGCCACGACCCGGAACCTGGCTTTTTCGAAAACGGCTCCTCCCTGGGATTTCGGTTTCCCGGTCTCCGCATCATATTTCTGAACTCTGATACCGGCGGCCACCTGGTCATTCTGTACCGTAAGTTCTGTCCCGCCGCCCGGGGTAATCTTCACGGCCCTGTCCTTCGAAGGAATCCTATATCCCACCGGAACGTGAATCTCCCGCAGGGAATAGCTGCCTGCCGGAATATTTCTCACATCGGCACAGCCGTCACCGCGGACGGTAATCAAACCGGAACCGTCGATGTCCCCTTCGATACCGTTCTGTTCTGTCGGCGTCACCACCTTCCCCTCAGTGTCCAAAAGCCTGAATGTGGCTCCCGCCAGCCGCTCCCCATCGCAGCTGTCCTTCTTTTCCATATGCAGGTTCCCCACAGTGATCCAGTGCACTGTCATGGACGCCTCCCGCTCACCGCCCGGAACTACGGTTCCCAGAATAAAAGCAAGATTCTGATAATCCCCTTCCCCGTTGATGATCAGCTTATAGGGGGTAAATATCTTCTTTACAGCTCCGCGGGCCGTAAAATGGCTGGCCGCCGACACCTCCTCCGCCTGATCCAGAGGCGCTATAAAACATATTTCCGAATCTGCCAGGACGGTATACCTGATCCTGCCATCCGCCAGCACTTCAAAACCCGCCGGGTCTTTATAGCAGCCCCCGGCCACTTCAAAGCAATATACATTCAGGGGAGCCGTAAAGGTAATGATATTATTAGAACTGCCCGACACCTGAACCACCGGCGTCTTCTGGTAGACACCGCTTCGGATCAGCTTCCTGCACGCATCCACTTTCTTCAGTATACCGGGCTCCTTATCGCCGGTCTTCCAGTCCCCCGGCTCCGCAATCCGGGCCGTAACATCGGTTTTGGAAAACGCTATCTCCGGGTAATCGATGGCGGAATCCAGATCCGACGCAAACGCAATCAATTCCAGGGCCAGCTCCCGTGCGCTGCTGTTGGCTCCATAATCCCAGTCCTCATCACCGTTCACCTTCGACGCGGCTATGTGGGTGACGATCCACTCAGCCTCTTCATTGCCTTCCTCCGCCCATCCGTACTCACGGGCGCAGTCCCAATGGCTGCCCTTTATCCAGCCATACCGACGGGCACAGTTCCAGAAAGAATTGTACCCGCTGTATACGGAATTCCCGGCCCATATTACTTTGGAAATCAGCTTATTATCCGAAAGCTGCACCAACGTCGCCGTACAATCCCCCGGTCTGCCTTTTTTCGGCTGGATACAATACGCATATGAGGTTCTCTCCTCTCCCGTGTCCGGATCAGCAAAAGCAACCTCCCATCGCCTCGTACCCCATGTGCCTAAGCCATAATCCGCATAGCTGCAGAGTTCCCTGGCCGTGACCTGGATCGTAACCTCATCGCCCGAGGCCCGGGACAGCAATGCCGTCTCTCCCGCCTCCAGAATCTCGAGATTATCCATATGGCTGCTGAAAATCTGCTGAACCTCATCTTCCGCCGGGGATACCTCCCCTTCGCCAACGCTTTCCTCTTCCATGGAATCCCCATCCGCATTTTTTTCCGACTCTGCTCCGTCTTCTTTCAGAGCTTCCTCTTCTTTTTCCGACTCTGCCCCACTTTCTTTCAGAGCTTCCTTTTCCTTTCCCGGCTCTGCCCCGTCTTCTTTCAGGGCTTCCTCTTCCTTTTCCAGAACCGCTCCTTCTTTTTCGGGGGCATTCCCGTCTTTTTCCGCAGCGGCCCTTTCCCCATCGAAGATACTCCCTTTTTGATCCGCGGATACCTTTTCTCCGCTCGGAAGAGTCCCGCTTTTATCCGAACCGTTCTCATCTTCCTTTTTATTTTCTGCAGAAAGGGATTTCCCCGTCTCGGAAAATACCGCCGTAATCACCACATCGGCTGCCGGCATGGCAAATACTGCCGTGTTATCCGCCATTTTCATGTCAATGGCGTTTTCTTTTCCGTCGGCAGCGGTCAGCACCTCCAGCGCGTATCCCGGATCCGGTTCCACGCGGATCCGGACCGGCTCTCCCTCAGCATATAAATATGCAGACTCCGCCTGTCCCTCCAATAGGACGGCGCCATCTCCATCGCATTCCACAGTAACCGCATATTTTTCCGGTACCGCAGATTCCTTTGCGGCCGCGGCGCCAGAATCAAATATCACCGAAAAGCACAGTATAACCGCCAGTATGAAAGCTGTGGCCCGTTTATGTCTTCTTTTTATCCCCATGACTACTCCTTTTCTGCTATCGTCACTATGTTGGCCGCTTTGGGCCAGACTCTCCCCTGACTTTGTTGTTTTCTCTCGGCTTTTCATATCTCTTATCGGTTTCTGCCGGTTCCCGGCCCGGCTATATCCCCTTTACCGCGTGGATCTGTCCTCAGCCAGTCTGCATCTTCCCACTTCCTCTCATTACCTGCCTCTCCCGGACGGATCTTCCGCTCCCGGACACCGGGCCGGACAGGCATTTTCTCCGTCCCTCCGGCAGCCGACGCAGGTTGTTATATATCTCTATTCAGGCCGATAGGACAGCCCCAAATAGCCGTTTAACGCGGCGCCAGAGGCACGCAGCTGTGGCATACAGAAACCAGCTGACACCGTAATAGTCCTGCCGCTTGATCAAATAAATATTACCAGTGAATACATGGCGAAACGCCGGACACGCTTAGCGTGAAGAATATATGTATATCTCTATGAACCCCACTATATCACAGACTGACAGGAATTGCAATACCTTTTGTGAACATTTTTTGTATTTTCATTATGCCGCGCCTGATAGTCCGCGCCGCTATTCGGCTAAGGACTATTGGGCAAATATTCCTATTTGCGCTATCAGGAACTATTATTTCAGAAGGGGAAAAAGTACGGCAGAATATATTATTGAAGTAATGCAAAATATTCATTCCGCAGGGGAATATCAGTCCAAGGGATAGACCGTTGACGAAAATGCGAAACAAAATTATAAGCGGAAAACGTATGTGACTTATGGGGATTTTGACAAAATGGCATTTTCCAAAATGAGGGATATGTCAGAATTATCCAGAACATGAATCGGAGACAGGCAGACTCTTTTATTAGTGATAAAATCATACACCGAGACGAGAGTGTAAATTTTCCCTTGTTTCTGTGTTCAGGCTGTTCGCAATCCTCAGCATTTTTATTCACATATTCACAGGTTACGATTTTACGACACATTATAAAAGGACTTTTACATCTTCTTTTTTATTCTTCCATGCTCCTGATGATGATGTCCATCATCTGTCTCGGTGTTACCACATAAGGCTTTGCAGGAAAATGTTTTATATTGCCGGTAACGAGATAAGCTTCCTCTGATTTCCGTTTCTCCATCACAACTTCATAAAAAACGATATCTTTCGGGTCAGGGAGGATCATATCAAGTTCTTCAGAATCAATATAGATCCCAAGTCTGCTTATTTCATCAACAATATCTCGGATAATATCCTCTGTTAAATGAAACTTTGGACGGCTTAAAACCTCTCTATATTCTTTTACAATATGCTCATTCAACAGAGGGATGATTGTCTCACTGAACACAAACGCCATGACATTTCCGGGAATAGAATCCCACCTAAGCATGGCAGAAACAAGGACATTGGTATCAATGACCGCATAATATTTCATGCCGTACCTCACCTTCTTGCCTCAAAAATTTCTGTATTGATTTCATCCAGTGTCATATTAGCTATGCCGTTCTCCGCAGCAATGTGACTGGCCGCTTTCATAGCCTTCATACCTCGGCCCGCGGAGAGGTCATCCACTTTCATGCTGAAAGGAACACCATTTTCCTGTATTAACCGTGACATACACATCCGAAGATATGTCGGCAAATCAATGCCGAGTTTTTCACATATATTAACCGCTTTAATACGAACTGTTTCTTCCGCACGGAACTGAACTAATGTATTTGCCATGATAAGACCTCCCTATTTATTTATATTTCCATTATAACAAATAATGCTTGCAAACGCAATCATTTGATGTCGCTTCGCTATGGGCAAGAAAAACACCCGTTTGCAATGGTGTAAATTGTATTTTACACAATCGATGCTCGCTATCCCTATGGACACCGCCATACGACATCGTAACTGGTAAAAGAATCTATTTTGAGTTTTTTCCTTATCCAGAGACACACATATATCGTTAAACCATTTAATTCTAAAGACATCAAACAAAATTTCTATTCCATCCCGAAACGTTCACTCACTGAAATTAACTTTTCAACGAATCATGAAGGGTTATCACAGCCTATAATGAAAATAAGAGGGGCTG
>CAJUQO010000017.1 GCA_910588295.1 uncultured Lachnospiraceae bacterium | reverse complement strand
TGATTATATCTCAAATCCTTGAGAATGGGCTGTCAACTTTTTTTATACCATATCACAATTACTGCAAAATTTTGGATGATATGGGGGATATGATCTGTGAACAGCAAAAGCATCATGGTGTAGAGATGAAAAAACCTGCAGCTAAAGAGGATATTGAGTCCGATAAGAAGATATATATTCTCCATGGTTATGGAATAGGCCGAATTGCCGTTGTCATCTGTAAAGATTTTCTGGTGACTAAATATCTAAGGATACTGGCAGAAAAGTTAAGGGTTAATCTCATTCTTGTGCCTTCTTTTACTGCCCGAAATTATCATTTTAAGATACTTGCGGCTAAATATGCGGATCTGGATTGCAATGTCATATGGGTCAATACATGTTCTGCCAGATGGCTAAATGAGAATTCCGAAATAGAAAATCCTGTTCTCCTGTCCTGCCAGCCCGGAAAAAGGGGTGTGAAAAGTGAGGGCGTAAATATGGAAGATATATGCGGCCATCCGTGTCGATGTATGAATTCAGATACCCGCAGACAGGCGTGTGCTCATATTTTTCAATTGGAATTAGATAGAGAGGTGGGTTTATGAAAATAGAAGTAGAGTGCATCCAGATTCTTAAAGAAGCTTCAGAAGGACAGTTAAACGAAAAAGCCTGCGGAAAGCTGCGGGCATTAAACCGGGCGTGCGTTCAGAGTGGATTACAGATGGTTCGCCAGAAGGACATTGATAATCTGGATTCCATGCTGAAAGGATACCGGCGATTGAGAAGAACTATGGCTGGTTTACCCAAAGAAGAAAGGGAGGAGATGTTTTATGAATGTGGCATTTTTAACGGTATGTACAAAGTATTTGAGGAAATAAATATATTTTTTGTTGACCAGGAGAGACACAGAAATACGCAAAAAGTATTGGGTCGAAAACATGTTCCGGAGATTCTGGATTATCTTTATCTAAATCCCAATGCCCGGCAGAGGAGCGTTGCACAGGGGGTCGATATAGCTCCTAATTATTTAAGTGAACTTTTAAATTTGTTATTAGATACAGGTTTTATTGAACGATATGGAAAAAACAAGGACACATGCTATTGTTTGACGAAAAAGGGTCGGATAGATTATGCAACCAGACGTATGTCCCGAAAGAGAACAGTTCACATTGAAATTGAATTAAGAGAAATACGGGAAAAAGAAAGATTTTTTCAAACACGGTTTAAGGATTCTGAAATAAAAAGGGAGATTAGCTATGGAAAATGGAAAGACAATTTCCAAAACGATGCAAAAGCTGCAGGAGGTCGATAAAGAATGGGAGCTGCATTTACTGGACGGTGGCGCTGAAATGGGGGATGAGGTATCCGAACTGGTGGATCGCCTTTTCACCGCGGTCCGGCAGGAATTAAAAACGGGCAGCAAGACAAATGTACGTGCCCGTCTGCTGGAGGAACAGATGTCAGAGGAAACTGCTGATAAATTTATTCGGGATATCCAGGAAACGCTTGAATTTTATTCTGGTTTTTCTTTTCTCAGAGATATTGAAGAAAACAATGAATTGGAATTGAGAGGGCTGTTGTCGATCATTTTTCAGAAATATATCATACGATTTGAGCCAGGGTATATGAATCGTCTGATAAATACAACATATGATGGGAAAGAATTGATCAGAGTTGCCAACCAGATGAAATACCTGACGGATTATTATATTTCCAGAAGCTATAGCGTGCAAGGGATTATACGGGATTTACAGGATGAGACAGGACTCATGGAGGAAAATTGCGCTTATTGGGCTGACATGATAGAAGAAAATTATAGGGGCTTGAAAATGGATTATCTTATAAGAGAATTGGAAAGAGCCAATGAATCTGTAATTCCTTAAATTATAGCTGCCCTTCCTTTGGAATCATGGACAACGTAGAGAATGCCATGACGGTGATCAGCACTCTTTTGCCCGGGGAGATAGCGAGATAGAGGCAAGACAGTTGAGAAATTTGACGGAAGGAGTTTTTTTGAAACGTTTAGATCTAAAATCATAAAGAAGTATGGTAATTTCCACCGATATTTGTTACTATAGAGAAAACGTGTAAAGGTGGTTACAGCCATGATGAAGAGGATTTTAGCATTTGACTTCGGTGCGTCCAGCGGCCGCGCCATGATCGGCACTTACAACGGGGATACCATCAGCTTGGAGGAGATCCACCGGTTTTCCAATGATCCGGTGATCGTGAACGGCGTGATGTACTGGGACGTCCTGCGCCTGTTTTTCGAGATTAAGCAGGGTATTATCAAAGCCAAACACGCAGGGGGCTTTGACAGCATCGGTATCGATACCTGGGGCGTGGATTTCGGCCTGCTGGACAAGGAGGGCCGTCTGCTGGAGAATCCCATCCACTACCGTGACAAAAGGACGGACGGGATGATGGAGGACAGTTTCAAACAGATTGACAGGGAAAGGTTTTACGAGCTTACGGGCACCCAGTTTAATTTCTTTAATACGGTATTCCAACTGCGCTCTCTGGTGAAACAGAGGCCTGAGCTTCTGGAGCGGACGGACAAGCTGCTTCTGACGCCGGATCTTTTTATCTATTTCCTGACCGGAGAAAAGCATACGGAGTACTCCATGGCTACCACTACCCAGCTTCTTGATGCCAAGAACAGGACATGGTCTGCGGAAGTGCTGGAGTCTCTGGGAATTCCTGGACGTATTCTGACAGATATCGTGCCCAGCGGTACAGTGGTCGGTACATTGAGTGATGAGATCTGTGAGGAACTGGGCGTGCCCGCCGTCCCGGTGGTGGCCGTGGCGGCCCATGATACCCAGAGCGCGCTGATCGCCGTGCCCGCCGAGGAGAAAGATTTCATCTTCCTGAGCTGCGGCACATGGTCGCTGTTCGGCACGGAGCTGGATGATCCCATCATCAATGAGAAATCCGTCAAATATAATATCTCCAACGAGGGCGGCTGCGACGGCAAAGCTTCCTTCCTGGAGAATATCATTGGCCTCTGGCTGATCCAGGAGAGCCGCAGGCAGTGGATCCGTGAGGGCGAGGAGTATGGTTTCGGTGAGCTGGAGACCATGGCGAAGACGGCCCCGTCTCTGGTCAGCTTTGTAGATCCCAATGCCCCCGAGTTTGTGCCCGCCGGGAATATGCCGGGACGCATCCGCGAATTCTGCGGGAGGACGGGGCAGAAGGTTCCGGAGAGTATTGCCGAGGTAGTGCGCTGTATCGACGAGAGTCTGGCGCTGACTTATAGAAAAGCTCTGGAGGAGATCAGGGACTGTACCGGAAAAGAATATTCTACTATATATATGGTAGGCGGAGGCACCAACAGCCACCTGCTCTGCCAGTTTACCGCCAATGCCACGGGATGCCGTGTGGTAGCGGGCCCCGGGGAGGCCACGGTGCTTGGAAATCTGGTGCTCCAGCTTGCGGCGGCGGAGGATGTGCCGGAGATCGACGGATTGTGGTCTGCCAGGAAGCTGATCGCCCGCTCGGAGAAATTCGACACCTATGAGCCTCAGGATACGGAGGCCTGGCAGGAAGCGTATCAGAAATTTCTTAAAATTCTTCAATAAATCATAGATTCTTTTGCGAAAAGCTGCAAGATGATTGCGGCTTTTCGTCATTCTATTGCAAATCAGGACACTTTTTTGGGCAAATTATTGACTTTTCTATATTTTCATTTTAAGGTAAAATAGTGATAGTGAAATTCAGACGGCAGAGATGGATTCGGGCAATTGTGGGAGAATTGGACAGTTACGAATCCGGATCGCTGTGAATGCGAGTGCAGGAGGTACTTTGATGAGCAATTATTATTTGGCCGTGGACATTGGGGCTTCCAGCGGCCGCCATATTCTCTGCCATATGGTCAATGGCAAAATGCATCTTGAGGAGATTCATCGCTTTGAGAATGGTATGAAAATAAAGGACGGCGAGCTGTGCTGGGAGATGGACAGGCTGTTTGCCGAGGTGGTAAACGGACTGAAAAAATGCAGGGAGATAGGCAAGATACCGGTCAGCATGGGTATTGATACCTGGGGTGTGGATTTTGTCCTGTTGGACAAAGACGACCAGGTGATCGGTAATACTGTGGGCTACAGGGACAGCCGTACAAACGGCATGGATGAGGAAGTGTATAAGATCATTCCGCAGGATAAACTGTATGCCAGGACGGGTATCCAGAAGCAGCTTTTCAATACGGTCTATCAGTTGATGGCCGTAAAGACCGCCCATCCGGACTATCTGGAGAAAGCGGAAGCTATGCTGATGGTGCCGGATTACCTGCATTTCTGTCTGACAGGGAAAAAAGCCCAGGAATACACGAATGCGACTACCGGGCAGCTAGTAGACCCGGAGACAAAGGACTGGGATTACGAGCTGATTGATATGCTGGGCTATCCCAGAAAAATATTCTGTCCCATGACGAAGCCCGGCACATCTTTGGGCTGCCTGAGACCTGAGCTGGCTGAGAAGATCGGTTTTGATCTGGAGGTAGTGCTCCCGGCTACCCATGATACCGGTTCCGCTGTGCTGGCTGTGCCCGCCAATGATGATGATTTTATGTATATAAGCTCCGGCACATGGTCGCTGATGGGGGTGGAAGCAAAGGAAGCCAACTGTTCCATGGAGAGCATGGAGGCCAATCTGACCAATGAGGGCGGTTATGATTACCGTTTCCGCTACATAAAAAATATTATGGGCTTATGGATGATCCAGTCGGTACGTCATGAGTATGACGACGCTTATTCCTTTGGCCAGATCTGTGAGATGGCGGAGGAGTGCAAGGATTTTCCGTCCCGTGTGGACGCTAACGACGACTGCTTCCTGGCCCCGAAGAGCATGGTGGGAGAGGTAAAGGATTACTGCCGCCGGACAGGACAGCAGGTGCCGGAGACGCTGGGCGAAATCGCTACAGTGATCTATGCCAGTCTGGCGGAATGCTACGCGAAGACCGTACAGGAGATGCAGAATATCACCGGCCGCAGGTATGGCCGTATCCATGTGATCGGCGGCGGCGCCAACGCAGGATATTTGAATGAGCTGACGGCGAAGGCATGTAAGATTCCCGTCTATGCAGGTCCCACCGAGGCGACAGCCATCGGAAATCTGACGGCTCAGATGCTGCGGGCCAAGGAGTTTGCCGGCATTGAGGAGGCCAGAGATAATATTTTTAAATCCTTCGGCGTCAAGGAGTATGCCTGCGAGTAAACGCAGATATCAGAGCGGAACAGTAAAAACGGGCCGCTTTGCTATAAAGGGCATGTGCCCTCAAAAACATATAAATTAGGAGGATATATCCAATGAGCGCAAGGTATGAATCAGCAAAAGAGATTTATGCAAAGATGGGTGTGGACACAGACGCGGCGATCGAGAAGATGAAGACGATACCGGTATCCCTCCACTGCTGGCAGGGCGACGACGTGACCGGTTTTGACCAGGACGGCCCGCTGACCGGCGGTATCCAGACTACGGGCGACTATCCGGGCAGGGCAAGGACGCCGGATGAGCTGTTTGCCGATCTGGACAAGGCCATGAGCCTGATGCCCGGCAAAAAGAAAATCAACGTACATGCCAGCTACGCGATTTTTGAGGACGGCGAGTTTGTGGATCGTGATAAAATTGAGCCGAAGCATTTCCAGAGATGGGTGGATTTTGCGAAGGAGAGAGGCATGGGCCTGGATTTCAACCCCACTTTCTTCTCCCATCCGAAGATGAAAGACGGCCTGACGCTCTCCAGCCCGGATCCGGAGGTGAGAAGGTTCTGGATTGACCATGGCAAAGCATGTATCCGCATTTCCAACTATTTTGCGGAGCAGACCGGCATTCCCTGTGTCATGAATATCTGGATCGGCGACGGGTATAAGGATGTTCCGGCAGACCGCATGGGACCGAGGATGCGTTATAAAGAAGCTATCGACGAGATCCTCTCCGAGCCCTATGATCCCCAATGGGTGAAACCCTGTGTGGAGTCAAAAGTATTCGGTATCGGCGTGGAAGCCTACACGGTGGGATCCGCGGAGTTCACTCTGAGTTATGCGGCGGCCAATAAGGACAAATGCCTGCCTCTGATGGACAACGGCCATTATCATCCCACGGAGGTGGTTTCCGATAAGATCCCGGCTCTGCTGTGCTTCTATCCGGAGATCGCTCTTCATGTGACCCGTGGGATCCGCTGGGATTCAGACCATGTGGTGGTTCTGGATGATGAGACGAAAGAGATTGCCAAAGAGATCGTTCGCTGTGACGGCCTGAACCGCACCTATATCGCTCTGGACTACTTTGACGCGTCCATCAACCGCGTATCGGCATGGGTGACAGGTTTCCGCAGCATGCAGAAAGCCCTGCTCAATGCCCTGTGTACGCCTAACGCTTATCTGAAAGAGCTGCAGGATACCAATCAGATGTCCAGGAAGATGGTGGCTATGGAAGACTGCAAGATGCTGCCTATCGGCGATATCTGGGAAGAGTATTGCGAACAGTGCGGCGTGGCTGCCAGCGGTTATTATGATGAGATCGAGAAATATGAAGCAGAGGTTCAGTTGAAGAGAAGCTGATGCTGTTGAAGGAAAGGGGCCGCCATTAGTTCGGGGCCCCTTTTTTATACTTGTTGCCCCAATTAATATGCAAATACTGGGTTCAATAGTATTCGCGGTATTGAGAGGGCGTCATGTGCTGCAGCTTTTCAAAACACCGTGTATAGGTCAGCGCGTTTTTAAACCCTACGCTGCCGGCGATTGCCGCAATGGACAGCTTGGAGTAGCTGAGCAGCTCTTTGGATTTGTTGATCCGGTATTCCGTGACATACTGGTGGACAGTCATGCCCATATGTTCCTTGAACAGTTTGCAGAAATAGTATTTTGAGAAACTGACGCTTCCGCAGATAGTGTCGATATCCAGATTCCCGGCGTAATTTTCGTGGATGAATTTGATGGCTGTATTGACGGCTGTATCTTGTACGGGAGTCATGCTTTTGGCTTCCAGGATATTGAGGGACAGCTTGTACAGATCCAACAGGAGCTGATGGATCAGGGAGCCGGCCTCCATTTGAGCCAGAAGGGGACGGTTATCGTAGTCAATGGCCAGCAGAGCCAGGAAATGGTCCAAGATGCTGCTGAGCTGGTTGGCGTGATAGATGCAGTTGTTCTTGCGGATGAAATTATAAAACAGCTGGGCATGGGTGCCTCCGATGGTCACATAAATAAAATCCTGAATATGGCTGCGTGGCTGGACGAAGGTCAGGGGCGTATTGCAGGCGGATACCACCACATCATGGGGATTGACTGCATTCCGTTCCTTATTTTTGGTAAAGCTCATGGAAGTCAGAGAGTAGAGGAACAGATAATCCGAATAATTATTGCGATTTCCCCGCATAAATTTCCGGTCATTCAGGTAACCGGCCTCTTTTATATAGAAAGGCAGGGATTCGATCTGGTGATCCATGCGGCTGGAAAGGTGTGAATGGTGAGAGGGCAGGGTTCTTTTGGGCAGTATCACAATAAAACCTCCTTCAGAGTTGGGAAAAGTATTACAAAAATAACACAAAATTATTTCTTTGTGTAAAATGGCATAATAGGAGTATACCATTTTTCGGTGAGAATGACAATTGTGCATCAAATAACAAGAAACGAATGCTAAAAAACAATTTTTGATATTGTATTATGGTGTGTTATTGTTTAAATTTAACTCATGCACATCGAAATTCTCATGTGAAAGAAAGAAGGAAAGGAGATATAAACGACAATGAGTGATTATATCTTGGAACTGAAAGACGTCGTAAAAACGTTTGGCGGCGTACGGGCTCTGAACGGCGTGCACTTTCAGTTGAAAAAGGGAGAGATCCACGCTCTGATGGGTGAGAACGGAGCGGGCAAATCTACTTTCATCAAAGTTATCACCGGTGTACATCAGCCGGACAGCGGTACGATGCTTCTGGAGGGTGAGAAGATTACGTTCCGTAATACGGCGGATTCGGCAAAAGTAGGTATTGCTGCAATCTATCAGCATGTTACATCCTTCCCCGATCTGACTGTTACAGAAAATATTTTCATGGGCCAGGAGATTAAAAATAAATTTGGTTTTTATGACTGGAAAGTTATGCGTCAACGGGCGAAAGAGCTGATTGAACCCCTGAGCAAAGAGATTGATGTCAACAAGCCTATGGGAACCCTTTCTGTGGCGGCTCAGCAGCTGGTGGAGATCGCAAAGGCCCTCTCCCGCGATGCCCGTATTCTGATCATGGATGAGCCGACGGCTTCCCTGACGAGGAACGAGTGTCTGCAGCTTTACCGTATTGCCAAAGAACTGAGGGATAAGGGTGTGTCCATCATCTTCATCACTCACAGGTTTGAGGATATGTACGAGCTGGCTACCCGGGTAACGGTATTCCGTGATTCAACCTATGTAGGTACCTGGGGTGTGGACGGTATTACCAATTCTGATCTGGTAAAGGCCATGGTGGGCCGAGAACTGACCGCCATGTATCCGGAAAAAACAGCCAAAATCGGCGATGTTGTTCTTGAGGTGGATAATATTTCCAAGGAAGGCTACTTTAAAAATGTTTCTTTCAACGTCCGCCGTGGCGAGATCCTGGCCCTGACTGGACTGGTGGGCGCCGGACGTACCGAGGTATGCCAGAATATTTACGGCATTATGACGCCTGACACCGGTTCCATCCGTCTGGAGGGCAAGGAGGTACATATTAAGAGCCCCATCGACGCTCTGAAACTGGGGATCGGCCTTTTGCCGGAGAACAGGCAGACGCAGGGTCTTGTCAATGAACTGCCGATCTATCAGAATGTGTCCTCGGCAACGATGAAACAGTTTGTCAAAGCCGGCCAGCTGGATGTGGATGCGGAGATGAGTAATGCTATTGCTCTCTGTAAAAAGATTCAGTTAAAGGCCAATGATATCACGGCTCCGCCGTCCTCTCTGTCCGGTGGTAACCAGCAGAAGGTTGTCGTAGCCAAGATGCTTAGCTCCGAGCAGAAGGTGCTGATCATGGATGAGCCCACCAAAGGTATCGACGTGGGCGCCAAATATTCCATCTATGAGATTATGAATGATCTTGCCTGTAAGGGATATGCCATCATCATGGTGTCTTCCGAGATGCCGGAGGTTCTGGGTGTTGCTGACCGTATCGTCGTTATGAAGAGCGGGCGTGTGACCGCTGAATTTACAGATGTAGCCGGTACAAGTCAGGAAATGATCCTGGAAGCTTCTCTGAAAGAAAAAGGAGGAGAAAAGTAATGAAAAATCTATTGAAATCCAGAAATACCGGTCTGGTTCTCGTGCTGATTATTTTGCTGATTGTAGCGCGGGTCGTTACGCCGGGTATGTTTACAGTCGGTTCCATGATCAGCATGCTGCAGAACAATACGGTGTACGCATTGCTGGCTGTCGGTGAGATGATGGTTATCCTGACCGGCGGTATTGATATTTCCATCGCCTCTCAGCTGGCTTTCGTCGGTATTACGACTACAGTGCTTTCCACGGCAAATCCGGGTGTTCCAGGTATTGTGTGGGTGCTGGTCGGCATCCTTCTCGGCGCGGTCTGCGGTATGATCAACGGCGCGCTGGTTGGCTATCTGCACATGGTTCCCATGATCTGTACGCTGGGCACCATGTATATATTCCGCGGTCTGGCTTTCGTGGTTTCTGGCGGCCAGTGGTGGTTCGCGGCAGACTATCTTGACAGCTACCGTTTCTGGGCCATCACAAAGATTGCCGGTATTCCGCTGCTGGTGTGGTTTACGATTATTATTATGATTCTAGCCGGGCTTTTCCTGGGTTATACGGCCCCCGGCAGAAGGATCTATGCCATCGGTACCAGCCGTGAGTCTTCGGCGGTGGCAGGTGTAAAAGAACCTGCGGTTACGTTCTATGCGTTTGTGATCTGCGGCGCCCTCTCCGGATTTTCCGGTATGATGTATACGGCCAACTATGCCATTGGTTACTACGGTATGGCAGAGAGCTTTGAGATGACCGCCATCGCTATCTGCGTGCTGGGCGGTGTGTCCATTACCGGCGGTAAGGGCCGTATGGACGGTGTGGCCATCGGCGCTTTGATTATGGCTGTTGTTGTTTACTTCATCAGTATGATCCCCGGTATGAGCGTGTGGCAGAAAGCCCTGCAGGGCGGTATCATCATCGTAGCAGTAGCGATTAACTATTTCACAGAGCGTTCTGCTGAGAAACAGGCTCTGAAAGAAAGGGGTGCTTTGATCTAATGCCAGGAAGTAATTATGATAGGGACCTTACCGTAAAAGAAGGTTTTAATTTAAAGAAATTTCTTGTCCGCTGGGAGATGATCCTGGTGTACATACTGGTTCTTCTGAACCTGATCCTGATTGTATTCCGCACGGATCTGTATTTCCAGGCGGGAACTGTGCAGTCCATCATTAATTCCGGCTTGGATGTATCTCCCTTGGTACTGGGCATGGTATTTATTCTGCTTCTCGGCGATATCGACGTGTCCGTGGCGGCCCAGATGATCCTGGGCGGTACAGTTACCGGCCTGGTGATTGATCCCAGTATGGGCCTGGTTCCCATGGAAGCCCCCCCCAGCGTGGGTGTTATCATCCTCGCGGTGGCCCTGGGCATTGTATCCTGTATGATCTGCGGCGCATTCAACGGCATTTGCGTGGCTTATCTTAAGATGCCGGCTGTTATTACGACTATTTCCACTTCCATGCTGTTCCGCGGTATTGTGGAGATCATCCTTGGCGAAAATTCTCTGAAGAATTTTCCGAGCTGGTACGGCAATATCGGCTGGTATAATATCGGGGGGATCCTTCCTCTGTCCATGCTGCTGTTTTTGATTATGGGCGCCATTTTTATCTTTATCCTGCACCGCACCACTTTCGGACGGAAGGTTTATATTGTGGGTAACAATCCGACTTGTGCGACTTACTCGGGTATCAGCGTGACAGGGGTTAAGATGCAGGTGTTCATTCTGATGGGCTTTATGGCTGGTATTGAATCCATTTTCTTCATCGGACGTATGGGCGGCGGCGTTTCCTCCTCCATGGGTACCGGATACGAGATGACGGCGATTGCCTGTGCCGTATTGGGCGGCGTGTCCACCAACGGCGGCAAGGGAAAAATGTACGGCCCCATCATTGCCACATTCATCATGGCATTTCTGACCTATACACTGGGTCTGCTGGGTGTTGACCCGAATACAAAAAAGATTTTTACCGGTGTTATCCTGATCGTGACGATCCTGATCTCCACGATCAACAGGCAGATGATTAAGGATATCAAACTGCGTCTGCTATATCACAGCAATAAGAATATTGAGGCCATCCATGACAGGACCGCAGAGGCTGTTAAGGAAATGAAAGCTCAGATCAAGGAGCTGCAGAAAGGTAATGCTTCTGACAAAGCGGCCCAGATTAAGAAGCTGGAGGATAAGATCGCTGCGGCCCAGAAGGAATGTGAGGAGAAATCCGCTCAATGGTGGGCAGAGCAGCAGGCCGATGCGAAGAAGGCTAAAGAAAGATTTGCAAAATAGCCTGTACACGTGTATAATAATCCCGGTATAAACGAAAGTTTATATATATATTGAAATCCTAAAGGAGGAAGAAAGTATGAAAAACTTCAAAAAGTTCATGGCGCTGGGCCTTGTAGCAGCAATGGCCGGCACCACACTGGCCGGATGCGGCGGCGGAAGCAGTTCTGCAGCCGGAAGCTCCGCAGGCAGCGCGGCACCTGAGGCATCCGCAGCGGGCAGCGAGGCTCCCGCGGCATCTGCGGCTGGAAGTGAAGCTCCTGCTTCAAGCGCAGCTCCCGAGGCATCCGCAGCGGGCAGCGAGGCTCCCGCGGCATCCGGCAACGGCGGAACCACAGATCAGGTATCCGGTTCCCATGTATTCATGTTTAAATCCGTAGGTAACAACTTCGGTGTTATCATGTACGATGGCTTCTCGTCCTACATGGCTCAGGTTGGCGAGCCCTGTATCGAGAAATCCCCGGCTGAGACGACTGTAGCCGCTCAGGTACAGCTTCTGGACGAGTCCATCACCCAGGGCTGCAAGTCTATCTCTATTTCTACTAATGGAGATACCGGTTTTGATCAGGTGTTTGAAAAAGCCAAAGGCGCTAATATCCCGATCGTATCCGTGGACTCTGAGGCATCTGCCGATTACCGTGTCGTTCACAACGTTCAGGCTTCCACCGCTGATATCGGAGCTATGCAGGTTCGCGCGGCGGTTCTGATCGAACTGGGTGTATCTTATGATCCCAGCGATGTGACCATGGAAAAGACTGTTGAGACGGCTCTGGCTGATTACTCCGGTGAAGAGCTGCATCTGGGTGTCCTGTCCGCCGGTATCGATACTCCGGTACAGAACGGCTGGATCGCTGAGATGGAGAAAGAGCTCTCCAAAGATATCTACAAAGGCAAAGTAAGCGCCGAGCTGGACAAGAAGTATGGTGACGACGAGGCTACCAAGTCCACCACACAGGCTCAGGCTTTCCTGGCTGAGAACAAAGTTGACGCTATCATCTCTCCGACGACTGTTGGTATCGCCGCTGCCGGCGAGGTGCTGACACAGGCCGGCTCTGACATTAAGCTGACCGGTCTTGGACTGCCCACCGAGATGAACAAATATATGCCTGCAACAGATGCGGATAACGAGTTTGATTTCGTTTGCCCGTACATGATGCTCTGGGATGTTACTCATCTGGGCGCTTCCACAGCTGCTATCCAGATGGCTATTCAGAACGATGGCTATGACGGATCTGCCGGTTCTACCGTTTCCATGGAAGCATGGGGCGAGTACGCTGCAGAAGATTTCACTACTGATGATGCCGGTAACGGCGCTACCACTCTTCTGACTGGTACACCATTTGTATTCTACAAAGGCAACATGACAGAGTGGGCTAACAAGCTGTAATTTCTGACAGTGCTTTGAAGAAACAGGCAATCTAAACATACGGAGGCGTCTGCCCGGCAGGGCAGACGTTTTTGCATGGGTATCCAAAAAACTGCCATGGGCGGTTCGGTAGATAAACAGCCGATATCGGATATCTATACAAAAGCGTCTTGACGGCGGCGGCCAAAAGACGCCGGGGCGGGGTGAAGGGGGCTCCGTTCACAGAAAGAACACAGGTCTTTGCTACACTGGGCCTGTTTGTGCGGCCGTCTGGAGCGGAAATGGTTTTTCTGAATGCGGCCGTGACAAGCGGGCGGGAATACCGCCTGTCATGAAGGAGGAAATCTGCGTTGATTGAAGTGAAAAATCTCGTGAAAAAATACGGCGGCCACTATGCGGTCAATGATCTCTCGTTTGAGTTGGAGAGCGGTCGGATCTACGGCCTTCTGGGGCCCAACGGGGCTGGGAAATCCACAACTATGAATATTATGACCGGATATATCGCTTCTACCTCGGGGGAGGTGGTGATCGACGGCCATAACATTCTGACGGAGGCCGAGGAGGCAAAGGCCTGTATCGGCTATCTGCCGGAGATCCCGCCGTTGTATGTGGATATGACGGTGCTGGAATATCTGGTGACGGTGGCGGAACTGAAAAAAATACCGAAAAAGGAACGGCAGCCCATGATCGATGAGATTATGCGTACCGTGAAGATTTCGGATATGGCAAACAGGCTGATCCGCAATCTGTCCAAGGGCTATAAACAGCGTGTGGGCATTGCCCAGGCGCTGATCGGGTATCCGGAAATAATCATTCTGGACGAGCCCACCGTGGGCCTGGATCCCAAGCAGATCATAGAGATCCGTGAACTGGTGAAAAGCCTGGGCAAAAAGCATACGGTGATTTTAAGTTCCCATATCCTCTCCGAAGTGAGCGCGGTCTGCGATTATGTGCTGATCATTAATAAGGGGAAATTGGTAGCCGCCGATTCCACAGACAATCTGGAGAAGCTGTTCCTCGGGCAGAATAATCTGGAGCTTCTGGTGGAAGGCAGCCGGGAAGCGATCCGGGACGTGTTGAAAAATTTTAAAGATATTCAATCATCGGATATCCAGCCGGCTAAGGAGCAGCCGGGTTCTTTCCGCATTCAGCTTCAGATCGCCGGGGAGGCGGATATCCGCCGGGGATTATTCTATAAATTTGCCGCGGCCCATTGCCCGATCCTGGAGATGCAGGGCGCCAGCATGACCCTGGAGGATATTTTCCTGGAGCTTACCGGCGCGGAGAAGAGGGGAAGCGGCCGGAGAAAGGCCGCCCGGCAGGCGAGCGAGGAGGCAAAGGCATGATCGCTGTATATCGAAAAGAAATAAGAAGTTATCTGACGTCCATGATCGGCTATGTATTTGTGGCCTTTATGCTGGCAGTGATAGGCATCTATTTTTCCTTCACCAACCTGAATCTGTCCTCGCCCCGGTTTGAGACGGTGCTGCAGAATGTTCAGTTTCTCTTTATTATTTTTGTGCCGATCCTGACTATGCGGGTGCTGGCGGAGGAGCGGAAACAGAAGACGGATCAGCTTTTGCTCACCCTGCCTCTTGCGGTTAGTGATATTGTGCTGGGTAAATATCTGGCCCTGGTCACGCTGTACGCGGCGCCCATGGCGGTGGTCTGCGCATATCCGCTGATCCTGTCCCGTTTTGGCACGGTGAATATGGCGGTGGCTTATCTCTCGATCCTAGGCTTTTTCCTGCTGGGCTGCGCGAATATGGCCATTGGCCTGTTTTTCTCATCTCTGACGGATAATCCGGTCATAGCGGCGGTGATGAGCTTTGGGTTCCTGCTGATCTGTTTTCTGATGGACAGTATATCCGGTATGGTGCCGAATACAGCCATTGCCTCTCTGGTCTCTTTCACGGTGCTGGCGCTTCTATTGGCGGCGGTCATTTACAATATGATCCGCAATGTGAAAATGACAGTGGCGGCGGCGGCGGTGGTGGTGGCCGTACTGGCAATTGTCTACGCGGTACGTGCGCCGCTTCTAGAGGGAGCCTTTCCCCGTTTTCTGTCCGTTTTTTACATGAATGGACAGCTGACCGGTTTCTTTGACGGTATCCTGGATATTACCGGTATCGTATACTATGTCTCCATAGCGGCGGTGGCTCTGTTTCTGTCTATACAGACCGTTGTCAAGAGACGGTGGAATTAGGGGGTGCGCAGGATGAATGAGAAAAATAGTAAGAGCCTGAAAAACGGTTCCTATAGTATACTGATCACGCTGGTGGTGGCGGTTATTGCCGTAATGATCAATCTGATTGTCCGGGGGCTTCCCTCCCAGCTCACTCAGTTTGATTTCAGCACCTCCCGGCTGTATACCCTGACCGGAACAACCACGGATTTTCTGTCCGGACTGGATGAGGATGTGACGCTGTATTACATCTGCGAGGGCGGCAAGGAGGATGATACGATCCGGAAACTGATGGAGCGGTATGAGGACGCTTCCTCCCATCTTACCGTGGAACAGATTGATCCGGCTCTGTATCCGGCCTTTACTTCTCAGTACAGTGACGAGGCTGTTGGGAATAACAGTGTGATCGCAGTCTGCGGAGAACGGTATAAAGTGGTCAATGCCGATGCCATGTATGTGTCGGACTTTAACTACAATACCTACAGCTACGTGCAGACCGGTTTTGACGGCGAGGGCATGGTGACCAGCGCCATCGCTTATGTGACTTCCGAGGACATTCCGGTGATCTACGTGCTGAACGGTAACGGCGAGGCGGCCCTTGGCGCGTCTTTCCGGGATGCGGTGGAGAAAAACAATATTGACATCCGCACGCTGAACCTGCTGGCGGAGGCCGGTGTGCCGGAGGACGCGGCGGGGATCGTGATCGCCGCCCCTCAGAAAGACTATTCTGCGGAGATTACGGAGAAAATTTTGAACTATCTGGAAAAAGGCGGAAAGGCCATCATCTTTTCCAATTATACGGCGGATGCCATGCCGAATTTCGATTCCGTTTTGTCCAATTACGGCGTGGCCAGGGATGATGGGATTATCTTGGAGGGGGATTCCGGCCGCTATATGACCTACCAGTACTGTGTGATCCCCACAGTGAATTATTCGGATATTACGGCGAAAGTTTACGGTGATTCTTACCTGCTGGCTCCCATGAGCCAGGGCATCCGCACGCTGGATACTTACCGGGATTCCATCACCATGCAGCCTCTTTTGGCTACGGCGGACAGTTCCTACGCCAAGATGGATGTGCAGAATATGACTACTTCGGAGAAGGAAGCCGGCGATATTGACGGCCCCTTCACAGTGGGAATGTTGATCCAGGAAGATATCAATAATGATCACGAGGCGGAGACGGAGATCGTCTACTACAGCACCGGTTATCTGCTGGACGAGGATTACAACCAGAACGTGTCCGGTTATAACGCGGAGCTTTTCGGAAGTACGGCCAACTACCTTTGCAACGGGGAGGATACCTCGTCGTCGGTGGCGGTCAAGAGCCTGCAGGTGCAGTATCTGACGCTGACAGATTTTTCGGCCAATTTCTGGACGGTGGTCTGCGTGTTTGTGCTGCCGATACTGTGTATTCTGGCAGGCACTCTGGTATGGCTGAACAGGAGAAAGAGATAAGGGATGACGAAGAAAAATGTAAAAAAACTGATCATAGGCCTGGCCGTGATCCTTTTGTTGGGCGGCGCTTACGGCGCGCTGACCGTTTACACCGGAAATCAGGAGAAGCAGAAGGCACGGGAGGAAGAACAGAAAGCGGCTCAGGCGGTGGTGGTGGCCATAAAAGGCGAGGATGTCCGGGAAATTTCTTTTAATGGGGACGAGGGGCTGATTACCCTTGCCCGTGGGGAGAATGGCTGGCAGTCTCCCGACGATGAAGCTTTTGCCATGAATGAGGAAAAAATGGATACGCTGCTGGCCGACCTGTCGGCTCTGTCGGCCAACCGTACATTAGAGAACGTGGAGGATCCGGGGCAGTACGGGCTTAAGAGCCCTTCCCGGAGGATCCGGGTGACGACGGCGGACGGAAATGTGACGGAGATTGCGGTGGGAGACCGGAACGGCGCCAACGGAGAAGTGTATTTCCAGGTGGGCCAGGGCACGGACACGGTGTATCTGACGTCCACCCTTTTGGATACCCATTTTGCCGGCACTCTGCGGGATTTTGCGGCCTATGATGAATTTCCCAAGATCAGCCCGGAAACCATACGGGAATTTGATGTACAGAAGGCGGAGGCGCCCTATCTGGTGACGATGACTGGCGATGAGAAGTGTACGGTCACTGATGAAAACGGCGATACCCAGGCTGCCAATCTGAATATTCTGGGAACCATGCAGAACAACGTATCCAACATCAGCTGGGCCGATAATCTGGAATATAATTGCCGGGATTTCGCGCCCTATGGGCTGGACAACCCGGTGGCGGTGGTGGATATTACCTATGAGGAATCTACAGGAAACATGCCCTCCCTTCCGGAGACCGGGGAGGGAAAAGACGGTAAGGATATGGCCCGGAGTGTGAGAAAGACGGTGCGCTTGTCCATAGGAGGCCAGGATGATAAAGACAATTTTTACGTGCGTCTGGATGATTCGCCCCAGGTGCACACGATCCGGGAGGAATACCTGCTGGATTTCGTGGAGAGCAGCGCAAATACCTTCTGGAGCCTGACTTACAGTTTTGTGTCTATCGGTGATCTGGATCATCTGGAAGTAGCATACGGCGGCGCCGTCCACACTCTGCGGCGGGTAGTGCAGGGGGATGAGAAACAGGGGAACGCGGTAGTCACCTGGCTGGCGGATGAAAAAGTGGTGGAAAAGAAACTGTTCACCGATTTCTATTATGCCTGTGTCAGCGTCACGGCCCAGGAGCGTTTGGACACTGTGCCGGAGAATACGGGAGAACCGGAGCTTGCGCTTCATTATTATCTGACAGACGGCACGGAAAAGATTATCCAATATTATCCGGCGGATCAGAATTTCTATACGGTGATCTATGAGGACGGCACAAAGGCGGCCCATACGAACCGGCTGTATGTAAACACCATGGCGGAGAACCTGGAAACGCTGTTGGCGTCAGTGAGATAATTTTGTGATAGGAATGGTATATGGCTTTAGATTTGCCTGTGGAGGTATGTGTTATGGACGATATGAAAATTCTGGAGACGCTCAGCGAGGTGGAGGGCGTGTATGGCTGCGCCTTCGTGGATACGAAGGATCTGGTCTTTAACCCGGGTTTTCGGAAACTCTGCGAGGAGGATTCCTGCGGGAACTATGACGTGAATTATTCCTGTCCGCCCTATTGCGGCACGCCGGAAGACATGCAGGCAAAGGTCATGCAGTACCGGCGGGTGCTGGTGATGCAGACGGCCTGGGATGTGGACAGCGTGCTGAATGCGTCGGAGACGAAAGAAGCCAAGAAAAAGCACAACGGAATCTCTTTTACGGTGCTGGAGCGGCTGGGTGAGCTGGGTATTGAGGCGGACGCTATGATGGCGGGGCCCTGTACCCAGTGCAAAAAGACCTGTATGCAGATGATCGGCAGGCCATGCCCCAGGGATTACAAAGTATATTCCTGCCTGTCGGCTTACTGTCTGGATGTGACGAAGCTGGCCGAGGCCGCGGGCCTGGAGTGCTGGGCCGGCGAGAAACGGGTATTATATTTCAGCGTATTTATGTATGAGAAAAACTGAGCCATAGCAGCGGAGAGCGGATATGCAGAAATTTTTGTTGGAACAACTTCGGGAGGTTACGGAAGAAGAGGAACAGATCCTGCGGGAGGGCAGCGGGGTGGAGAAGGGGCGCTATGCCACGGGAAGGGAATTTACCGTGGACAGCCGGAAGATGCTGGAGGAAGGCCAGTTGATTTCGTTGCGTAAGCACACCCGGTTTGTCCATTTTCCGCTGCACCGCCACACCTATGTGGAGGTGTTTTATGTCTGCCAGGGGAAGGTGGTCAATCTGATTGAGGGCAAGACAGTGGAAGTCTGCCAGGGGGAACTGCTTTTCCTGAACCAGTATACGAAACACGAGATCCTGCCCTCGGCCATGGATGATCTGGCTGTGAATTTTATCGTCCTGCCGGAATTTTTTGACGTGGCTTTAAGAATGATCGGGAAAGACAATGTGCTGGCGGATTTCCTGGTCAATACCCTGCGCCAGAATCAGGAGAAGGGAGAATATCTGCATTTTAAGGTGGCGGGGATCCTGCAAATCCAGAATCTGATGGAAAATATGATCCTCTCGCTTTTACAGAAGGACGGACAGAGCAACCTGATCAACCAGACCACCATGGGGCTTCTGTTCATGCATCTGGTGGATTCGGCCCCCTATATTGAGATGCGGGTGCCCAATCATTACGACAATATGCTCACCATGTCCACGCTGAATTATATCGAACAGAATTACCGCACGGCCACCCTGACAGAGCTGGGCGTAAAGCTGCACCAGCCGGTACATACCCTGAGCAAGATGGTGAAGGCCCAGACCGGTTACAATTTTACGGAGCTGCTGCTGCGCAAGCGGATGAACAAGGCCACCCAGCTTCTCTGCGATACGGACTTGCCGGTCAATGATGTGGTTGCGGCGGTGGGGTATGAAAACAACAGCTATTTTCACCGCGTGTTCAAGGCGCGGTATCATATGACCCCCCGGGCTTTCCGGATCAGGCACAGGCAGGACGGGACGGTGCGGCTGTAGGCGGGCAGGCGTCCAGTGGGATGCGAAATGTTTACAAATCTTAAATAATATTAAAATAAATGCCGGGTATGGCATGGATTTGGAAATTGTGTTAGTATAACCCTGAAATAAATATTTAGAAAGGGGAGTTGTTATGATTACATACGGGAAAAGATGGGCAGGTACTCTGCGTCTGTCTCTGGCAGGACTGGCCTTTTTGGCCGCTGTGGTATGGACTGCGCTGGGCGTACATGCCGCGACAGCAGATCTGAAGACAGACAGGACATCGGGAACCTGCGATTATACGGTAAGCGACGTGGCCGAGGGCGCTTCGGTAAGTATGATCGTGAAAGATAAGGACGGTAACGAAGTACGCAAAAGCAGCCTTGTGGTTGAAGGCAAAAAGGCCAGTGGCAGTTTTTCTTTGTCGGATCTTGGAAATGTGTTCGGGGTCTACACCGTAGATTTTATGGTTGGTGAAGAGAAGGTTTCTGCCGGTAAATGCGATCTGTCTATTCATGCGGATGCCGCCGTCACCGGCGTGACCGGCGCAGATTCCAGCGCGGCGAGAAATTTTAAGGTAACACGTTCCGGCGATGATGTCGTCGTGCCCGGCAAGGCGAAGGCTGATTTGCTGATTTGGAAGGACGGCGCCAGTGAGAACAGCGCCCTGCGTCAGCAGGAGATTGACATCGACGGCAAGAAGTCCAGTTTCAGCTGGAATAATGTGAATGTGGGAGGCGAGTCCTTCTCATACGGAACCTGGTACGCCCGGGCTGTGGTATACAGCGCCGGTGACAGCGCCCATGCCGTGCCCCTTGACAAAGTTAAATTTGTCCTTGCGCCGGAATGCGCGAGCCTTACCGTGGCTGCGGCGGATGATAAGAACGGATTTACTGCTGAAATTAAGGGAGCGGCTTCTCCCTTTGGCGTGGGCAGCGTGATTTTCAGGGTATATGACAGCGACGGGAAAAAGGTATACGAGAAGACGGGCGTAAAAAGCGGCGAAGGCAACTATACACGTACCATTTCGCTAAAGAGCCTGAATAATTATACGCTGGGTAAATACACGGTAAAGGCCGTACTCAAGGACGCAAGGGATAAAAAGGTGGTTCTTGACCAGGCCGATGCAGATATGAGGCTCAAGACAGGTACTCTGAAAGCCACTGTTTCTGCCACAGAAAAGACGGTAAAATTCACACTGAAAAAGGCTTATGTACCCGGCAAATTCAAGAGCGTACAATTTAAAGTATACAAAAAAAGTAAGGGAGAAGACAGCGCGGTAACAGTTAAAGGAACCTACAAGAAGAGCAGCGATACCTGGTCGGCTTCCATCAAGGTGTCCGAGCTGAAGAAATATAAAGCGGGAACTTACGTAGTAAAAGCAGTAGGAACCACAAACTGGAAGACTACGCTGGATATCAAAAAGGTATCTTTTAAACTGGGTAATGTGTCTGCCACCGTTAAAGGCAAAAAGCTGAGTTATAAGAATGGTACATTCACCTTAAGGACAAGTCCGATCACATCACCTGCCGGTGTGTCCAAGGTAACTATGAAGGTATACTGTTCCACCAAGGACAGCTATACCTACAAGGCGGAGAGGCAGAAGGACGACAGCTATCTGGTGACAGTAAATCTGGCCAATCACAAATACCATTTGGGCACTTATAAAGCGTCCGTTACTGTGACGTTGGGGAACGGCATGACCTCCACCCCGGCGAAATGCGAGTACACATTTAATCCGGATAACTTCATGTATGTGTCTGCCACCAGCGCGAAATTTACCAGGAAGCTCTATGTTGATAATCTGTCTTCAAAAGGAGCCGTAACCTTTGACGTCTGGAGTAAGAAGGGGGGCACGGATGACCTGACCTCTTATACGGCGACGCGAAAAGGCAATTATGCCTATACGACGATTAAAATGTCCAACCTGAAGCATTCCGGCACGGTTTATGTAAACGTGAAAGTGAACGGCTCTCTGGTTGATAATAACAATTATTCCTTTAAGATCACCAAATCCGATCTGGTCAAAAATGGATGGTATTACGAGAAATACGCGGGAAAGACCTACAAGTTCTATTATAAGAATGGCGTAAAGCAGACCGATCTGACCAATATATTGGGGATTAAAGAGAGCAACCGTTCCAATGTGAATAAATTTTATCTTGAACTGAACCGGGCGGCCGGTGTGGTAACGGTGTACGCCTATGATTCCCAGCGGAGATCCTACTGCATACCGGTTAAAGCGTTTACGGTATCTGTGGGAAGAAATATTTCCAGTAATGCGGGGGCGTCCGGCCTGAATGTAAACAGCTCCTTCACACCGCTGGGGCGTTTTTCGATTTCGTATAACGGTGCGGTGGCGAAATATTCGCTGAAGCCTATGTATGAGCCGGACGGAAGCATTGTTTACGCAAGGTGGGCTTCCCATGTGGTGGGCAATGTGTATTTCCATGCCATTGCCGTAGGCCGCCAGTCCCATACTGCTCTGAACCCCTATACCTATAACAGACTGGGGAGTCCGGCTTCGGCGGGCTGTATCCGTATGACTGTTGCCGACGCAAAATGGATCTATGATTATGTATCTGTGGGCAGCGAGGTGAGAATCCTGAAAGGATCTTCCGGTACACCGGGTCCTTTCGGCAAACCCAAGACGATTAAAGTGTCTTCATCTATTCATTATGACCCCACGGATCCGGCGATATCAAATGCTCGGAAAAAGAGGGATTATAATGCGGGCAGGATCAGCGGTTATATGACCAAAAGCGGAAAAAAGGTTGGTTACTAAAATAAAATCATACAGTGAGGAATGAGAGATGATGCAAGTGAAAAAATATTTTCGGCAGGGTATTATGTATGTCCTGCTCCTCTCCCTGCTTTTATCCGGTATTTCCGTGCCGGTTAAAGCTGTGGAGAATACCGGTAAACCAGTATCGCCGACAGAACCGGAGACGCCCAGGAATGAGCCGGTAACTTGTACCAGTTTTAAAGCATCCGCCACCCAAAAACAGCTGGCGCAAGGAAAGTTTGTTGTGACGGCGCGCGGCCTGTCCTGTGAGAGTGGGATCAAGGAGGTACGCGTACAGGTTTACAGTAAAGCGGATAAGAGCAACAGCTATACTTACACGGCGACGAAGAAAGATTCCGGCTATTACCGCGTGGCGGTGGATATCTCCCGGCATAAAAGCCAGCTGGGCCAATATAAGGCCAGGCTCGTTGTCATTGATAAAAAGGGCAAAAAACAGGCGCTGTCGGAGCTGGCTACCTATGATTTTTCACTGGATAAGGGTACCACCCAGGCAAAGCTGAACAAGACCGAAAAGAAGGTCAGCCTGAATCTGTCAGGCGCGTCTGTTCCCGGCGGTATCGATAAGGTCGAGTTTGCTGTGTATGCTAAAGAGGATGGCGCGAAAAAAGCAGATGTGTTCCCTGCGGCCCTGAACGAAGAAACAGGTGAATACACAGCGTCAGTGGCGCTCAGCAAGCTGTCTGCGGATGCAGCGGGTACCTACGTGGCCAGGGCCAAGGTGTATGCCGCCTGTGGCGTAGTGAAATCGCTGAATGCAAAAGAATTTGTGGTGTCGGACTGCAGCGGAAAGCTTTCCATAAAAGTTCTGGACGAGGACGCGGGCACTTACCGTCTGAAAGTATCTTCCCTGGCGTCGCCGTCCGGCATTAAGAAAGTACAGTTCAAGGTTTGGACCGGATCAGAAAAAGATGCCGTACTGTATGATGCCAAGGGGAGCGGAGATGCGAGAGCATATACCATGAAGCTGACAGACTTTAATGGTTCTCTGAGTAAGTATCATGTACAGGTGCTGGCGGTCATGGGAAATGGCAAGACTTCCACGGTGGCCAGCGACACTTTTCGGCCGGGATTGACGGATTATCTCTATGTGCTTAAGCCGGAGAAAAACACTGCTAGGAATATCTATATGAAAAAGATATCCGTGAAAGGCAATGTGACCTTTAAGGTATGGAGCGATAAAAACGGAAAGGATGATCTGAAATCCTATAAAGCGAGCCGCAGCGGGGATACGGCAAAGGTCTCGTTTAAAACCAGCGATCTCAAAAATTCAGGCAAGGTGTATGTGGCAGCCTATGTCGGGGGAAAAGAAATCAAAACTATTTCTATTACGATCCCGGCTTCGGATATGAAAAAGAACGGCTGGTATTATGAGAAATATAAGGGAACGGTTTACAAATTCTACTATAAAAATGGTTCCAAGGTAAAAGATCTCACAAAGATATTGAAGATAGGGGCGAATGAAAAACTCTATATTGAGGTAAACCGGAGACATTGTACAGTGACGGTTTTCGCTAAAGACGGCAAGAACGGTTACATCATTCCGGTGATTGCTTTTGCCTGTTCCGTGGGCAAGGCCGGTACGCCTACTCCCAGGGGAACCTATTATACAGACCGCAAGCACAGATGGAAAGGGCTGATGGGCCCGTCCTGGGGACAGTACGCCACCCATGTGGTGGGGGGCATCTATTTCCATTCTGTGGCCGGTTCCACGAGAAGTGTGCATAACATTAAGGCATCGAATTACAATATGCTGGGCAGGCCTGCTTCTCATGGCTGTATCCGCCTGTGTGTACGGGATGCCAAGTGGATATACGATCACTGTGCCCTCAAAACGAAGGTTAAGATATTTGACAGCTCGTATAAAGGGCCTTTAGGGAAACCCAAGACGATCAAGATATCCGGCTCTACGAATTATGATCCGACAGACCCGGCAGTGCGCTGAGATTTACGGGCAGAAGCATCCGCTTCTGCCCGCTTTTAGTAATAGTTCAGCCGCCGGCTGAACTGTTACCGTTTTTGACGAATAAAAGATGATCTTTATTGACAAAATATGGGGAGATTGCTAGAATGAGGCAGATATAAAGTAAAGTTTACGGGATTGTTACGGAAATGAGGATATAAGTAATCATGAGACAGAGGGAGTATTTTAAGCGGATCGTGGCTTTTGGGTTGGCCGTTATTTATATTGTGGCCATATCTGCTGTGTTTGCGGTGGCGTGGTATGGTTATTACGTTCCTGCCATGGAGGAGGAACCTTATTATAGGAACGGTAACTATGTGCTGATCGGTATGTATGCCTTGGTGAGCTTTCTTTTTTCAAAAATGTATGGCGGCCTCCGGGTTGGCTTTATGAAAAAAGCGGATATTATTTATTCTCTTCTGCTGGCCAGCCTCTGTGCAAATTTGTTCGGTTATCTTGAGATTACGCTGATCAACGGCTGGTTTATGTCGGCCGGGGCCATGCTCGTGGTGGAAGTAGTAGATCTGGCCTTTGCGATTCTCTGGACTCTTGTATCCTGCTGGATTTATCTGCAGTTGTATCCTCCCAGAAAAATGCTGCTGATCTACGGCGACAGGAAGCCGGACATGTTTCTCCAGAAAGTCACGAAGCGGAAAGATAAATATGAAATTTGTGGAAAAGTGCATATCAGCGCGGGGGAGGAAGCGATTTTTCGGATGATGAAGGAATATGAGGCGGTGATCATATGGGATCTGCCTGCGGCGATCCGGAACCGTCTGCTAAAATACTGTTTTGCCCATTCGATCCGGAGCTATGTAACTCCCAAAATTTCTGATATATTGATCAAGGGATCGGAACGGATACATCTGTTTGACACTCCTCTTTTGCTGTCCCGGAACATGGGGCCCAGCGCAGAGCAGGTGTTTGCCAAGCGTATTATGGATATTGTGATATCTGTCATGGCGATCCTTGTATTTTCCCCTATTATGCTGCTGTGCGCCTTGAGCGTGAAGCTGTACGACCATGGCCCGATATTGTACCGGCAGGAACGGCTGACAATCGGCGGGAAGAGCTTTATGATTAATAAGTTCCGCAGCATGCGCATGGACTCGGAGGACAGGGGCGCCCAGCTGGCCACTCTGCATGACAACAGGATTACGCCTGTGGGCCATGTGCTGCGCAACCTGCATTTCGATGAGCTGCCCCAGCTTTTTAATGTTCTGAAAGGGGATATGTCCATTGTGGGTCCCCGGCCGGAGCGAAGGGCGATCATGCGCCAGTATGAAAAGGAGATACCGGAATTTTATTATCGTCTGAAGGTGAAAGCGGGGCTGACCGGATATGCCCAGGTTTACGGGAAATATAATACGGTTCCCTACGATAAACTGAAGCTGGATCTTTTCTATATCCAGAATTATTCCATATGGCTGGACATTAAGCTGATGTTCATGACTTTCCGCATCCTGTTCCAGAAAGAGACTTCGGAAGGGATCAGCGATAACAAGACTACAGCTCTGCCGGTGTCGGAAAAAGGAGAGCGGAGAATATGATATCTGTGGTGATTCCTGTATTTAATGGGGAGGAGACCATTGTGCGGGCGGTGGATTCGGCCCTGGCACAGCAGGTCAGCCTGGAAGTGATCGTGATCAACGACTGTTCCACGGACCGGACGGCGGAAATACTGAAAAAGTATACCGCGGATGGACGTGTGCGCCTGTTTGAGAACCCCTCCAATCTGGGTGTGGCAGAAACCAGGAACCGGGGCGTGGCTGCGGCCCGGGGAGAATATGTGGCATTCCTGGATGCGGATGACTGGTGGGAGGAGGGGAAGCTGGCGGAGCAGGAGAATCTTCTCGCCCGCACCGGAGGTGTGGTCTGTTCGACGGCCAGAAGGCTGTCCTGTGAAGAAACGGGGAAGAATGGCCAGATCATTCATGTACCGGCAAAGGTGACCTATCGCAGTTTGCTGGGGCATAACAGCATCGCCTGTTCCTCCGTGGTGATCCGCACAGATGTGGCCAGGGAATTTCCCATGGCGCATTCGGAGATCCATGAGGATTATCTGACCTGGCTGAAAATTCTGAAAAAATACAAGGTGTGTTATGGCGTGGACAAGCCGTATCTGAATTATGCCCTGTCCACGGTGGGGAAATCCGGGAGCAAGCTCCATTCGGCCAAGATGACCTTTGGCGTGTACCGACAGGCGGGGCTAAACTTTGTGGCAAGCTGTGTCTGCTTTGCGGCTTATGCGCTGCATGGTCTCTGGAATTATTACAGGCCGGGTGGACACAGATAAATCGGTTCGCAGCTTTGCATGTTTGGCATTGATAAAAATATATGTTTATGGGACAGGATGTATCGGCAAGGGTACATCCTGTCATTTCATATACTGAATAAAAAAGGAAATTGGCAATGCGTTTTTGTGAGTTAAAGCGTAAAGAAGTTATCAATACCTGTACCTGTGCAAGCCTGGGCTTTCCGGGAGATATCGAGATTGACATTAAATGTGGGAAGGTTTCGGCACTGGTCGTGCCGGGCCCGGGAAAAATATGTTCAATTTTCGGAAGAGAGACGGAGTATGTAATTCCGTGGGAATGTGTTAAACAGATTGGAGAGGATATTATTCTTGTATCTATCGACGCGGAACATTATCTCCGCAATTGCGAGAAATAAAGTTTGCGAGAAAAAATCTCTGTATTCATTGTGCTGGGGATTTTTTTGTGCTATACTATAAAAATGTTTTCAGACAAGACGAAATGGAGGAAAGATCATGCTGGTTCAGTTTTCGGTAACCAACTATAAATCAATCCGCGAAACGGCAGAGTTGTCCGTGCTGGAGGCCAATATCACAGAATTTGCCGACAGTCTGATACGCAACCGCCTGGACGGCGTGGGCATTTTGCCCGTCGTCATGCTTTACGGAGCCAACGGCAGCGGGAAAAGCGCTGTATTGGAGGCAATCGCTCATTTAAAAGCTTTGATTGAAGAGCCGGACGCGATGGCTCTGGACAGAGGGTTTGCTCTGGGCGAGGCAATGGGAGAGGCGCCGACGGCTTATGACCTGGTTTTCCGAGGGGATTACCGAGAGTATGAGTACCAGCTCAAGGTGCAGGGCGGCATGATCCGGGAAGAGACGCTATATATAAGGAAGCTTACGGATACCACCTACGATGTGGCTTTTGACCGTGATCCGGAGGGAGTATATCTGGGGGAATGGCTGGAGAATCTGGATATTTCTCCGGTGACGGACAGAGAACCTCTGCTTTCCTATGCGCTTTCTGCGGTGCATATGGAGGAATTCACCATGATCCGGTCGCTGCTCGGGAAGATAACATACATAGACTGTTCGGCGATGGATGACGGGCCGGTGGAGGCTGTCTGCCGGGAGGACGCCATGCGTCGGCTGCTGGCTAAAGCCCTGGATCGCGGCGGCATTGGTATCCAGGATATAGTGGAGGAAGGGGGAAAGATTATTGTCCGGCATGGGGCAGGGGCTCTCCCCCTGGAGGCGGAAGGGCATGGCGTCCGGCAGGCCGTGAGGGTCTATGCGGCGGCGGTGCTGGCGCTCGCGGAAGGCAGGACGCTGCTGGCAGATGATGTAAACCAGAAACTGCATCCTAAGGTGTTCCGCTTCCTTTTGGGGCTTTTTACAGACCCCGCGGTTAATACGAAGGGAGCCCAGCTCATCGGTACCTCCTACGATATGCCTACCATGGCGAATCGGGTACTGCGTCGGGATGAGATCTGGCTGTGTGACCGCAACGACCGGGGGGAGACGGCATTGTATCCCCTGGCGCTGTTTCTGAAAGAAAACGGTGAGAAAGTCCGGAAGGATGAGACGTATTATAAACAGTTTCTGGAAGGGCGGTATGGCACGGATGTGCTGCAGCGGCCCATGGTATAGGAGGAGAGAGCATGAAATGCCCTTATTGTTCCCGGGACAATACCCGTGTGTTGGATTCCCGGCCTGTGGATGAAAATACGGCGATCCGCAGAAGGCGTCATTGCGATTCCTGCGGGAAACGCTTTACTACTTATGAGAAAGTGGAGACGATGCCCCTGATTGTAATCAAGAAGGATCAGACCAGGCAGCAGTATGACCGCTCCAAGCTGGAGGCTGGACTGATGCGGGCTTGCTATAAGAGGGCGATCCCGGTGGAAAAGCTGAATCAGCTTCTGGACAGTGTGGAAGGGGAGCTCTACCGCATGTCCGAAAGGGAGGTGCACAGTACGCAGATCGGCGAGTTGGTGCTGAAACGTCTGAAAGATCTGGACGCGGTAGCCTATGTCCGCTTTGCATCCGTGTACCGGGAATTCCGGGATGTGGATGCGTTCACCAGGGAATTACAGAGCCTGA
Organism: uncultured Lachnospiraceae bacterium; assembly: GCA_910588295.1. Lineage (GTDB taxonomy): Bacteria > Bacillota > Clostridia > Lachnospirales > Lachnospiraceae > UBA11957. The sequence goes on along the minus strand of CAJUQO010000017.1, from coordinate 24,294 downwards.
TGTAACAGAATATGCCAGAGAGGAGAAAATATTATGAAAAAAATTAAGAAGTCAGCGAAGCTGGATCATGTACTCTACGATGTGCGCGGCCCTGTGGTGGAGGAAGCGGCCCGTATGGAGGAGTCCGGTATAAAGATATTGAAACTGAATATCGGGAATCCGGCGCCCTTTGGTTTTACGGCGCCGGACGAGGTAATCTTTGATATGCGGAACGCGGTACCCGATTCCCAGGGATATTCCGATTCCCGCGGGATCTTTTCCGCCCGCAAGGCTATCATGCAGTACGCCCAGATCAAAAAGATCCCCTATGTAACGATAAAGGATATCTATACCGGCAACGGGGCCAGCGAGCTGATCCAGATGTCCATGAACGCTCTGCTGAACGATGGGGATGAGATCCTGATTCCTGCGCCGGATTATCCGCTGTGGACGGCCTGTGCGAATCTGGCCGGAGGAAAAGCCGTTCACTATCTCTGCGATGAGGAGGCCGACTGGTATCCGGATCTGGAGGATATCGAGAGAAAGATTACGGATCGGACCAAGGCCATCGTTCTGATTAATCCCAACAATCCCACCGGGGCGCTGTATGAGCGGGATCTGTTGGAGCGCATCGTGGAGATTGCCAGACGCCATGAGCTGATCATTTTTTCCGATGAGATGTATGACCGGCTGGTCATGGACGGCGGAGAGCATGTTTCTGTCGCATCCTTGGCGCCGGACCTGTTTTGCGTGACATTCAGCGGTCTGTCCAAGTCCCATATGGTCTGTGGTTTCCGGGTGGGCTGGATGATCTTAAGCGGAAATAAAAAAAAGGCGGCGGACTATATCGAGGGTTTGAATATGCTGTCCAACATGCGCCTGTGCTCCAACGTGCCGGGACAGTCCATCATTCAGACGGCTCTTGGCGGCTATCAGAGTGTTAATGAATATATCGTGCCCGGCGGGCGGGTCTATGAACAGCGGAACTTTATCTATGAGGCGCTGAATGATATACCGGGTCTGTCGGCGGTGAAACCAAAGGCCGGTTTCTATATCTTTCCGAAAATTGACGTAAAAAAGTTCAACATCACTGACGACGTTCAGTTTGCTCTGGATTTTCTCCGGGAAAAACGGGTGCTGTTTGTCCAGGGAACGGGCTTTAACTGGCATAAGCCGGATCATTTCCGTATTGTATATCTGCCGCGGATCGCAGTGCTGAAAGAGTCCATGGAGAAGATGCGTGATTTTCTGGCGCATTATCAGCAGGTATGAGGGGGCTGCTGAAGAGATTTTACCCCGACGAATGGATCGGCTCCACGTATCAGATCGACTTTGCCGGTCTGTATGCAAAGGGCTACCGGGGGGTGATCTTTGACATTGACAATACGCTGGTGCCCCACGGCGCACCGGCGGATGGGCGGGCCGTCCGGCTGTTTGCTTTCCTGAAGGATATCGGCTTTGAGGCCTGTCTGCTATCCAATAATCAGCGGGAGAGAGTGGCCTCTTTCAACGACCGGGTGGGCGTGCATTTTATTGAAAATGCACATAAGCCTTCTACAAAAAACTACTGGCGGGCCATGGAACTGATGCACACGGATCTGTCGGATACCATATTTGTTGGCGATCAGCTTTTTACAGATATTTACGGGGCAAAAAGGGCAGGTATACGTACGATCCTGGTATCCCCGATCCATCCCAGAGAGGAGATTCAGATTGTGCTGAAACGATACCTGGAACGAATCGTTCTTTATTTTTACAGAAGATCTTTGGGAAAAGGGGAGAGGGGAAGACACGGATGAACCACATTATTCTGATCGGTTTCATGGGTGCGGGAAAGACTACGCTGGGACGGCGGCTGGCCAGAGCCCGGCATCTGGTATTTACCGACACGGACGACCGCATTGTGGCCAAAATGGGGATGCCTGTCACGGCAATATTTGACAAATACGGCGAGGAGCGTTTCCGTAAACTGGAGACGGAAGCCCTGCGGGAACTTCTGAAGGAAAAGAAGCGCTGCGTGATTTCCGTGGGCGGCGGATTGCCGATGCGCGGGGAGAATCAGCCTTACCTGAAAAAACTGGGACAGGTCATTTATCTGCGGGCGGAGGTGGAGACGCTCATGGGGCGCCTTGGCCGGGATCATTCCCGCCCGATGCTGCGGGGCGGCGATCTGAGGAGCAGGATCGAGGAACTGATGGAAAAAAGGCAGGATACCTACGAAAAGGTGGCTGATGTGGTCATCGACACCGACGGTAAGGGGTTTGAAAGGCTGATTTTGGAAATCTCTGAAAAAATAAGTTGAAAAAGTGCGTCTTGTATTATAGAATAGAGCTTAAACAAGCAACTTGAAGGTTTAAGGAGGACTGGTAGTATGATTTCAGCAGGTGATTTTAGAAATGGCGTTACACTGGAAATAGATGGCAATGTTGTTCAGATTCTCGAATTCCAGCACGTGAAACCGGGTAAGGGAGCTGCTTTCGTAAGAACGAAATTGAAAAATATCATTAATGGCGGCGTGGTGGAGAAGACATTCCGTCCCACGGAGAAATTTCCCCAGGCCCATATCGACAGACAGGACATGCAGTATCTGTATGCGGATGATGATTTGTTTTATTTTATGAACATGGAGACGTATGATCAGATTGCGATCAGCAAGGATACAGTGGGCGATACATTGAAGTTTGTCAAGGAAAATGAAATGTGTAAGGTCTGCTCCTACAAGGGCAATGTGTTTATGGTGGAGGCTCCGCTGTTTGTGGAGCTGGAGATCACTGAGACGGAGCCGGGCTTTAAGGGCGATACGGCCCAGGGAGCCAGCAAACCGGCTACTGTGGAAACCGGTGCACAGGTCAATGTGCCGCTGTTTGTCAGTCAGGGAGACAAGATCAAAATTGATACCAGAACGGGTGAATATCTTTCCCGCGTGTAATTATGTCGGACCCGTCCGGACCGGAGTTTGGGCGGGTTCTTTTGCCTTTGCTTTTTCTGTTTTTTCTTTTTTTTCTTTTTCATTTCAAAGCCGTCTTTCTGACGGAGATTTCCATGAGTGGTTGCAGATTCTTTGTTTTTTGCGTTTCCCCGTTATTTCAGGCGTTACGTGTAACGTTAATATTATAGAAAGGATGTAGCTGTGAAGGTACTGATCAGTTACGAAAGGATGAAAGTATGGAGTATGCAGTATTTAAGCTCCGTCTGCAGGAGATTCTGCAGAAGAAGACAGGGGAGGAGGTGATCGTAGAAATCCGAAGTATACCGAAAAATAACGGCATCTGCCGGGAAGGGCTTCTAATCCGGGAACCGGACAGTGCCATAACACCTACTATTTATCTCCAGCAGATTTACGATGCCTGGAGGAATGACCCGGTACCTCTGGACGAGCTGGCCGACAGAATCCTCGGGCTCTACCGGCGGGAGAGAAAAAATCTGCCGGAGGATGTATCCTTTTTCACTGACTTTTTCAGCGCCCGGAGACATATCTATCTGCGGCTTATCCATTATGGAAGAAACAGCGGGATGCTGAAAAGGATGCCGCATCAGAGAATTCTCGACCTGGCGGTGGTCTGCTACTACAGGATGAAGGATCATGACCTGGACGACGCTACGATTTCCGTTATGGAGGAGCACAGAAGATTGTGGAAGGTCAGCGAGGAGCGGCTTTTTGCCATTGCCCGGGCCAATACTCTGCGGGATCAGAAAATATGTTTTATGGATATGGAACGGGTGATCCGGGAGTTTGCCGGTGACGGGGAATGGACGCAGGACGTATCCTTCCGGGAGGATGCGGTTCCCATGTATATTCTGACAAACCATGACAAGATGTTTGGCGCTTTCTGTATTTTCTATCCCCATGTACAGCAGCATATCTCTGACTATCTGGATGCTTCTTTTTATGTGATCCCCAGCAGCATCCATGAAGTCATTCTCGTGCCCGATTCCGGGCAGGTTTCCGGCCATGAATTGCGGGCTATGGTGACGGAGATCAATCATTCCCATGTAGAACCTATGGAAGTCCTTTCCGACAATGTCTATTATTATGACAGGGAGGAAGGAAAACTGGCGCTTTTTGAAAAATGAAAAGGGCCGGGGCAGCTTTTTAGCAAAATATATTGGCAGAATTGTCAAAAGCCTGAACACAGACCGTGAAAAATTTGGCATTTTCTGCCGAAGTATCCGGCTTTACAAAGCCGTTGGAATATGATATCATAGTTGGGTCAGGTTCTCTATCTGACCCTATGCATCTGTAGCTCAGGGGATAGAGCAGTGGTTTCCGGTACCATGTGTCGGGGGTTCGAATCCCTCCAGATGTGTTTTCTAAAGATGAATGGGAGGTTGGGACAATGAATATCGATGATATCAGAGAATGGATTTCTGATAACCTCAGATATCTTGCTTTAGGCGTTGGTATATTGTTTATTGTTCTGCTGATCTTTCTGGGTGTGCAGCTTTTGGGAGGCGGCAAGAAGGAAGGCGGACAGACGCAGGGCGCTTCGTCTTCGGCAGCTACTTCGCAGACGCCGGAAGGTTCCCAGACAAATGACAGCCAGGCGGCGCCTCAGGGAGAGGGGGCTGCGGCTGTTGCGGTGAGTAATGATGCGGCGCTGGTTACTCTGGTTCAGAATTACTATCAGGCGCTGTCCACACAGAATGTAGACGCAATCCGCGGCATGGTTGACCAGTTCAGCAGTGATGATGAAGCGTCTATTATGGCGGCAACGGATATCGAAAGTTATTCAGATGTGGCGGCTTACACAAAGCCCGGTCCCGCAGAGGGCACTTGGGTTGTTTATGCGAGATACAATTACAAATACAAGAATTACAGTACAATACTTCCGGGATTAAGCCAGTTGTATGTATGTACGAATGCCGATGGTTCCTACTATGTTTCCAACGGTACCATGGATGAAGCCACCAGCGATTACATAAAGAACCAATTGGATGAGAGCGATGTGGTGGCGTTGATCCAGGAGGTTCAGGCGGCCCAGAACGAAGCCCTGGCTGCCGATCAGAATCTGAGTAATTATATCAACAACAAAGGACAGGTAGTTTCGGATGCCTTACATGCAGCGGTGGGTACAGAACTGACTATTGCTACGAAATGTAATGTGCGGGCGGCGGCGGATGTCACTTCTGCTAAATTGGGAACACTGGCAGAGGGAACGAAAGTTGTCAAACAGGGCGCAGACGGCGATTGGGTTCAGATTGAGTATGAAGGCCAGACGGGTTATGTGAGATATGATCTTTTTCAATAAGCAGTAGGTGAGTATTCCATATGCGGCATATTTGATGCCGCATATGGTTTTTTATATGTTCGGGTATGTGAAAACCAGCATCATGCGGAACACATATCTTATATAGCGGCATATATTCTGTAACCATACAGCTTGTCGGAATGGACATGGTGTATGAGAGGGGAAAATCACAAATAGGTACGGGAGGTGGAAGTTTGGCAGATGAAATGCTGCGTGTGAATAAGCTGCTCAGTGAGGCGGGAGTGTGTTCCCGCAGAGAGGCGGACCGTTGGGTCGCGGATGGCCGGGTGACTGCGGATGGCCGCAGGGTTCAGGTGGGAGAGCAGATTTCCAGGAACGCGGATATACGGGTGGACGGACGGCGGATTCATCGGGAAGAACAGAAGGTGCTGTTGATGCTTAATAAACCCCGGGGAATCATATGCACGGCCAGACGGGGGGAGCGTGACAGCGTGGTTCGCTTTATACAGTATCCGATCCGGGTCTATCCCGTGGGACGTCTGGACAAGGATTCGGAGGGGCTTCTTCTGCTGACCAATCAGGGCGAGCTGGTAAACAGGATCATGCGGGCCGGGAATTTTCATGAAAAAGAATATGAAGTGACCGTTGACCGGGAGATGACGGAGGAATTTCTGAAAGGCATGGGAGAAGGCGTGCCGATATTGGATACGGTGACGCGGCCCTGTAAGGTGACGGCGGCAGGGCCCTGTACCTTTCGGATTACTCTGACCCAGGGACTGAACCGGCAGGTTCGCCGGATGTGTGCATACTTTGGATATGAAGTGAAGAAACTGAAAAGAGTGAGAATTATGAATCTGATCCTTGGGGACCTGCCGGTAGGCAGGTACAGGGAAGTATCGGCAGAGGAGAGGGAGGAGCTGGATCGGCTTTTAGCCGGGTCTTCGTCTCTGTCCTGGAAGGAGAGGCATGGATAGAGTAAAGCGTATGAAAGATTTGGCGGTTCTGCTGCGGAGGGCCTCCCAGGCGTATTATCAGGAAGACCGGGAGATCATGAGTAATTATGAATATGACCGATACTATGATGAATTGGAGGCGTTGGAGAAGGAAACCGGGCTGGTGCTGGCCGGAAGTCCCACGGTGAGCGTGGGCTATGAGGCGGTAGATGAACTGCCGAAGGTGACCCATGACAGTCCGATGCTGTCTCTGGACAAGACAAAGGACAGGGAGGCCCTGAAAAGCTTCGTGGGGGATCACCCTACGCTGTTATCCTGGAAACTGGACGGCCTGACCATTGTCCTGACCTACCGGGAAGGGCGTCTGGCCCAGGCCGTAACCAGGGGAAACGGTGTGGTGGGCGAGGATATCACCGGTAATGCCAGAGTATTCTGCAATATTCCGCTACAGATTCCCCATACCGGGGAGACGATTCTGCGGGGGGAAGCCCTGATCACCTATGAGGATTTTGAGCGGATCAACAATGAGATCGCGGATGTGGATGCCCGTTACAAAAATCCCAGGAATCTTTGCAGCGGTTCGGTGCGTCAGCTGAATAATGAGATCACGGCGAAGCGGAACGTTCATTTTTTTGCGTTTCGGCTGGTACATGCCGAGGGTGTAGATTTTGAGAATTCCCATGCCCGGGAGATGGAATGGTTGAAAAGCCAGGGCTTCGATATAGTGGAGTACAGGATGGTGACGGCAGCTAGTCTTGACGATATCCTGGACGATTTTGCCGCGAAGGTGGAAGGGAATGCTTTCCCTTCGGACGGGCTGGTGGCGTTGTATGATGATATCGCTTACGGGGAGTCCCTGGGCAGTACCGCTAAATTTCCGAGAAATTCCTTCGCTTTTAAGTGGGCTGACGAAATCCGGGAGACAACACTTACGGATGTGGAGTGGAGCCCGTCAAGAACGGGCCTTATTAATCCGGTGGCTATCTTTGAGCCGGTGGAGCTGGAGGGTACCACGGTGAGCCGGGCCAGTCTCCACAATATCAGTATCATGCGGGGGCTGGAATTGGGGATTGGAGACAGGGTGCAGGTGTACAAGGCGAATATGATTATTCCCCAGATTGCCGGGAATCTGACCAGGAGCGGCTTGTTGGATATCCCCTGTCAGTGTCCTGCCTGTGGGGAAAAAACAGAAATCCGCAGCGCCAATGATGTGGAATCCCTGTACTGCGTGAATCCCGCGTGTCCAGCCAAGGCGATCAAGTCTTTCGAACTGTTTGTCAGCCGGGATGCCATGAATATTGACGGCATGTCGGAGGCTACGCTGGAAAAATTTATCGCCCATAGTTTCCTCCACAGTTTTTCTGAATTGTTTTCACTGGGAAAATACAGAGAAGAGATCGTGGAGATGGAGGGATTTGGGGAGAAATCCTTTGAGCGTCTGATGCAGAGCCTGGAGCGGGCCAGGCATACGACGCTGCCCCGTCTGATCTATGCCCTGGGTATTCCGAATGTAGGACTGGCCAACGCAAAGCTGATCTGTGAGGCCCTAGATTATGATACAGAGAGAATCCGCCATGCCACGGAAGAGGAGATAAGCGCTATCGACGGCATCGGCGGGGTGATTGCCGGGACTTTCTGCGGGTGGTTTGCCGGGGAGGAGCATCAGGCGGAGTTTACCCGGCTGCTGGGGATTCTGGACATTGCAAAACCGGAGGCGCGGACGGAGGAACAGGTTCTGGCCGGCAAGACCTTTGTGATTACCGGTTCGGTGGAGCATTTTGCCAATCGGAAGGCGCTGAAGGAGCGGATTGAGTCCCTGGGAGGAAAAGTGACGGGAAGCGTGACCGGCAAGACGGATTACCTGATCAATAATGACCGCACTTCAGGTTCCGCTAAGAACCGTAAAGCGAAGGAGCTGAATGTGGAGATCCTGTCTGAAGACATGTTTTTGGAAATGACCGGCCAGCCGTAACTGTTTTCATAGCCTTTGTATTGACGGCACGGATCAGGGAATGTGATCGGCATTGCACGGTACAAAATTTTTTATACCGGTAGATAAAAGCAGGGAGAATTATGGATCGTAAAAAACCGGAGTTGCCCGATATAGGGCAAAGTGAACTTTCAGAGAAGATGCAGAAGGGGAAAAAGGGCGTGGTCAAGCTGGTGTTTGGCCGGACGGCCGTGATCCTTTTGCTGGTGGCGCTGCAGGCTCTGTTTCTCGTTTTTCTGGGGCTGGTGTTGTGGCGGTATGTATTCTATGTATATGGCTTTTATATGGCTGTGGCTGTGGTGATCGTCCTGATCATCATTAACCGTCCCGGTCTGCCGGAATTTAAGCTGCCCTGGATTGTGATGACTCTGGTGTTTCCCATTATGGGCGGACTCTTTTATCTGTTTGTGGAGACTCAGCTCGGTACCCGTATCATGAATCGGAAGGTGTTGGATCAGCAGGAGCGGACCAGAGAATATATACCTAAAAATCAGGATGTTCTGGATGAGATCAGGGAACAGGACGGGATGATCGGGAGCCTGGCCGGTTACCTACAGAATAACGGTTTTCCGACGTATCGGAACAATGGGCTGGAGTATTATCCGCTGGGGGATTACTGGTTCCCCGCAATGCTGGAGAAACTCCGGGAGGCAAGGAAGTTCATCTTTTTGGAGTATTTTATCATTGAACACGGAAAGGTATGGGATCAGGTTCTGGAGATTTTGAAGGATAAAGTGCTGGAAGGCGTGGAGGTGCGTCTGATGTATGACGGAACCTTGCAGTTTGCCTCACTGTCCCACGATTATCCCCGCAGGATGGAGGCGGCCGGAATCCAGTGCAAGGTGTTTTCCCCCATCAAGCCGGCGCTCAGTACCTATCAGAATAATCGGGATCACAGGAAGATCCTGGTCATAGACGGGGAAGTGGGATTTACGGGCGGCACCAATCTGGCGGATGAGTATGTTAACCAAAAGGTAAGGTTCGGCCATTGGAAGGATACGGCGATCATGATCCGGGGGGATGCGGTGCGCAGCCTGACGGTTATGTTCCTGCAGCTTTGGGATCTGGAGGGATATGAGAATAATTATGTGGATTATCTCGACGTGTATCCCCGCCGCCCGGAGGCACAGTATCCCGGTTATGTGATCCCCTATACCGACAGCCCCCTGGATCAGGAACCCGTGGGGAAGCTGGTGTATATCCATATTCTGCAGACCGCGAAGGATTATGTGCATATTATGACGCCTTACCTGATTTTGGATCATGATATGATCACGTCCCTGACTTTTGCAGCGAAACGGGGAGTGGATGTGAAGATTATCCTGCCCCACATCCCGGACAAGGCTTATGCTTTTGCTCTGGCCAGAACCCACTACTCGGAGCTTTTACGGGCGGGAGTGAAGATTTACGAATACCTGCCGGGGTTTGTCCATGCGAAAACCTTTGTCAGCGACGATACCACCGCCGTGGTGGGCACGGTTAATCTGGATTACCGCAGCCTGTATCTGCATTTTGAAAACGCGGTGCTGCTTTACGGGGCGGGTGTGGTGGCAGATATGGAGAAGGATTTTGAGGAGACGCTGAAGCTTTCTGTGGAGATGACAGAGCAGTTTACGAGGAAACAGAGTCTTCGAATGAAGGCAGGGGGATGGATTTTGAAACTGTTCGCGCCCTTGATGTGAAGATGGTTTTATTTTCCTTGAAAAAGCGCTGGTTTTATGTATAATGGAATGAGTGTTACTGATCACGGCCCAGGAAATGCGCCAAACGGCGCATTCCGTAAGAACATGATTCAGGAGTGAGCAACCAGAAGGATGTATTTTGTGTAAATATAAAGGAATATAGAGGATATAAGTATGATAGCTGCAAATAATGTGACTCTCAGATTGGGCAAGAAGGCCTTGTTTGAGGATGTGAATATTAAATTTACCGAGGGCAACTGCTATGGAATTATCGGAGCCAATGGGGCCGGTAAGTCCACGTTTTTGAAGATTTTGTCAGGAGAGCTGGAGACCACTAAAGGAGATGTGACGATCACGCCGGGGCAGAGGCTTTCTTTTTTGAAGCAGGATCATTTCCAGTACGATTCCTACACGGTATTGGATACGGTGATTATGGGCAACGCCCATCTGTATGAGGTGATGAAGGAGAAGGAGGCCATCTACGCCAAGGAGGATTTTACCGACGAGGACGGCATCCGGGCCAGTGAGCTGGAGGGAGAGTTTGCGGAGATGAATGGCTGGGAGGCCGAGGCGGACGCAGAATCGCTGCTCAACGGACTGGGCATTCCGACGGAACTGCACTATGAACGTATGGCAAACCTGAAGGGAAGCGAGAAGGTGAAGGTGCTGCTGGCCCAGGCCCTTTTCGGGAACCCGGATATCCTGCTTCTCGACGAGCCCACCAACCATTTGGATATGGACGCGATCAACTGGCTGGAGGAGTTCCTGATCAATTTTGATAATACGGTGATCGTGGTGTCCCACGACCGCTATTTCCTGAATAAAGTGTGCACCCAGACGGCGGATGTGGACTATGGTAAGATCCAGCTCTATGCGGGCAATTATGACTTCTGGTATGAATCCAGCCAGCTTCTGATCCGCCAGATGAAGGAGGCCAACCGCAAGAAAGAGGAGAAGATCAAGGAGCTGCAGGAGTTTATCTCCCGGTTTTCCGCCAACGCTTCCAAATCCAAGCAGGCTACCTCCCGTAAAAGGGCCCTGGAGAAGATCCAGCTGGATGAGATCAAACCGTCCAGCCGGAAATATCCTTACATTGATTTCCGTCCCGACCGGGAGATCGGCAATGACGTGCTGGCGGTGGAGAATCTGACCAAGACCATCGACGGCGAGCTGATCCTGGATCACCTGACGTTTACCCTGAACAGGGAGGATAAAGTGGCTTTCGTGGGCGGCAATGAGCGGGCCAAGACGGTGCTGTTCCAGATCCTGACCGGCGAGATGGAGCCGGACGAGGGTACGTATAAATGGGGCGTGACCACTACCCAGGCCTATTTCCCCCAGGACAGCACGAAGGAATTTGACTCTGACCTGACCATCGCGGACTGGCTGACCCAGTATTCGGAAATCAAGGACGCCACCTATGTGCGCGGTTTCCTGGGCCGTATGCTGTTTGCCGGGGAGGACGGCGTGAAGAAGGTGAAGATCCTCTCGGGAGGAGAGAAGGTGCGCTGTCTGCTGTCTAAAATGATGATCTCCGGTTCCAATGTGCTGATTCTGGATGAGCCGACGAACCATTTGGACATGGAGTCCATCACGGCCCTGAATAACGGGCTGAAGAAATTCCCGGGCGTGCTGTTGTTCGCCTGCCGTGACCATCAGCTGGTGGAGACTACGGCGAACCGGATCATGGAGATCATGCCGGGCGGACAGCTGATTGATAAGATTACTACTTATGATGAGTATCTGGCATCGGATGAGATGGCGCGTAAGAGGGCTGTCTATTCTATGACGGAAGCAGATAACTGATCGCGACAGTCTGGCCGGGGCGGAGATAAATTGTGCAGGCACAGGCAAAAAGGGGGAAAAATTTTGAAAAAAGAAAATTTAGAGCTTTTAGAAAAATATGGACAGACGCATCTGCTGCGGTTTTATGAGAAACTAGATGAGCAAAAGAAAGATGCTCTGGAGAAACAGATCGAAAATCTGGACTGGGGTCTTTTCTCCTGCCTGGACAGTGACAGCACACCCTCAAACAAGGGGAATATCGCCCCCCTGGGAGCCCTCAGCGTAGATGAGATAGAGAAAAAGAGAGAAGAATATACGCAGACAGGCCTGGAGGCGATCCGGGCCGGGAAAGTAGCCGCCCTTTTGCTGGCTGGCGGCCAGGGAACCCGGCTTGGCTATGCGGGTCCTAAAGGTACCTTTAACATCGGTGTGGAGAGAGAACTGTATATTTTTGAGCAGTTGATCCGGAACACCCTGGAGGTGGTGGAGCAGGCGGGGGCCTGGGTGCCGTTTTTTGTCATGACCAGCGAAAAAAACCATGATGATACGGTGACATTTTTAAAGGAGCATGGGTATTTCGGGTATAATCCGGAGTACATGTTTTTCTTTAAGCAGAGCATGGCTCCCTCCATGGATTTTAACAGGAAGCTTCTGATGGAGACAGAGGACAGGTTGGTATTTTCTCCCAACGGGAACGGGGGATGGTTTGCCTCATTTATGAGGGCCGGGATGCATACCAAGGCGAAAGAAATGGGGGTGGAGTGGCTGAATGCTTTTGCCGTGGATAATGTGCTGCAGAGGATTGCTGATCCCTGTTTTGTGGGCGCTGTCATAAAACACGGCTGCGTGTCCGGGGCTAAGGTGGTGCGCAAGGTCCATCCTGAGGAGCGGGTCGGCGCACTGTGTCTGGAGGATGGGAGACCCTCAATCATTGAGTATTACGAGTTGACAAGGGAGATGAGCTATGCGAAGGATGAGAGAGGGGAATATCTCTATAATTTTGGCGTGATACTGAATTATCTGTTCCGCCTGGATAAACTGGAGCGGATTGCGGAGAACAGGATGCCCCTCCATGTGGTGGAAAAAAAGATCCCCTATGTGGATCCCGACGGAACGGCCCATGCGCCCACGGAACCGAACGGTTATAAGTTTGAGACGCTGATTCTGGACATGGTGCATATGATGGATAACTGCCTTTCTTATGAGGTGGTGCGTGAGTCTGAATTTGCCCCGGTGAAAAATAAGGAGGGCGTGGACTCTATTGATACAGCCAGAAAACTTTTGCAGGAAAATGGGATAAAGTTATAATCCAAAGATCATAGCGGGCAGAGCGTTTGGAAATTATGGCCGGAAGTTACTAGGACAGAGGAGAGGAATATGCAGGGCTACCAGTTAAAAATAACAGTTAAAGGCAGTAAGCCGCCAATCTGGCGCAGGATATTAGTACCGGATAAGATATCCTTCCATGATCTGGATGATATTATAGAGGAAGCCTTTGGGTGGACTCATAGCCATATGTTTTCCTTTTATTTCCGGGAGGCCGATGAGGATTTCCAGGGCGCGCCCATGGCGGGTTCCGAGGATACGGCGGATGAGAGTGTGGAGGGCTGGCTGTGGGAGGGATGTACATTCCTGTATACGTATGATTTCGGAGACTGTTGGGAGCATACGGTCACAGTAGAAAAGGTATTCCCCTATGATAAGCGTTATCCGCAGGTGATTAAGTCTAAAGGGCCCAATATGATTGAGGACTGCGGAGGTATATGGGGGTTCCATGATTGTATAGACGAGGCGGAGCCTTTTGATATGGAGGCGGTCAACACCAGATTTGCGACGTGGGATCTGGCGGAGATGGCTGACGGCGAGGCCTATGAGGATGTGGATGAGGAGGAAGGCTGGTCCATCCTGGATGATCTGGACGACCTGGAGGATGTCTGGGATGTTGATGTGGTAGAGGACGGGGAGTTTGCGGACGGCGCGGGAATCAGGGAAGTTTTGGAAGAGGCTGATGATGACGGGGAATCTTTTGGGGAAGATGATACAGGAGAAGAGGATTTCCTAAAGAATCTGGAAAGCATGGGCCTGGATGCGGAGGGGATCCGCGGGTTTTTTGAGGAAGATGAGGGAGAGGGATGGGCGGAAGAAGATCTGGAGGAATATCGTCGGCAGTTTCTTAGGCCGTCCCGGCTTCAGGACGTGTATGCCAATTACAAAAAGGGAGAGCTGGAGACCATAGCGAGGGCTAACGGCCTGGCGCGCCATGGATCCATGAAAAAAGCCGAACTGGTTTCCTGGCTGAGCGGCCGGTTGCTGGACGGACATGTCATGGCGGATACCTTTATGTATGCCGACAGAGAAGAGATAGAGTTATTCGAGGAGGCCATAGAGAGTGACGGCATTTTTGCTTCGGAAGATCTGATTGGCAGTTCCCTTCTGCTGTGTACCTATGGCGCTTTTGTGGGTGATGCTGAATTTTACAGGGTTCCCGTAGATGTGGAAGAACGGTACAGGGAGATTACCACGCCGGAATTCCGGGGAAAGAGGCAAGGACGCTGGACGCTGGGCGTCTGCTGTGACGCGGCCCTTTACCTGTATGGCGTTATTCCGGTGGTGAAACTGGCAGAGATCTGCGGACGGTACGGGATCGGCGCCACGGACGAGAAGAGCCTGACAGATTATATTGAGAGCCGGATCAAGAGCGGAGGCATCAATTATGCGCTGCGCGACGGGTATTTGATGGACGACATGCTTCTTGAGTCAAACATGTACCGCCATGTTTTGAAAACGCAGGAATCTTTTGACTACTATATTCCTGAAACCAAAGACGTATTTTTGCAGTATGGCGAATTGGGCTGCCAGGAACCGGATGAAGACACCCAGTTCTTTTTAGATTATCTGCGGAAGAAGTGCGGATTGAACGAGACGAAGAGTTTTGTGACTTTTTATACGGTACAGGGCGCTCTGCGTATGAATACCGGCAGCGACGGCGTACTTCTGGCGCTGAAAACCTCCGGCTGTAAATTGAAATCAGAAAAAGCCAGGAGGGAGGCCATTCGCCAGGCTGATTTATTGAACTGGCATGTGCGGCATTGGGATCTGAAAGGCCATACGCCCCGGGAGATCCGGGGGGATGGCGAGAAGATCGTGCCGATCTTTGGGAATACGGTGAAAAGGGAAGAAAAGAAAATATATCCCAATGATCCCTGTCCCTGTGGGAGCGGGAAGAAGTATAAGTATTGTTGCGGGAGGAAGTAGGCGCTTGGGGCTCAATTTAATGCTGCTCTTTTTTCTTTTCTAGAAAAATGTTTTGAAACGGTAAAACAACAGTGAGAAGAAGAAAATTAACAGATATTTTGCTGATTCTGTATTCAAAAAGGCTATATACTGCGAAAAGGCATAAGCACAAAACAAGACTATATTGTTCTTTGGATATCAGATAGTATATGGTTGCTGTCATAATACACAGAAATACCATGGTTGGGATAATACCCGTTTCCAGATACATGCGGATATAGGCATTATCTAATATGGCGGAGGGGGATCCGTTTATGGAAGATTGTGCGGAACTTACAAGTTTCAGTTTTTGGCCAAACAATGTAGAAGGATAGTTTTGTAGAAATATATTCGCCAGTGAGATTCTTCCGGATAACATCCGGTCAATAAAGGTTAACAGGCTATTTTCAGCATTATACAAAAGCGCACAGATGTAGGAGGCAAAAAATCCTAAAAGGTAGGAAAGGGAAATAAAAGTATGAATTATTTTTTGCCTGAATAGATGGCTCTGCTTTTTGAAAAATGGAAGCGCCAGAACCATAAGTGTTAAAGTCAGGGCCGAGGAACGGCTGTTAGGGCCTATCCATATATAAGCGATGATTGCGGCAAATACAAAATAGTCATATATTATCAGCTTTTTATATCGTACAATCATCCAGGACATGCAGATTATCATTAGATAAGCCCCCAACACATTGGGGTGAGAAAACCCCATATCAGTGCGGATTAAGTTGCCACGGGGGAAATTTAAGCTGCTGATTAGTCCTATACGGTTACATATGAAAATAGACAGCAGGAGAAAGGGATAAAAGCAAGTGTTTGAAATTATGAATCGATGCCAGTTGATTCTCTTTGCGGAAAAAACAAGGATAAATCCCTGTAATAAATGGCGTGACCGTGAGACAGAAAAGCTTATATAAAATATGCCAAGGACAGCGGCAATGTACAGCAGCTGTTTTAAAGAATAGTCGCTGAAAAAAAGAATATTGGCGACAGCGCAATAAACGCAGAGCCAGCTTATCTGTAAAAGCAGCCGCGCCATTTTTTTATCCGTATGCAGTAGATTTGTTCCATAGTATGTGGTACAAAATACGTAACCCCAGAAGGACAGATAAAACAGGGCCGAAGAGATCTTCTGGCCATGGGCAGTTTTAAATTGCAGGGGATTACATTTATTTAAAACGTTCATAGATAAAACCTCCAGGGGACTTTTGATGAATATAGGTATTTTCGCACAGATATCTGATATTGTCAATTTTTGATTCTGAATAATTTGGAACAGCGCAGGATTAATTTGACAAAATTGGGGATCATGAGGTAATATTGTGAGATAAATTCGAAATGGAAGGATTGACTCGTTAATGAAGTATGGGATTATTATTCATAAAAAAACAGCTAATTTTGGTGATGATATCCAAGCTTACGCTGTAGCCAGGTTACTTCCTCAGGTGGATTATGTTTTGGACAGGGAGTATTTGGACTCTTTTGGTGAAAAATGCAGTGAACCGGTGGCTGTGGTCATGGCAGCCTGGTGGCTGTGGCAAAAATGGAATTGGCCTCCGGCTGAAAATATTATACCATTGATGACCAGTATGCATATCAACAATGATACAATTTGGCATGGAGCGTCTCCAATAACAGATGAATGGACCAAAGGTGTGGGCGGTGAATATTTGGAAGCCTATGGACCATTAGGGGCCAGAGATCTTTTTTCATTGAATTTTTTCCGAGAGAGAGGATATGACGCGTATTTTAGCGGGTGTGTGACCCTGACGCTGCCCAGGCAGAAAAAGACGGCAGAGGCAGGATCCTATATTTGCCTGGTGGATTTGGACAGGCAGGTGGAGGATAAAGTACAGCAGCTTATTATGGGAACGGGTCTGAAAATAGTGAAAATGTCCCATAATTGCAAAAATTCTGACATAGAGGATGACTGGCAGGCCCGTTTTAAGAAAGTGGAGGAATATCTGACTCTTTATCAGAACGCACGTTGTGTTATTACCCGCAGACTGCATGTTTCTCTGCCGTGTCTGGCAATGGAAGTACCGGTATTGGCAATCGTAGATGTGCAGGAAAGAGGGAACGCAAACAGGTGGGATGCTTACGGCGAGTGGGTGCATCATATCACGAAAAAAGAATTTCTGGAAGGGACTTATACGTATGATATATGTAATCCTCCGGAAAACAGCGCCGGCTATCTGACGACGAGGAATGAGCTGATTGCCCGGATTAAGAAATTTGTTGCAGATACATCTATGATGGACGAGTCTATGGAAGCGTGGAAGAAGACAACCTACACCAGGACAGATGTGCTTTGCTGGCAGAATCAGTTGATGAAAAAAGCACTGGATGATTGGCTGTATCAAAATCGTGCTTTGCTGGCAGAATATAATAAGGAAAAGAAGAAGAGTAAGAGACTGGAGATAAAACTCCGACAACAAAAAATAATTACTGAGGATGTAAAAAAAGAGAAAGATAAAGCTAAAGGGGTTGGGGCTTTCGTAAAGCAATGGTTAGGCGGCAGAGAATAATGACGGAAATTGCATTGTTACTGTAAATTCTAATGCAGGGCTGTAATAAAGCTATTTAAGTTGACAGTAGTTTTGACCATGTTTATAATAAAAAAAATTGTTATTTTTAAATATATTGTTTCTTAGAGGAGCCATAAAATGATTAAGGTATCAGTTATTGTCCCGGTTTATAATCAAGAGAAATATATTGAAAGATGTATAGATAGTATTTTGGCGCAATCCCTGCAGGAAATAGAAGTGATTCTGGTGGACGACGGTTCTACAGATGCCACAGCGGATATTCTCAGTCATTATGAGCAAAAGGATGAGCGCATTACGGTTTTACATCAGCAAAATCAGTATGCAGGAGTGGCCAGAAATCATGGTCTGCAGATTGCAAAGGGAGAATATGTGATCTTCTGGGATTCAGACGACTATTTTGCCGTGGATGCATTAGAAGTTTTATATTATGAGATTCAGCGGTGGGATGCGGATATTTGTGTGGGTGATGCTGTAAAGATGGATCTGCATAGAGGCTCTGAGGAAGAGAAGGTTTTTCTTCATTGGGATAGGATACCGGAAAAAAGGCCGTTCAATATTCATGATATCCCACAGTATATTTTTAATTTTGCAAAGAATTATCCATGGAACAGGCTATATAAAAGATCTTTTTTGGTAGAGAATAACTTGCAGTTTTCGAAGTTGAAACAGTCGAATGACGTGTTTTTTGTGATGAAAGCCTTTGTTCTGGCGGATAAGATTACAGTAACTGATAAGATTATTGTTTATTACCAATTTCGAAATGCGGGCAGCCTTTCCGGCAATGCATGGAAGAAAAAGGAAAATGCCCTGAAAGCCCATTTGGAAGTAAAGGATTTTCTGGTGAATTCAGGCTATTGGGATAATCAGGATATAAGGTGTAGTTTTATTAATAATGCTTTTGGGACAATCTCTTCTCAGTTTACTATGGTGGAAGATCCTGAAGAATATAAGGCTTTGTTTGAATTTTACAAAGAAAAAGCATTGCCGGCTCTTGGTATTGCGGATACTGACATAGAAAAGATGAATTCAGAAAAAAATAAAAACGAATTGTCATGTATGTTGACATGTGATGCGGAAGAGTATATTTTTAAACAGTATATGTATTTCCTGAGAAAAAGCCGTCAGTATAGAGATCGGACTGTTCAGTTGAAAAGCAGGCTGAAAAAAAGCCATTCCAGGATTGCGGAACAAAAAGAAAAAATCGAATTGCAGAAAGACAGGATAGGAGGGAAAAACGAAAGGATCCAGAAACAGAACGAGAGGATCCAGAAACAGAACGAAAAAATCCAGAAGCAGAAGGAAAGGATCCAGCGGCAGAGTGAAAAGCTTCAGCAACAGAGTGAAAAGCTCCAGAGCCAAAGCGGGCAGATTCGACGACAGGGTAAAAAGCTCCAGAGCCAGCAGGAGTTATTGGATAGGAAGCTGGTGAAAGCAGCCTTGAAAGTACAGAATATATTTTTAGGATGATATAGGTGTGAATGGGGTTTGAGCAGTGTTTGGGAGGAAGCTCATTCAGATTGGAGAAAAAATATGGAATTAAAAATTGCTTTTATGTATTTAGACGTTTCAAATCTGGGAGATTTGGTAATTTATGAAACGTCAAGATATATTGTGGAAGATATATTGAAAAAGAACAACGTGGAAGATTATGAGATTGTTCCTGTAGATATAGGCTCTTTTCGAAGCAGAAATAAGAAGTATGCCAAAAGCATTTTACGGCGGGTGATGGCAGGCGGATTAAGGCGTACAGTTCGAAACAGGCTTTTTGCCCATTGCTGTCCGGAACTTTCCAAGAAAATGATGAAGAAAATATGGCATACAACCCCGCCATATCAGTACTATATTGAAAATGAGAAGCCAAAGCTGGAAGGAGCGGATATTATTATTTTTGGCGGCGGCGGCCTGATTAAGTTTCACAGGCAGAATTTTTACTATTTTCTGGATGATGTGACGGATTTTGCCCAAAGGAGAAATATTCCGGTGCTGTTGAATGCCCAGGGAATTGAAGGATATGACGAAATGAATCTGGAATGCCAGATCCTGAAGAAAGCAGTGAACAGGGCATGTGTGAAATACGCGTCTACCCGGGATGATTTTGCCATGTTGCGCAATTGTTATATTGAGAACCCAGAGATCGTGGTACGGGGTGTCTGTGATCCGGCTTTTTGGACCGCAGAGACTTACCAGATCCGAAAGAGTAGCGTAGACTCTAAAAAGGTGGGCCTGAATGTAATCAGGACGAAAATTTTTGGAGAATATATGTATAAAGTCAATCGTAAGGCATTGGGAGAGGTTTATTATGAGGTGATTGTAAAGCTCTCGGATGCAGGGTATTCTGTTGAATTGTTTTCCAATGGGGTGGACAAGGATACAGTATTTATTGACTGGTTGTTGGAGCAGTATCCGAATTTGAAGAGTGAATATCAGGTTACAGTGGCAAACCCTGTATCTACAAGGGAATTTGTGGAGCTTTTGGCAGGCTATGACCGTTTTATGGCAGTCCGTCTTCATTCTGCGATTGTTGGAACGGTATTGGGCGTTCCAAATGTGAGTTTAGTGTGGAACCGGAAACAGATTCTTTTCGGAGAACAGATAGGATTGCGGCAAAATTTCATTACAAAGGAAAAATTCACTTCAGAAGAAATTTTCCAGCGTCTATGCCAGGCAAAGCCCTACGAGATGGATGAAGAATATAAGATGTCTGTGTATCAGAATCTGGAAGATCAGATGAAAAAATGGGTGATAGGGGAAGGAAAGAACAGGATATAATGAAAAATAAGGCGAAAACCTTGAAGAAAAAAATCAAGAGAATATGGAAATATATTAGGAAGTTTATCCGTAAAAGTGCAATTTATCGCCTGACGGTAAAGGAATATCGGGCTGTTAAAAGCAGAATCCGGAAGGTTTATATGAACTACATGGCAAAGCGGATTATGGATACAACCGAGATTGAGCCGAATAAGATTGCGATCGCAACGAATACATTTACTTATACATGTAATCCCAAGTATATATATGAAGAGATGATTCGCCGCAGGCTGAATTACAAAATTATTTGGCTGGTCAATCGTAAGAATATTAAGAAGTTTGATTATCCGGAAAATATCCGGCTTGTACCGATTCATACAGTCAAGGGACTGCGGGAAGTGTACAGTTCTAAAATGTGGATTGACAACGGCATTGTATTTTCCGATCATTTTGATAAAAAGGACGGACAGCTTCATCTTCAGACCATGCATGGGTCATTGGGGATCAAGCGTCTGGATAATGCGGTACTCTGTCGGAATGCTCGGGGGAAAAGCGGACAGCGGGTAGTACAGAGGGAGTCCAATGAAACAGATTATGTAATTACCAATTCCCAGTTTGAAGAAGATGTTTTTCATTCGGTGTTTTGGAAAAATACGGATATGGTGCGATTAGGTCATGCCAGAACAGATATTTTATTTACAAAAGATCCATACAGGATTACAGAAATCCGTGAAGGGCTTCTGGAACGTTATGGGATACCACTTCATAAGAAACTGGTACTCTATGCGCCTACCCATAGGACGGGGCTGACTATTGAAAATTTGAGTATTGATTATAAGGATATGACAGAAGCTCTGCAGAAAAAATTTGACGGTGAGTTTGCCGTTATGATTCGGATGCATAAGAGAACGAAAAATATTGTCTTAGGCAAAGAGGGATGTGAGGAGCCGGCAGAGCAGGTATTGTTTGATGTAACGGATTATCCGGATATTCAGGAGCTGATGATGGTGACTACAATCGGCATTACGGATTATTCCAGTTGGATTTATGATTATGTTCTGACCAGAAGGCCCGGATTTATCTTTGCAACAGATTTAGAAAGGTATAATACGAATACGGGCTTTTATTATCCGCTGGAGGAGACTCCGTTTCCCGTGTGTCAATCTCATGAACAATTGATTGAGAAGATAGAAAAATTCGATTATGATTTATTTTTGAAGCGTGTGGAACAGTTTTTGGAGGAAAAGCAGTCTGTAGACGACGGAAATTCGGCAAAACGGATTGTGGATTGGATTCAGACATTAATGCCAGAGCAACTCCCATAGAAGAGGAAAAGATATAAAGAAAAGAGTACGGTGCGCTGTTTTGCGTAGAAAGAGATAAAAAGTATGAAGAAATTCTGGAAAGATCTACAGTGGTATAAAGGCTATATCACTTATGCTACCAAAGCAAATCTGAAAGCGGAGGTGGCCGGTTCTTATCTGAACTGGCTATGGTGGATTCTGGATCCGCTTCTGTTTATGCTGGTGTATTCTTTCGTGGCTTTGATTGTCTTTGGGAAAGGGGAGCCTTATTTTCCTATTTTTGTATTTATTGGTTTAAATTCATGGAAGTTTTTTAGCAGGAGCGTAAGTAAAAGTGTTAAAATGATCCGAAGCCGGAAATCCACCATATCTAAAGTATATATTCCCAAATATATACTGATTCTGGTTACTATGATGGAAAATTTGTTTAAAATGGCAGTGGCGTTTATTCTGGTATTGATCATGATGCCAGTTTACAGAGTCCCGTTTTCCTGGTGTATCATTCAGGTGGTTCCTATTTTTATTACCATGTCGGTATTTACTTTTGGCTGCTGCTGTCTCATTCTTCATGCGGGGGTTTATATTGCGGATTTATCCAATGTTGTGGATGTACTTCTGAGACTGATTTTCTATATGTCGGGTATTTTCTATAACATCAGTAAACGTGTCCCGGAGCCTTATGGCGCATATATGCTGCAGATTAATCCCATGGCTTTTATGATCCATGGGCTGCGGGAGAGTCTGTTGTATGTTCATGTAATCAATTACAGAATTTTGCTGTGCATTTTGGCGGTCGGCATTGTCTTATCTGTTGTGGGCGTCAGGATCATTATGAAACACGAAAACAGTTATGCTAAGGTGATATAATGAACGCAATTGAAGTACGGGATTTGCATATCTCATATAAAACAATAAAAGCGCAATCTATAAAGAAATCCCTGTTTTCTCTGAAAAAATCAAATGCAGACCGGTTTGAGGCTGTGAGAGGCGTATCTTTTGATGTGAAAAAGGGAGAGATTATTGGTCTGATTGGTAAAAACGGGAGCGGGAAATCCACTTTACTGCGTTCTCTGGCAGGGGTTTTTTCAGCAGATTCCGGAGCCATTGATACAAAAGGGAATAATGTATCGCTGCTGTCTATCGGAGTCGGTTTTCAAAATGAGCTGACGGGAAAGGATAACATATTTTTGTCGGGTCTGCTGATGGGCTTTTCCAAGGAGCAGATACTGGAAAAATATGATGATATCGTACGTTTTTCAGAGCTGGGAGATTTTATTAATGCTCCGGTAAAAACATATTCCAGCGGCATGCATTCAAAACTCGCGTTTTCTATTACGGCTATTTTGGAAACGGATATTATGCTTATTGATGAAGTATTGAGCGTAGGAGACCGCAAGTTCAAGAAAAAAAGTTATGCGAAAATGCGGGAATTGATTTCCCATGAAGACAGGACGGTTATCATTGTATCCCATAGCTCAGATACGATAAAAACGCTCTGTACCCGGGTGATCTGGTTGAATGACGGGAAGATTGTGGCTGACGGGGAGACAGGGGAGACCTTGAAACGCTATCATGAATATATGGATTATCAGGAAGCGCTTATGGCGAAATCGGATAAGGCGTACTGGTATAATAAGGTCAGCGTGCAGAATAATAAAATCTTGCTGTATCCCACATATGCAAAGTATTGCGATGATATCCGTTATCTCTGCAAATATATTCTGAAGAATTGCCCGGATTGGGAAGTAATATGGGTGAAACGGAGAGAAAATGAGAAAATCGGCATAAAGTCCCCGCAGTTGAAGCTGGTGCTGGAGAAAACCCCAGAGTATTATAAGGCAGTTTACAGCGCTAAGATCATCGTGGATGACGGAGTCAACATCGTCCGGGAAGATATCAAAAAGCACGCGGAACAGAAGATATATAAAATATTAAAGGGTTCTTTGGGGATTAAAGATATCCGGAAACATGCGGTGTCCCGCCGAAAAGCAGCGAAGAGCGCCAAGCTGGTGGACTACTGTATTTCCAGCTGCCCCTTCGAGACGGAGGTTTATCAGGGATCTTTCTGGAAAGGGAAAGAGGTATTGGAGACGGGGCATCCGAGAAATGATATACTTTTCGCAGAGGAGCAGGAGAAGGAAGATATCAGGCAGAAAGTACGCTGCCATTATAAGATACCGGAAGGAAATAAGATTGCCCTGTATGCTCCTACTTACAGAGAGAAAACGATTATAGAAGCGGAACGGGAAAACCTGGATTTTAGTGCGCTCAGGGAGAACCTCTCAAAGAGATTTGGAGGAGATTTCAGCATTATTGTAAGAGTCCACCGCAAGGACAGAGGCAAATGGCCGGAGGTCGAGAAAGCTCCGGGAATCATCAACGCCAATAATTATATGGAGATTACAGAATTGATGGTTGCGGCTGATGTGGGGGTCACGGATTATTCCAGTTGGATATATGATTTCCTGCTTTTGGAAAAACCAGGCTTTATCTATGCGCCGGATGCAGAAGTGTATCAGGAAAAGCGTGGGTTATATTATCCATTAGAGGAAACACCGTTTTCTCTTGCCAAAACGGGAGAGGAGATGAAAAAAAATGTATTAGAATTCCAGGAGGACGAATTTAAAGAGAAAGCAAAAGCTTTCTTGGAGCAAAAGCAATGTGTGGAGACAGGAAATTCTTGTGAAGCATTAGTTGAAAATTTCAGGAGCAAAATGAATTAAAAACAAAAACATGTAAGATAGAAGGCTGGTAAATACGGAATGAATGAAAAATCCTAATCCCCCAGCTATGCTGGGGAGAATAGGGTAAGTGGAAG
>CAJUQO010000016.1 GCA_910588295.1 uncultured Lachnospiraceae bacterium | reverse complement strand
CAGGGAATCAAGTTGGATGCAGTGGACTTAGCATACGCAACGAAGATGCAATCCATATTATGTATCTTGTCACGAGGAGCTTAAAATATAATAAGGAGAAAATCACTGACAATTTGCTTGCTATTATCAAGTCTGCTATTTCCTCTGATTTGCCGCATGGCATAAAGATATGCCCGAAGGGCGCGGCAATGAATACCGCAGGTATAGACAGTGAGAAATTAAAATCACAGATAAAAACATTTGAGCAAAAACGTACAAACCTCATTGGCCTTTATACATCCGGCGATATTACCAGAGATGAATTTTCGGCAGCAAGGGCAAAATGTGAGAATGAGATTGCCGAACTGCAATCCGTTATAGATAGCATGCCTAAGTATCCAGGCAAATGCTCCGGTGGAGCATTTGATCGGATAGACAAACAAAGGGAGATGATTGATAGGCAGCAAGAGCTTGTTGCTGAAATTACAGATGTGATGAATGAGCTTATAAACGGCGTGGAATATGAAGACGATTTTTACAAAGAAATCTTAGAGAAAATGGTTGTGAATGACAAAGAACATATTGATGTGTATTTGAACCGGCTCCCCCTCAAATGGAGCTACACGGTTGCAAAAAGCGTAAACTGTCCGCAGGGTAGACCGCTTACGGGGAAGCATCCACTGGAAGCTTCCCCGCACACAGAGCGAAAAAAAGCGAGGGCCCCTGAAAGGAACATTTCAGGGGCTTCTCTACCTATATCGGTCAGCGTGCCCATGCACACCCGGTTGGGCATGGTGTATCTCTGGGACAAATAGCGCATACTGGCGCCCATTTCGCCGTCGGGGCCGCCGTACTGGCTGATGATGGCCATGGCCAGTTTGGCATCGGGATTTTTGATGTTCACAGGGTATTCCAGTCTCTTTTCATAATTCCACATCTAGCAACATCCTCCTTTTCTGCTGCCCTCCCAGGGCCACGGCTGCATTACCCAGTCCCAGTCGTCGCTGCAGGCCCGGGACAGTTCCATGCTGTCGAGGGTCAGCGGGCCGTACTGTTCGGCATATTCTTTCAAAAGTTCCCGGCGCACCTGATTGTGCTCCCGGAAATAGTTGCATGCTTTTTCGTCGTCGGGATGGGTATCCAGATACAGCAGGGCATCGTAGGCGGCAAAACTCACCAGATCCAGCTGGTGAAGGAGCTGTTCTCTATTTCTGGCGGCGCATCGCTGATTTCGCATTAGCGGCACCCCCTTTTCCCGCAGAAGGGTTTGTTCAGTTCAGGGAAGATCGTACCTGCCATCAGTGCTTTGTGCAGGTCATATGTCATATGAAAATATTGCCAGGGCACATAAGCCATGGCAACGGGAAAGGTGTCTGGTTCCTGGTAAGAGTTACAGCCACATGATTTTCTTTTATCCATATTCAACTCCTGGAATTTTTACTATAGTATATGCATAGAATTTAGATTTGCTATTTGTATTCCCGGGACGGTTAAAATATAGAGACTGTATAGCTGCCATAGTGTACAGGGGAGCACAACGATGTAAGCATAGACGATTCTCCAGGCCTTTGTGAGCAAGCCCTTTGATCAGGAGCAGAGGACTCTGGAGAAAACGGTGAATGATCATCACGACCGTGCGTCAGCTGGACTGCTCCAGGATTTTCAGCAGGGTATCCCGTTCCTCGGGAGTGGGATGTTTGAGCCGGAACAATTCGCATGCCATATCTACTGTAGAGCCTTTAAACCAGAAATCCCTTACGAAGTTGAGACGGGTACCGCGGTATTCTTCTTCTTCGCGGATGGGGAAATAGAAAGTAACGCCTTTGCGGTAGGAGTTGGCAAAACCCTTGTCCTTTAATTTTTTAATGAAAGTGTATACAGTGCTTTCCTTATATTCCAGACCGTAGTTCTTTTTTAAACGATGAATGATTTCCCGGGCAGTGACGGGTTCGTTGGAATCCCATATGCACTTCATTGTTGTGAGCTCACAGTCCGACAGTTCAGAAAATCTTCCCATTTGTGCTCCTCTCTTTTGCAAATATGCTGTTGAATCTGATTATTCTATCTTCACTTAATAATATTACCATGTTCATTATTTGTCAATAAGACAGAAAAATTATTCTCGTAAAACATAGAGAATGAAAAAGGAATGCTTGTGCACCCGTCAGGAGGGGAAAACGCAATGGGGGCCGCCAATTTCGCGAGGCGGCTATTGACTTTCCCTATATCCCTTGTTAATATATACCTATATTGTCCTTCGCCGTAAGGCGGAGGTTTTTTTCATTACGGGGATGGCAAAATGGAAAATAAGAATTTGACGGCGGTATTTCCCCATTTGAAGCCTCCGGCCAGGTTGTCTGATCTGATGGAACTTTCCGAGGTGACGAGGGTGACGATGAACCCGGAGAATACGCTGATGTGCGTTTATCTGGCCAGCCAGCAGTGGATCGCCAAGGAGGATATTTACCGCCTGGAAGAGTGCATTGAGGAGCAGCTCTTTAAAAACATAAAACTGAAGGTCAAGGTCATAGAAAAATTTCGTCTGTCCAGGCAGTATTCCGTGGAGAATTTCTATGAACTGTACCGCCCGAGCATCCTTCTGGAGCTGGAGCGGTACAATAAGGTGCTCTACAGCCTGATGCGCAATGCCGGAATATCTTTTTTGGGGCCGGATACCATGCGGATGGTATTGCCGGATTCGGTGATCGCCAAAGAGCGCGGCGGGCAGCTGGAGGGTATACTGGAGAAGATATTTACCCAGCGGTGCGGCCTGGATTTCCATCTGTATACGGAGTATAAGGATCCGGCGGACAAGGCGGAGCGGGAGGCGGCGGGCCGCAGACATACGCAGGAATATGTAGGCCGCCTGTTGCGGCGGGCGAATGCCCTGGCAGGGAGGGAAGCCGCCGCTGCCAGGGAAATGCAGGAGGCCGGACAGGAGAAAAAAGCCGCCGGAGGAGCCGCCGCAAAAACTGCCGCTCCCAAAAAGGAGGCGCGGCCCGCGGCGTCTGCGTCCGGGGCTTTTGCCGGCCGCGGCGGCCAGGGGCCGAAGGAGAGGCGTTTTTCCCGCTCCCTGCGCCGCTCGGACAATCCGGACGTGATCTATGGCCGGGATCCCGAGGAGCAGCCTGTGGCTATTGAGAGCATCATCGGCGAGATGGGAGATGTGACGATCCGGGGGCAGGTGCTGACGCTGGAGACCCGGGAGATCCGGAACGGCAAGACGATCCTGATGTTCAACGTGTCAGATTTTACGGATACGATCACGGTGAAAATGTTTCTGGAGAGCGAGCAGGTGCCGGAGATCACGGACAGGCTGAAAAAGGGAAGCTTCGTGAAGATCAAGGGACGTACGGCCATCGACCGTTTTGACCATGAGCTGAGCATCGCCAGCGTCCTGGGATTAAAGACGATCGGAAGTTTTCTTACGGTGCGGGAGGACAAGGCCCCGAAGAAGCGGGTGGAGCTCCACTGCCATACCAAGATGAGCGATATGGACGGCGTATCCGACGCGAAGGCGATCATCAGCCGGGCCTGCAAGTGGGGCCATCCGGCCATCGCCATCACCGACCACGGCGTGGTGCAGGCATTTCCCGAGGCAAACCACACCTATGAAGCCCTGGCCGGGGACAACGATTTCAAGGTGATCTACGGTGTGGAAGCCTATCTGGTGGATGATCTGAAAGATATTGTGAATAATGCCGGGGATCAGAGCCTGGACGGATCTTTCGTGGTTTTTGACATTGAGACGACAGGATTTTCGCCTGTCACCAATAAGATTATTGAAATCGGCGCGGTCCGGGTGGAGAACGGGCAGATTAAAAAGCGCTTTTCGGAGTTTGTCAACCCCCGGACGCCGATCCCGTTCCGCATCGAGAATCTGACGGGCATCAACGACAGCATGGTGGTGGACGCGCCGGGGATCGAGGAGGTGCTGCCCCGTTTCCTGAAGTTTTCCGAAGGGGCGGTGATGGTGGCCCATAACGCGGACTTTGACATGAGCTTTATCAAGAAAAACTGCGCGGATCTGGGTCTGGAGCGGGAATTTACCTACGCGGATACCGTGGGTATGGCCCGTTTTCTCCTGCCGGGGTTAAACCGGTTTAAATTGGACAATGTGGCGAAGGCCGTGGGCGTTCCGCTGGAGCACCATCACCGGGCCGTGGACGACGCGAACTGTACCGCGGAGATCTTTGTGCGTTTTGTCAGGATGCTGACAGATCGGGATATCCACGATCTTGCGGGGCTCAATGAGACCGGCAAGGTTTCCGGGGATACCATCAAGAAGCTGCCCACTTACCATGCGATCATCCTGGCGAAGAACGATACGGGCCGGGTAAACCTGTACCGGCTGGTATCCGAATCCCATATCACTTACTACGCCAGACGGCCCCGGATTCCCAAGAGCCTGTTTCTGAAATACAGGGAGGGGCTTCTGATCGGCTCCGCCTGTGAGGCCGGGGAGCTGTTCCAGGGGCTTTTGCGGGGGCTGCCGGAGCCGGAGATCGCCCGCCTGGTGGAATTTTACGATTATCTGGAGATCCAGCCCCTGGGGAACAATGCTTTCATGCTCCGGGAGGACAGGGAGGACGTGCAGACCGAGGAGGACCTAAAGGAGTTCAACCGGCGGATCGTGCGGCTGGGGGAGCAGTTCCACAAGCCGGTGGTGGCCACCTGTGACGTGCATTTTCTGGATCCCCAGGACGAGATCTACCGCCGCATCATTATGAAAGGCAAGGGGTTTTCCGATGCGGACGACCAGGCCCCCCTGTATCTGCGCACCACCGACGAGATGCTGGCGGAGTTCGCCTACCTGGGCTCCGAGAAGGCCGAGGAGGTGGTGGTCACCAACACCAACCGGATCGCCGATATGATCGATCCGATCAGCCCGGTGCGTTCGGGCAAATTCCCGCCGATCATCGAGAATTCCGACGATACGCTGCGGGAGATCTGTTACAACCGGGCCCATGAGATTTATGGGGAGGATTTGCCGAAGGTGGTGGAGGAACGGCTGGAGAGAGAGCTGAACTCCATCATTTCCAACGGTTACTCTGTCATGTACATTATTGCCCAGAAGCTGGTGTGGAAATCCAATGAGGACGGCTATCTGGTGGGTTCCCGGGGCAGCGTGGGTTCCTCCCTGGCGGCCACCATGTCGGGGATCACCGAGGTCAACCCTTTAAGCGCCCACTATTATTGCGAGAACTGCCATTACTACGATTTTGATTCCCCGGAGGTGAAAGCCTTCGTGGGACGTTCCGGCTGCGACATGCCGGATAAGGCCTGTCCCTCCTGCGGCGCGCCGCTGAAAAAGGAGGGCTTTGACATTCCCTTTGAGACCTTCCTGGGCTTTAAAGGGGACAAGGAGCCGGATATCGACCTGAATTTCTCCGGTGAGTACCAGAGTAAGGCCCACAAATATACCGAGGTGATTTTCGGTGCGGGACAGACTTATCGGGCCGGTACCATTGGCACCCTGGCGGAAAAGACGGCTTTCGGCTATGTGAAAAACTATTACGAGGAGAAGGGCGTACACAAGCGAAACTGCGAGATCGACCGTATTGTGGCGGGCTGTACCGGCATCCATAGAACCACCGGACAGCATCCCGGCGGCATCATCGTGCTGCCCTACGGCGAGGACATCAATTCCTTCACACCGGTGCAGCATCCGGCCAATGATCAGACCACGGACATCGTGACCACCCATTTTGATTACCACTCCATTGATTCCAACTTGTTAAAGCTGGATATACTGGGACACGATGATCCGACCATGATCCGTATGCTGGAGGATCTGACTGGCTTAAACGCCCAGGAGATCCCCCTGGACAGCAAGGAGGTCATGTCCCTGTTCCAGAACACGGACGCTTTGAAACTCACGCCGGACGACATCGGCGGCTGTCCCCTGGGATGTCTGGGGGTGCCGGAGTTCGGTACGGACTTTGCCATGCAGATGCTTCTGGATACCCAGCCTACGGAGTTTTCCGATCTGATCCGTATCGCCGGGCTGGCCCACGGCACGGACGTGTGGCTGGGCAATGCCCAGACGCTGATCAAGGAGGGAAAATGTACGATCTCCACGGCCATCTGTACCCGTGACGATATCATGACCTACCTGATCTCTATGGGTATGGACAATGCCCAGTCCTTCACGATCATGGAGAGTGTGCGGAAGGGCAAGGGGCTTAAAGAGGAATGGGAGAAGGCCATGCGGGAACACAATGTACCGGAATGGTATATCTGGTCCTGCAAGAAGATCAAGTATATGTTCCCCAAGGCCCATGCGGCGGCCTACGTCATGATGGCCTGGCGCATCGCCTGGTTCAAAATCTTCCAGCCCCTGGCCTACTACGCGGCGTTTTTCAGTATCCGGGCCACCTCCTTTAATTACGAGCTGATGTGCCAGGGCAGGGAGCGGCTGGAGTATTATCTGGAGGATTATAAAAAAAGGAAGGACAGCCTGACGAAAAAGGAGCAGGATACGGTGCGGGATATGCGGGTGGTGCAGGAGATGTACGCCCGGGGATTCGAATTTATGCCGGTGGATCTGTACAAGGCCCAGGCCCATCGTTTTCAGATTCTGGACGGAAAGCTGATGCCGGCCCTGGATACCATCGAGGGCCTGGGGGACAAGGCGGCGGACGCGGTGGTGCTGGCGGCCATGGACGGGGAATTCCTGTCCAAAGACGATTTCCAGAACCGGACCAAGGTCAGCAAGACCGTGATCGCCCTGATGGACGATCTGAAACTTTTCGGCAGTCTGCCCCAGTCCAATCAGATATCATTGTTTGACTTTACGGCGTAATAAAACAGGAGAGAGAAAAAATGAATGCAATGGAAATCAAGCTGCTGCAGCGGCTGGCGGAGATCTATCCTACCATAGCGGCGGCGTCAACGGAGATCATTAACCTGCAGTCCATTATGAACCTGCCCAAAGGCACGGAGCATTTTATCACGGACATCCATGGCGAGTATGAAGCCTTTTCCCATGTGCTGCGGAACGGTTCCGGCTCGGTGAAGAAGAAGATCGACGACGTATTCGGTCATACCTTAAGCTATGCGGACAAAAAGTCCCTGGCCACCCTGATCTATTACCCCAGGGAGAAAATGACCATCATTAAGAAAAAAGAGGAGCATATCCACGACTGGTACAAGATCACTCTGTACCGTCTGATCGAGGTATGTAAATGTGTAGCCTCCAAGTATACCCGCTCCAAAGTGCGGAAGGCTCTGCCCGAGGATTTTTCCTACATTATCGAGGAGCTGATCACCGAGAAGGCGGAGATTCTGGACAAAGGGGCCTACTACGAGGCCATCATCTCCACGATCATTGATATCGGCCGCGCCGAGGAATTTATAGAGGCGCTGTGTACCCTTATCAAACGGCTGGTGGTGGACCGTCTGCACATCCTGGGGGATATCTATGACAGGGGGCCGGCGCCCCACAGCATCATGGACAGGCTGGTGCGTTACCATTCCCTGGACATCCAGTGGGGCAACCACGATATCGTCTGGATGGGAGCCGCGGCGGGGCAGATGGCCTGTATCGCCACGGTGATCCGCAACAGCGCCCGCTACGGCAACCTGGATATCCTGGAGGACGGATACGGCATTAACATGCTGCCGTTGGCCACGTTTGCCATTGAGACTTATAAGGGGGATCCCTGCGAGAGCTTCAAGATCCATGGTAAAAACGCTTACAATTATTCCGAGAACCGGGTGAACGTGAAAATGCACAAGGCCATTGCGGTCATCCAATTTAAGCTGGAGGGCCAGCTGATCAAACGCCGTCCCGAGTTCCATATGGAAAACAGGCTTTTACTGGATAAGGTGGACTATGAGAAGGGTACCATTACGCTGGACGGCAAGAACTATGAACTGCTGGATACGAACTTCCCCACGATTGATCCCAAGGATCCCTACGCGCTGACCCAGGAGGAGGCGGAAATCATGGATCGCCTCTGCGCCGGGTTTGTCAATTGCAAGAGGCTGCAGAGCCATATGCAGTTTTTGCTGAACAAGGGGAACCTCTACAAGGTCTACAACGGCAACCTGATGTACCACGGCTGTGTGCCCATGAATGAGGACGGCAGCTTCAAGACGGTGGAGGTTTACGGACAGAAATATTCGGGCCGGGTGCTCTATGACGTACTGGAATCCTATGTGCGCAAAGGCTTTTTTGCCATTGACCCGGAGGAGCGGGAGAGGGGCCGGGATATCATGTGGTTCATCTGGTCAAGCCCCGATTCGCCCCTGTTCGGCAAGGAAAAAATGGCCACATATGAACGGTATTTTATCAAAGATCCCGAGACCCATGTGGAGATTAAAAATCCCTACTACAACCTGATCGACAAAGAGAAGGTGCTGGATACGATCCTGGAAGGATTCGGCCTGTACGGCGAGGACTCCCACATCATCAACGGGCATATGCCGGTGCGTCTCTCCAAGGGCGAGTCTCCCATGCGGTGCAACGGCAAGCTCCTGATCATCGACGGCGGTTTCTGCAAGGCGTACCAGAAACAGACAGGGATTGCCGGATACACGCTGATCTACAATTCCTACGGTATGACGCTGGTGGCCCACGACCCGTTTTCATCCACCGAGGAAGCCATCGCCCGGGAGATGGATATCCATTCGGACCGCATCATGGTCAAGAAATCGGATCGCCGTCTGCTGGTGGGAGATACGGACAACGGCGCCCAGATGAAGGAGCGCATTCAGGAGCTGGAAGAGCTTCTGAAGGCATACCGGAACGGTACCATCAAGGAAGCGGAGTGATATGCCGGGCTATATTATG
Organism: uncultured Lachnospiraceae bacterium; assembly: GCA_910588295.1. Lineage (GTDB taxonomy): Bacteria > Bacillota > Clostridia > Lachnospirales > Lachnospiraceae > UBA11957. The sequence continues at coordinate 46,584 of CAJUQO010000016.1, read as the reverse complement.
CATCTGGCGGAGGGGAAAATTATCCAGAAGCTGCTGGCCGGGACGGGGCTTTTGGCGGAGGGGGCGGCGGATCTGTTTGAGGCCGGACTGCTTCTGCCGGATACAAAGCGAAAGAAAGAGAAATATACCTCCCATTTCTGGAACGATGCGGATATGGATAAGCTGGCCATCGCGCCGGATCTGGGGCTGTTTTTAGCCAAATACGGTTCAAGGCTGGCGGAGCCGGTGCTGCTGGGCTATTACGCCCATTTGCATCTGGACTGGCGGTTTGTGGAGGAGCTCTGGCCCTGCTGTTTTCAGTTCCTCGACGGGGAAGGCCGGGAGCGGAGCCTGTGGGATGAGATACGCCAGGTCAGGATCCTGTCCAGGGATACGGTGGTGCCGGTCAATGATTTCTATTCCGACGCCTGGTACTACGGTGATTACAGCCGCATGAACCGGCATTTTCAGGAAGAATACCGCTTGACGATGCCGGATCCGGATCCGGCAGTCCTGGCCCGGCTTGATATGGGCGAGGTGTGCGTCGGGGATCTGGAGGCGGTCTTTTCGGAGCTGGCCCTGCTCTTTGCGGGGAAAGCCGGACATAAAAACGAGCCGCTCAGGGTGTTTACCCTGAACGGCCTGGAAGTATTCCTGCGGGAATCCGCGGAGCTTTTTGTGGAAACGCTTGTGCCTGCATCTGACAGAGGATAAACGGGCAAAGAGCAGGGCGGCCGGGCCGTGGGGCTCACCGGCCGGCAGAGGGTGGGGAAGATTTCCCCGCGTTGGTTTCGCCGTCGGTGGACGGTGTATCTTCTTCCGTGCTGAAAGGGAGTTCCTTCCTGTCATGGGCGTTTTTAAAGATCAGCGTACCAGCGTAGATGACCACAGGAATCACAATGGTACAGTATAAGGATATCCGAAACATTTCCGCTGCCCGGGGACTGTCGATCAGCGCGAATACCATAGTGGATGCGTACATAGCCAGCAGAAGAAAGACCCCGATGAGGGCAAGAATGCGTTTTTTCATGGCTGCCTCCTGTTTTTTGCCTTTATTATATAGGAAAGGACTGTAGAATTCAATCTGTGGAGGGGGATGTTGCCTCTGGTTTACGAATATTTTAGAAAAAGTTCATGTACGCTTCGTTGCATCTTGACAGTGTATACTCTACAGTATAACGAGATAAGTGGTATCTGGGGACAGAGGAGATGGGGATGATGCGGTACAAAGTAGTGTTTGCCAGCCGAACCGGCAACACAGAACTTCTGGCGAAAAAAATATATCATGCGATTGATGATCCTTCCAAGGACATCGAAAGGATATCCGCATCGACATCGTCCCTTGAAGCGGAGGTTTATCTCGTGGGCTTCTGGGTGGACCGGGGAACCTGCAGCCCGGAGGTCATGGATTTTCTTGACAGTATTCATAATAAAGATGTGATCCTGTTCGGTACCTGCGGTACAGGGCAGGACGAGATCTATTATAACCGGTTGACCAGGATGATCAGTGGCCTGGTGCCTGATGATAACAGGTACTTGGGTACCTATCTGTGTCAGGGTAAGATGCCCATGGCGGTGCGTAAGCGTTATGAGGAATGGCTGAAGGATGAGCGGATGGCTTCACGGGCTGAGTACATGATCCGCAATTTCGATGAAGCACTTCTGCATCCGAATGAGCGGGATCTGGACTGCGCGGTAGGGTTTCTGTACAGGATGCTGGAAAAGCGCAGCCTTTCAGACCGCGGCGAATTAAATACAAAAGAATGAACGGGAGGTAACTATGAGAAAGATCAGGGAAGCGTATGGCAGGTTTATGCAGGGAAGATATGGATGCAGCGGCGTGGATGAGTTCGGTCGGTTTTTGAGTGTAGCCGCTTTTGTCTTCGTTCTGCTGTCCCTTATTTTCCGAAAAGTGTTCGTCTTTTACTGGATCGGGCTGGCGCTGCTGGTGTACTGCTATTACCGGATCTGCTCGCGGAATTTTGACAAACGTTACCGAGAGAATGAGAGTTACCTGAATCTTCGTTACAACCGGGCGGTGTTTATACAGCAGTTCCGCAGACGCAGGGAAGAGCTTAAGAACCACAGAATATTTACTTGCCCCCAGTGCAGACAGAAGGTGCGTGTGCCCAGGGGAAAGGGGCGCATTGCCATCCACTGTCCCAAATGCGGCAGTGAATTTGTAAAGAAAAGCTGACAGGCGGTTATGTTTGGAACGATCACAGTCAATGTTGACGAGTTAAAGATTAAAGATTATAAAACCTACAGGGCCTTTTATTGCGGAGTATGCCAGGAACTGAAAGAGTGTCATGGTCAGTTATCGCGAATGACACTGACCTATGATATGACGTTTCTGGCAATTCTGTTGTCCGGGCTGTATGAGGGGGACAGGCGCATGGAAAAGCGGCGCTGTATGATTCATCCGCTGCGGAAGCATACCTGTATCCGCAATCCTTACACGGCCTATGCGGCGGATATGAATGTTCTGCTGTGCTACTATGACATGCTGGATGACTGGGAGGATGAGCGGAAGCTGTCAGGGCTTGTCGGTTCCCTGGCGGTGCGCCGGGCCTTCCGCCGCACGGCGCGGCGCTACTCCAGGCAGTACAGGGCAGTCCGGCGTTATCTGAAACGGCTGAAAGCCTGTGAGGCGGCGGGCAGTCCGGATCTTGATCTGGCGGCGGGCTACACCGGCGAGCTGTTTGCCGAGATCTTTACCATGCGTAAGGATCCCTGGCAGGAGGTGCTGGGAAGGCTTGGTTTTCAGATCGGTAAGTTTATCTATCTGATGGATGCCTGGGATGACGTGGGGCGGGATGAGAAGAAGGGCAGCTATAATCCGTTCCTTTCCATGAGCCGTCGGGAGGATTTTGACAGGGAAGCAGAAAAGATTTTGCTCCTCATGGCCTCCGACGCTGCCAGGGAATTTGAGAAGCTTCCGATTACAGAATATGTGGACATTTTGAGAAATATCCTGTATTGTGGTATATGGAACAAATTTCGGTATAAAAAAGAAGGAAAAAACAGTGTTAGATCCTTATAATGTGCTGGGCGTCCCCAGGGATGCCGGCATGGATGAGATAAAAAAAGCCTACCGCAAGCTGAGCCGTACCTATCATCCGGATGCCAATATCGACAATCCGAACAAGGCCCAGGCGGAGGAGAAGTTCAAGCAGATCCAGGAGGCCTACAACCGGATTTTAAAGGAGAAGGAGCGGGGAGCCAGCAGCTATTCCAGCGACAGCCGGGACACGGCCGGTTCTTACGGCCCCTGGGGGCAGTACCATCAGGATGCTTCCTCCGGTTATGATGAGGCGGATGTGGAGCTCCGGGCGGCGACCAATTATATCAACAACGGCCTGTACCAGGAGGCCATGAACGTGCTGAACAATATGAGCGGCCGCAGCGGCCGTTGGTATTATCTCCATGCCATGGCCAATTATGGCGTGGGCAACCAGGTTAATGCCATCGACGACGCCAGACAGGCCGTGCGGATGGAACCGGGCAATCTGTCCTACCAGCAGCTTCTGAGCCGCCTAGAGCACGGAGGCGCCCAGTGGTATCAGGATATGGGCGGAGGATTCGGCTATCCGCAGGCCACTTTCAATATGGGAAACTGTTGTATGGAGTGTCTGATGTTGAATCTGTTTTGTAACTGCTGCTGTTGCTGTAGGCCATGTTAGAAGGAGAGAACTATGATTTCAAGAGAGAAGATGGACAAGATCGTACCGGCCATCCAGGTTGCTATTGTGGCGGTGTACCTGCTCGTGTATATCGTCAGTGATGTATTCCATATCAAAAAAACGATGAAAAAAGCGAAAAAAGTAATGGAAAAGTAGTATAAACTTTCAAAAACAGGGAAGGATATAGGTGTGCAAAAGAAAAATACTTATCCTCCCCTTTCATCCCGGGTGCCGAGTCGGTTCGGCGTCCGGGATGTTTTTTATGTCCTGCGATACATCGGTGGACGATGGAACCGTTTGGGTATATAATTTAAAGAAAAAAGGAGGCGGATGATATGGAACTGCTGGAAAACGGAACGAAACGGGCGGCCATGGTCGCGGATGCTTACATAAGACGCCACAGAGAGGCCATGACGGAGGAGGAAGCCCATGCCCTGCGGGTGCTGATTGCGGCGGCGGTGAAAAACCCTGATGAGCAGCCGCCCATGTGGCATTGTGATATCTATTGCCGGAATGTGCGCCATGTGTCCTGCGAGGGGGCACTGTGCGCGGAAGAGTGCGCGCCGAATCTCTGCCCGTATTATGACGAGATGCTGTATTAAGGCCGGCAGCGTCTTTCTCGGGTATTCGGTGTATGCCGGTCATGCCTGAATTTTGAGTTCTCTAATATTCATTTAATCTTTCTGCGGTATGATAATCCCGAAAAGAGATCAAATCAATGCTCTATGAAAAAGAAAGGGTGATAATCATGAAAAGAAACATAAGAGTGGTACTTGCGTTGCTGGCGGTGGTGTTCATGTCGGCGCTTCTGGTACTCCCTGTGCGGGCGGATCGTAAGGTTAAGCCGACTTCTATCAAAGCCATCGGCTCCAAAACCGTCACGGTCTCTAAGGGAAAGAGATTTGAGCTTGAGGTCAGGATGAATCCGACCAAGGCTGAGGATGATTATCTGACATGGTCCATAGTATCGGGAAAAGGCGTTGTACGTTTTGAGGACAGCGACCTGCACGACGATGAGGTGGATCTGTGGGCGGTAAAGGCGGGAACGGCCAAAGTTCGCTGCAGGATCCGTGGAACTCAAAAGAGTGTTACATTCACGGTCAAGGTGAAGAAATCTGCGGTAAATACCACGATCAAACCCGTGGGCTCCAAATCCAGAAGCGTCCGCGTGGGGCAGGAGTTTGAACTGAAGGTGAGAACCTCGTCAAATGTGTATGACGATGATCTGAAGTGGTCGATCGTGAGCGGCAAAAAAGTAGTCAGGTTTGACGACGACGATCTCTATGATGATGAGATAGAGCTGGAGGCTCTGAGGGAAGGGACGGCCAAGGTACGCTGTACCATACGGGGAACCAATAAAAGCGTTACCTTTACCATTACGGTAAAGAAAGCCGGGGCGTCAACGATTACCCGGATAGGGCCTGAGAAGCGGGTCGTGTATCTGGGAGAGGATTTTGAGCTCGAAGTGCGGCGCAAAAACGTGAATGAGAGATACCTCCGCTGGAAGATCAGCGATACCTCCGTCGTGGATTTCGAGGATGGCTATGCGGATCATGATGATGAGATAGATCTTATCGCGGTGGATGTGGGAACGACGACGGTGACCTGCACCAATACGCTGACCGGAAAGAGCGTGAGCTTTACAATCCGGGTGGTGGAATAGAGGAGAGTTACAGGAAGAGAGTCTGCGAGGGCTCTCTTTTTCTTTCTCTTCATGGACTTTCTGGCGGGAAGATGATAGAATGGCTTTAGCTGACGAAGGATAAAATAGATGAGGCGGAAAGGCAGGACAGGACAGATGGGCAGAAAAGCCGTTTTTTTTGATGGCGACGGGACGGTGACGGATATGGTAAAGGGAATTCCGGACAGCGCAGCCCAGGCTATACGGGCCTGTAAGGAAAACGGGCATTTGACGTTTCTGTGTACGGGAAGGAGCCGCGCCCTGGTGGACCGGGGACTGGAGACGGTCGGTTTTGACGGGATTATAGCCGGGGCGGGTACGTACCTGGAGTGGAACGGGGAAGTCCAGTACAATAAAGAAATAACGCCGGCAAAAGCCCGCCGGGCGATGGAGCTGCTCCGGGAAAAAGGTCTTGTGCCGGTGATGGAGGGCAAGGACTATATGTATTATGATCCGGACGAATATACCGACGAGGTGGACTGGTTCGCGGGGCGGATCACCCGGATGCTGGGGGAACGGTGGAAACCAATCAGCGGCAACGAGGACTGCATGTATGTCAATAAGATCAGCGCAAAAGCCATAGCAGGCGCTGACCGGGAAGGGGCCCTGCAGGCGCTGTCTCCTTCCTTTGACGCGGTGATTCATGAGGCGAAGGGTTTTGCGGGCGGCACCATTGAGTTTATGCCCAAAGGCTACTCCAAGGCGCTGGGCATCGCGGTGGCCTGCAGGCTCTATGGTATAGACCGGGAAGATACGGCGGCCTTTGGAGACAGCAACAACGATCTGGAGATGTTTCATCATGTCCACACAAAGGTGGCCATGGGCAACGCTTCGCCGAAGCTTCTGGAGCTGGCGGATTATGTGACAACGGATATGTTCCATTACGGCATCCGCGACGGGCTGAAGCATCTGGGGCTCATCTGAATCCGCTGTTGGGAAATACAAGATTTTACAGGAGGGAATCAAAATGGAAAAAATCGCCAGTTTCACTATTGACCACATTAAATTGCAGCCGGGGATCTATGTATCCCGGAAAGACCGGATCGGGGAGGAGTGCGTGACGACCTTTGATATTCGCATGACTTCACCCAATGAGGAGCCGGTGATGAATACCGCGGAGGTGCATACCATCGAACACCTGGGAGCGACTTTCCTGCGCAATGACCCGGAGGTGGCGGATCGGGTGATTTATTTCGGGCCCATGGGCTGTCGGACAGGCTTTTATCTGCTGCTGGCCGGTGATCTGGAATCCGAGGAGATCGTGGAGCTGATGCGGCGGATGTTTATTTTCATCCGGGACTTTGAGGGAGAGGTGCCCGGTGCGGCGGCAAAGGACTGCGGGAATTATCTTGATATGAATCTGAGCATGGCAAAATATCTGGCGGGGAAGTATTATACGCAGGTGCTGGAGCATATAGGCGGAGACCGGCTGGTCTATCCGGAGTGAGGAAACAGTATGGACAGAGAGATATTTCGCAGCCTGACAAAGAACCGTGTCCTCCTGCTGGACGGAGCTACCGGGAGTAACCTGTTAAAGGCGGGGATGCCCGCCGGAGTATGTACGGAGACTTGGGTGCTGGAGCATCCCCGGGCGATACAGGGGCTTCAGCGGGCCTATGTGGAGGCGGGGAGCCAGATCCTGTTCGCGCCCACCTTTTCCGCCAATGCCATAGCACTTAAAGAGAGACAGGTGGACATGCCCGTGGAGGAAATAAACCGCCGTCTGGTGGCCCTGAGCCGTGAGGCCGCCGACGGCAGGGCGCTGGTGGCCGGTGATATGACCATGACCGGGAAACAGCTTTTTCCGGCGGGAACGCTAACCTTTGATCGGTTGGTGGATTGTTATGAGGAGCAGGCTGCGGCCCTGCGGGACGCGGGGGTGGAGCTTTTCGTGGTGGAAACAATGGTCAGCCTCCAGGAAATGCGGGCGGCGGTGCTGGCCGTCCGGCGGTGCTGTGATCTGCCCATTCTGGCCTCTTTTACGGTGGACGAGAACGGTTACACCTTCCTGGGGACGGAGATCACGGCGGCGGCTGTGACCCTGGAGGGCATGGGCGTAGACGCCGTGGGCGTGAATTGTTCCATGGGGCCGGAGCAGATGCTCCCGGTGGTGGAGAAGCTGCGCGAGGCGACGGGACTTCCCGTGCTGGCAAAAGCCAATGCGGGGAGCCCCCGGCAGGAGGAAGGCCGGGTGGTCTACCCCATGGATGCGAGGCAGTATGTGATCCATGCGGAACAGATGGCGGACGCGGGGGTGTCCCTTCTGGGCGGCTGCTGTGGAACGACCCCTGAGTTTATAAAAGAAATGCGGGAGATGCTGGAGCGGAAAGGGTTGTACAGGCCGATTGGGCGGATCAAGAGAGGGCCGGAAAAGCAGGAGCAGACGGTGAGCGAACCGGACGGCTGTGGCGGGGCATCCGGGGAAGACAGATGCCGTCTCTCCCCATCCCGTTATCTGGCCACAGACCGGAAGCTTTTCTGCCTGGATACGATGACATCTCTCTCCCGTGCAGGCTGTGTATCGGAAAATCCTGGGTTGGCGGAATGTCTGGCTTGCGGAGAATACGAGGATATTGCCGATGAGTTGGGAGATTTGAAGGACGGACAGCTGTTGCTTGTGGATCTGGACGGCCTGGGATCGGAAGCCAATGAGCGCCTGGAATCCTTTGCGGCCCAGATCTCCGCGTCGGGGATGCCGGTCTGCTTTTGCGCGTCTTCCCTGCAGCATCTGGAAGAGGCGCTTCGGTATTATTGCGGAATTGCAGCAGTACGGCTGCCGGATCCGGCCGACCGTGAAGCCAGGCGGATACTGTCCAGGTACGGAGCGGTGGAGTGTGGAATCCGGACATGATCACAGGCTATAGCATAGCGGGCTGACAAGTGCGGCTGCCTGCGTCAGTTAAAAAAGGGCGGCGTATGGAAAATGGAATGGTTATGCGGACGATGGGAGGCATGGTATGAGCAAACTGGGGATAACGGCCTGTGGCAGTTATGAAGACGCGGAGGTGGCGGAGAGCCTGGGGCGGCTGCTGGCCGCCGTCGGAGGGTTGGACTGGGTGGAGCCGGGAATGCGGATCGCCGTAAAGACCAACCTGCTCTCGGGGTCAGCTCCGGAGAAAGCGGTGGTGACCCATCCGGCAGTACTCTCCGCTCTCTGCCGGCTGCTGGCGGCCAGGGGAGCATTGGTGACCGTGGGGGATTCACCGGGCGGCCCCTTTACGGAGGGGCATCTGAAACGGATCTACCGGCTGTCGGGCATGGAACAGGTGGAGGGGGCGGGCGCCCGGCTAAATATGGATGTGAGCCAGTGCGAGGCCTCTTTTCCCAACGGGAAGGTGCTCCGGCAGCTCACCTGCACCTCCTGGCTTACCGATGCCGACGCGGTCATTTCCTGCTGTAAATTAAAGACCCATGCCATGATGGGTATGTCCGCCAATGTTAAAAACCTGTTCGGCGCGATCCCGGGAACCATGAAACCGGAATATCATTTCCGCTTTCCCGGCCACAGGGATTTCGCCGATATGCTGGTGGATATCAATGAGTATCTGCGTCCCCGCCTCTATATCACCGACGCCGTGGTGGGGATGGAGGGAAACGGCCCGGCATCCGGCACGCCCAGAAAGATCGGCGCACTGCTGGCAGGCACAGATCCCTATGGGCTGGATCTTCTGTGCGCCCGTATCATCGGCCTCTCTCCGGAGCAGGTGCCGACCATCGCAGCGGCCATGGAGCGGGGACTGTGCGGGAGAGAGCCTGAACGGTCGGAGATAAGCGGTGATCCGGAAGCTTTTGTGATCCGGGATTTTCAGAATATCCCCCGGCTCTGCGACATTGAATTTGGCGGAAATATGCCCGGATGGCTGGTGCCTGTCGGCCGTCTGGCCTTGCAGGCCAGGCCGAAGGCCAGCCGGAAGACGTGCATTGGCTGTGCGAAATGCGCCCGGGTCTGCCCGGCCGGGGCCATCACTATGGTCAATAAGTATCCGTCCATTGACAGGGAAAAATGTATCCGCTGTTTCTGCTGTCAGGAGTTCTGTCCGGAGGGGGCCATGAAGGTGCACAGACCCCTGATCGCCCGGGCGCTGAATCCCCGCTAGGCCGACGGGGCGGCTTGCCATATTTCAGGACCGTCTTGCCAGAAGCCTTTTCATATCCTCCGGCAGCGGCGCCTCAAAATGCAGCGGCCCGCCCGTGACGGGGTGGGTGAGATCCAGGGCAGCGGCATGGAGGGCCTGTCTCCGGATGTGGGAAAAATCCGGATTGTACAGGAAATCCCCGGGCAGCGGGCAGCCGATATGGGCCATGTGCACCCGGATCTGATGGGTGCGCCCCGTGTCCAGATGAAGCTCCACCAGACTGTAGGGCGCGCCCGCGGTCAGGGTGCGGTAATGGGTGACGGCCCGTTCTCCGTGGTCAAAGTCCACCTGTCTCTGCAGACAGGAACCGGGAACACGGCTGATGGGCGCATCGATACACCCGTCCTCCGGATCAGGGCAGCCCTGCACCACGGCCAGGTAGGTGCGGCGGATGGCGCGGCGTGCCATGGCATCGGAGAGAACGGCGCCACTTAGGGCGTGTTTGGCCAGAACCAAAAGCCCGGTGGTATCCCGGTCCAGCCGGTTGATACAGCGGAAGACACAGGCCTCACCCCGTTCCAGGGCATGGGCGGCCACGGCGTTTGCCAGGGTATTACCGTAGTTTCCGGGGGAGGGATGCACCGGCATGCCGGCGGGCTTGTCGGCCACGAGGATATCGTTGTCCTCATAGACCACGGTAAACGGAAGGGGTACGGGAAGAATTTTTTCGGAAGGTTTTTCTTCCGGGAGCAGTACGTCCAGCCGGTCTCCCGCGGCCAGAGGCGCATCGACACGCGCCCATGCGCCGTTTTTGCAGATGGCATCCGGCGTGCGTTTGAGTCCGGCGAGCAGATGACGGGAGTAACCGCATTTTCGCAGAAATTCTCCCAGGTTTTGTCCGGTGTCCCGGGCGGTTATGGTATATGAGAAACGGCGTTCCATGGCAGGGGTTCCTTTCGGGTAATCACAAATCACTTCTATTATAAAAGAAAGAGAATGGGCATATTGTATAAAAAATATGGCTGTATGTATTCAAAAAAGTGCTCATTGCTGTGCTGAGACATTGTGATTTGGGAAAAACTGTGTTAAAATACAGATGGTTTTTACGTGAAAATTTTCAAGGAGGAAACGGCGATCATGAACGATAAATATGTGGCCTATATCGGTACTTACACCCATGGCAGCAGTATCGGTATCCATATCTGTGATGTAAACGTGGAGGAGGGTACGCTGACGGAGCGCAAGGTGGCCCCGGTGAATAATTCTTCTTATATTGTACAGTCGAAAAATGGCAAGTATCTGTATTCCATTGCCGATGAGGGCGTGGCGGTATTTGCCATTTTGCCGGACGGAGATCTGGAGCTGATTAATAAGGTGGATATTGACGGTATGCGCGGATGCTATCTGTCCGTGGGGCACCAGGGAAAATATCTGTATGTAGGCGGCTATCACGACGGGAAAGTGACCGTTGTGCATACCCACAAGGACGGACGCCTTGGCAAAGTATTGGACGGTGTTTTCCATCAGGGTCTGGGTTCGGTGGCGGAGCGGAATTTCCGCCCCCATGTCAGCTGCGTAATACCCACGCCGGACAACCAGTATCTCTGCGCCGTGGACAGCGGCATCGACCAGGTAAAGATCTATTCGGTCAGGCCGCCCCATTACAAACTTAAGCTGGTGGATATACATCGTTGCGATCTTGAGTCCGGACCTAGGGAGCTCTGTTTTGACGCCAGCGGAGAACATGCTTTCCTGATCTACGAGCTGGCCAACCGCATTGACGTATTTAACTATACGATGGGAAAGAAAGGCCCGGTCTTTGAGAAGGTTCAGAGTGTGGACACGGTGATCGGCGCGAAGGACGAGAAGCATGACGCCGCGGAAGCCATGACCCTGTCGCCGGACGGTAGATATTTGTTCTGTACGACGGCCGGATGCAATGAGACGACGATGTTTGCCATCGATGAGCAGACAGGCATGCTGGAACCGAAGTTCAGCCTGCCCACCAGCGGCGCATACCCCAAGGATATCATGATCTTCCCCGACGGCAAACACATGGCGGTGGTAAACCACGAGTCAAACAATGTCACGACTTTTGCCATTGATTACGAGAAAAATGTGATCACCATGAAGGGCAAACCTCTGTCGGTGGAAACTCCGAACTGCATTTTGATTACGAAAGTGGAGGGATAGCCCCTGTAAATACCGCCCATGCCCGATCGGGTATGGGCGGTATCGCGCGTTTATCCCCATATTTTTTTTACATGGTTCATGGTGGCGGTCATGCCGCCCAGCAGGGCGTCCGCGATCACCAGGGCGGCCATGGATTCGACCACGACCACAGCCCGGGGGACGATGACGGGATCATGGCGTCCCTTGATCCGGCAGGTGATATCCCCGCCGGAGGTGTTGACGGTCTGCTGAGGAGAAAAGATGGACGGCGTGGGCTTGACGGCGGTCCGGAACACCAGAGGGCTGCCGTCGCTGATGCCGCCCAATACGCCTCCCGCGTGATTGGAGGCCTTACAGATCCGGCCATTGCCGTCTGTGCGGAAGGGATCATTGTTTTCGGATCCCCTCGCTCCGGCTGCGGCAAAACCGTCGCCGATCTCAAAACCTTTTACGGCGCCTACGGAGCAGACCGCTTTGGCCAGATTGGCGCTCAGTTTTTCAAAGACCGGGTCGCCGAGTCCTGCCGGCAGATGCTCCACTACGCACTCGATGACGCCGCCGCCGGAGTCCATCTCTTTCATACACTGGTTCAGATAGTCCTGGGCCTGCTTGGCTGCCTCCCTGTCCGGCATGTAGAGGGGATTACGGAAGATCTCCTCTGCGTCAAAACGCCGGGCCGCCACGGGGCCGATGGCTTTTGTATAGGTGGTGAGGGTGATGCCGAGTTCCCCGAGCATTTTCGCGGCCACGGCTCCTGCGGCCACCCGCCCGATGGTCTCCCGCCCGGAGGAGCGGCCGCCGCCCCGGTAATCCCGGAAGCCGTATTTACAGTCGTAGGTGTAATCCGCGTGTCCCGGACGGTAGTAGGAGGCGATCTCCGAGTAATCCCCGGAGCGCTGGGTCTTATTGTGAACGATCATAGAAATGGGCGTGCCGGTGGTGCGTCCCTCGAATAGTCCCGAGAGGATTTCCACCTGGTCGTCCTCCTTACGGGGGGTGGAAAACCGGCTCTGTCCCGGTTTTCTCCGGTTCAGATACTGCTGGACATCCGCCTCGCACAGAGGGAGCCCCGCGGGACACCCGTCCACCACCGCGCCGATCCCCGCGCCATGGGATTCCCCCCAGGTGGTGACGCGGAATATATTGCCAAACGATGAACCTGCCATTCTTTTCCTGTCCTTTCTCAGTTCTTTTTCCGCATTGTACCATTATCCCGTGGATTTCTCAATCTCAAAAATGCGCGCCGCTACAAACAAATTGACAAAGTCGGGGCTCAATCGTATAATAGGGCTTATCGAAAATCGCGCCGTGAACCAGGGACAACAGAGCATAGGCAGGGAGGTTATATGAAATTCTTAAATAAGCTGGAACGAAAATTTGGCCGTTATGCGATCAGCCGTCTGACCATGTATATCATTGCCACCTATATACTGGGCTATGTTCTGGAGTTTACTGCGGGAAATCTGACGCAGTATCTCTATCTGGATCCCTACTATATCCTGCACGGCCAGGTCTGGCGTCTGGTGAGCTGGCTTCTGGTGCCTCCAGAGAGCCTGGATATCTTTACGATTATTATGCTGTATTTCTACTACTCCATCGGTACGACCCTGGAGAGTACCTGGGGAACTTTCCGGTACAACGTTTATATTTTTGGCGGTATCCTGTGGACGATCATTGGCAGCTTTGTGCTGTATCTGATTCTGTTCCTCCGGTTCGGTACGGGCGTGCCTTTTGAGTCTTTCGGCGCGGCCTTTACCACTTACTATATCAGCCTTTCCATTTTCCTGGGCTTTGCCATTACCTATCCTGATATGCAGGTGCTTTTGTACTTTATCATTCCGCTGAAGATCAAATACCTGGCTTATCTGGATCTGGCTTATCTGGCGATAGCCATGTACAACAACGGATGGGCCGGTCGTATCGTAATCATCAGCTCCCTGATGAACACCATCATCTTTTTCCTGATGACCAGGAATTACCGGCGGATCGATCCCCGGGAGATACACAGAAAGCAGTCATTCCGCAAAGCGGTCAACCAGGGCCGGATGAGGAACGGGATCACCCGCCACAAATGCGCCATCTGCGGCCGTACCGAACAGGATGATCCCAATCTGGAGTTCCGTTTCTGTTCCCGCTGTAACGGGAATTATGAATACTGTCAGGATCATTTGTTCAATCATAAGCATGTGCAGTAGCAGGCGGCCCCCTTTGGGGGGGGCGGCCTGAAAAAATATTGCTTTAGCGTATTAAAACAAAACAGCGCCGGAAACGGGGCTGGAGCGTAAAAAAGCAAAAGAGGAGTGTTATATTATGAAAAAAAAACCATTTGTCACAAAGGAGAAGCTGGAAGAGATTGTCCGCGAAGTACCGACTCCCTTTCACATCTACGATGAGGCCGGCATCCGCAGGAACTGTGAGGCGATCAAAAAAGCTTTTGCCTGGAATAAGGGTTATAAAGAGTATTTCGCTGTCAAGGCCTGCCCGAACCCGTTTCTGATCAAGATCATGAAGGAGTACGGCTGCGGCTGCGACTGCTCTTCCCTGACGGAACTGATGCTGTCCCAGGCCGTCGGCTGTGTGGGGGACGATATTATGTTTTCCTCCAACGCCACACCGGCGGAGGAATTTCAGTATGCCAGAAAATATAATGCGATCATCAATCTGGATGATTTTACCCATATAGCGTTTCTGGAAAAGGCGACGGGGGATCTGCCGAAAAAACTGAGTTGCCGTTACAACCCGGGCGGTGTGTTCAAGATCAGCAATGACATCATGGACAATCCGGGGGATTCCAAATACGGCATGACGAAGGAACAGCTTTTCGAGGCCTACAAAGTGCTGAAAGAGAAAGGGGTAAAGGAGTTCGGTATCCATGCTTTTCTGGCCAGCAACACCGTGACCAACGAATATTATCCCCTGCTGGCGAAAGTCCTTTTTGAGACTGTAGTGGAGATTAAGGAGAAGACGGGGGTGGAGATCTCTTTCATCAATCTGTCCGGCGGCGTGGGCATCCCCTACCGGCCGGATCAGGAGCCCAATGATATCCAGGAGATCGGCGAGGGCGTCCGCAAGGTCTATGAGGAAGTGCTGGTTCCGGCAGGACTGGGGGAGACGGCCATCTACACGGAGATGGGCCGTTTCATGACAGGCCCCTACGGCGGGCTGGTGACAACGGCCATCCACGAGAAACACATCCACAAGGAATACATCGGCTGCGACGCCTGCGCAGTGAACCTGATGCGCCCGGCCATTTACGGGGCTTACCATCACATCACGGTGATGGGCAGGGAGGACGCTCCCTGCGACCACATGTATGATGTGACAGGCTCCCTGTGCGAGAACTGCGATAAATTTGCCATCGACAGGATGCTGCCAAAGATTGATATCGGCGATCTGCTGTTCATCCACGATACGGGCGCCCACGGGTTTGCCATGGGGTATAATTATAACGGAAAGCTCCGGTCGGCGGAGGTGCTGCTGAAAGAGGACGGCAGCTACCGGGTGATCCGCAGGGCGGAGACGCCAAAGGATTATTTCGCCACTTTTGACGAATATGACATGTATGATAAATTGTTTGTGTAAGCAGCTGTTTGGCACAGGCTGATATCCCCGCCGGAGGGGTTTTTCATGTGCTGCCGGGCCCGCTCTCATGTTAGAGGGCGGGTTTTCCTGTATCTTCTAAAAATTTAAAAATTTTATGACATTCGGCAGATAAATATTGCAAAACAATTACAAATAGTGTAAGATTGTTTACAACAGGGGTTCCGGTGGGGGTGAACGGCGGACGAACTGTCGAGGAATGAAGAAAGGTGGAGGAATATGAGAAGATCTGCGGCATTACTGCTTTTGTTTTTAAGTCTGCTGCTATTCGGGCCCTGTACCGTGCGGGCAGCCGACCTCTTTACGGTGAGCAATGGAGTTTTGACAAAATATAACGGCCCTCAGGCCCATGTGGTTGTTCCCAGCGGTGTAAAGACCATCGACACAAAGGTATTTGCGGGAAAGGACGTCGTGGAGGTAGAGCTGCCCTCAACGGTGACTGCTATCCGCAGCAGTGCTTTTGCCGGCTGCAGTAAGCTGGAAAAGGTGGTTATACCCAATGTGGATGTGATGATTGCGTCGAACGCTTTTTCCGGCTGTGGGAAGGTTAAGATCTACGGCGCCGCGGCGCCCCTGGCTCTTAGCGTTCAGGCGGAGAGCTATCGGAATATGGTAGCCCGGATCGCCGAAGAACAGGGAATGGGGGCATATACGGATTTGATTATGGTCATGCTGATGCTTGAGAGCGGCGGCCGGCATCCGGAGGATCTGATGCAGTGCAAAAACGGGCGGTATTCCAGTGAATATCCCAAGACTAGCAGCGGCGGTTTCCAGACCCCGGAGGATTCCATTGAGTGCGGCATCCGCGAACTGAAATACGGCATGTCTCTGTGGCCGGTAAACGGGCCGGGAGACCTGGAAAATTTCAAGGTGATCATGCAGGGATACAATTTCGGTATGGTGGGATATATCCGATATTTAAAGACGAACGGTTATTCCGGCTGGACGGAAACGAACGCCGCGGCTTACGCGAAGAAATACTGTAAAGGCAGAAAGTATACGGATAAAAACAGTATTGCCCGTTTCGGCCAGTGGCGTTACGGCTGTTCCTGGTATCCGATGCATGTATTGAAATATTATGTATCCCTGCCTAAAGAGTTTGCGGGGAGAAATAACATAGCATTCCAGGAACTGGGTAAAGCGGATACATATCGTGTGACGTATACATTAAACGGCGGGACAAACAGCAAGTTCAATGCCTCTTCTTATACGGGGTATATAGACGTGGAACTGATGGCGCCGACCCGGAAAGGCTATCTGTTTTCCGGATGGTACAGTGACGCGGGCCGCACCCAGAAGGTGGACAGGATTACCGGAGGAGGAAAAAATATCCATGTGTATGCCAAATGGGCGAGGATAAAGGTGGGTACTGCCAAAGTCAGTAAAGTGACGGCAAAAAGTAAAGCTCTGGCAGTCCGTGTGAAGACGCTGAAATCCGCGTCGGGTTATCAGATTATGGCGGCCACGGATAAGAAGTTTAAAAAGAATAAAGTGAGTATTTCTACGGGAGTCGGCAAAACCCAGATAACGCTGAGCAAACTGAAAAGGGGGAAGACCTATTATGTGAGGGCTCGGGGATGGTGTCTTGACTCGGCGGGCAGTAAGGTATATGGGAGCTGGTCCAAAACCGTAAAGAAAAAGACAAAATAAAGTATAAAAGAGAATCCCGGCTCCGGGATTCTCTTTTATACTTTATGGTTCATAGAGGCCATCCTGTACCAGGGTGCGGTACAGGGTATCTACGGCGCTTTCGTCTTTGCGGCAGGCATAGGTGTACACAGGAGTACTTGAGCAAAAGCTTCGCAGCAGCTTGTCGGCGAGAGATTTATCCGTTGCATCCCAGGGGCGCAGGACGATTTCCCTTCTGATAAGATTCCATGCCTCACCGGATGACAGGCGGCGGATGATATTTTTGGATGCCTTGTCCAGAAGAACCAGGGTGCGGATGGGGGTGCGGTAGGGGATACTTACCCCGGAGCTGCCGGCCATGGGCCAGCCGCAGGCCAGCCATGGGCCTTCCTCCCTGTGCAGCAGCACCCGATCCCCGTTGGCCAGGCGGCTGTGTCTGCAGTGTTGCCACAGAGCGGCCTGGGTAGATTTGCCCGTGCCCGAAGGGGCGGAAAAAAGCACCGCCCGTCCCTGATCCAGTATGGAGGAGGCGTGCAGGATCAAGTCGCCCCGGCGGATCATCCGGTATTCCAGGGCAGAGAGATAGAAAAGCGTTGTGTTGCCCTGCAGGTAAGACAGAAAGTCCCGCGCATACCAGATAGAGAAATGATTTTCAGATTCCTCCTGGCAGGCGGCATAGACCGTGCCGTCGGGGAAAGTGTAGTACCAGGCTTCCCGGTGTCCGTCCGTATATACCTGGTAAAAGGGCGTCCGTCTGAGGCAGCGATGTCCGCTGATCTGCAATGTGTCTGCCACGCATATGGTATAGGCCAGATCCGGCATGGCACCGTCATCAGGGGCGCAAAAAGCAGACAGCCTGCCGTCCCAGGGGATGTAGCTGTCTGCCAGAAAAAGTACGGTGCAGTTTCCCAGACGCAGCTTCAGGTGCATGTCGGCTCCTTTCTTCCAGTGTGTTGATAAACTCAGTATACTCCTTTTTGGCAGGAATGGCAATCCGGGTTTTCTATATGTATATTTTACAATTCTCCGCATATACTCATATTGGTGAAGTGGTTTGTCCGGATGCGGACGGCGTTTTTGAAATGCGGCGGCAGGACAAGTCCATATATAGCGTTTGGGGAGGGGAGAGTACTGCGGGGCAGATTTCCCTGAAAGGGAGGGGCAGTTGGAGAACAGGAAAACCATCCTGTACGTAAAGACAAGCCTGTATGTGCTGGTTATGCTGGTACTTTTTGCGGCAGTGTACTGGCTGGAGACGGCACATGCGGTGGAATATGATACTCTTCCGGCGATTTTGGCGGACGCCGGCGCGCCGGAGGAGCCGCTGGCTTTTTGGGAGGACGCGGCCGTGGCGTCTCTGTATCATAATGAGAAAGGGCGGTATCATCTGCGCATACGTCCTGTGTTCGGTGCGGGACAGGCCGGTTTCGACTGCCGGGAGGGCATTCATACCGCCTTTATCATAAACAGGGAGAGCTGGTATGATGGTGGGGATGGGTGGCTGTACTGCGATGTCCTCCTTGGCCCCGGCGAGGCAGCTCCTCCGGTGTGTCTTCAGGGGTACCGCGACAGTGCGGCCGTCGGGGCGGATGTGTACGTACACCTGATTTTTGAGTGGCAGTAGCACGGCGCCAGAGTATGCCGGCCATAATTTTTAGAAAACACAGTTCCTTCACAAATTTAACAAAAATGCATAACAATTTACACGTATGATACAACCATCAAAACGAAGTACAGGGAGGTCAAAATAAGATGAGTGACAGCTATTATGATTATACACAGGGTACCGATGATAATTATTCCTTCCACGGGGAGCTTCGGCAGCCCGAACCGCCGGTAGAACCCAAGAAGCCGAAAAAGGAACGCCGTGGGTTAAAACGAGTCGGGGCGGCGGTCTCCACAGGCGTTGTATTCGGGCTGACGGCCGGCCTGGTATTCTACGGTGTAGTCAAAGCCACCGGGGTGGACAGGATTCCTGTGGAAGCATCAACGAAGAATACCGTAGCCGCCACGGGTATTGCCCAGACGCCTACGGCCCAGACCACGGAATCCGCCGTAAAGGAGGCGGACGGAAGCTCCGGGGACTATACCGTGTCCCAGATCGCGAAGGAGTGTCTCCCTTCGGTGGTATCCATTACCAGTACATCCGTCCAGGAAGTGAGGAGCTTCTTCGGTTCCCAGTCCTATGAAGTGCCCGGCGCCGGATCAGGTTTTATCGTTGGAAAGAACGATTCGGAGCTTTTGATTGTGACCAACAACCACGTGGTGGCCGGGGCCGAGAATCTGTCCGTCTGCTTCAATGATGATGAGGAGCATGTGTATGAAGCGGTGGTAAAAGGTACGGATGCCAGTAACGATCTGGCTGTAGTGGCCATAGACTTGGCGGATATCAGTGAAGACACCATGAAGAATGTTAAGATTGCGGCCTTGGGGGATTCTGACAAGCTGGAGGTTGGCGAGCAGGTAGTGGCTATCGGTAATGCCCTTGGTTCCGGTCAGTCTGTGACCAGCGGTTATGTCAGCGCATTAGACAGAGCAGTAACTATTGATAATATGACCGCCTCCCTGATCCAGACGGACGCGGCAATCAACCCCGGTAACAGCGGCGGCGCCCTGATTAATATGAGGGGAGAGGTTGTCGGCATTAATTCGGCAAAATACGCGGATGAGCAGGTGGAAGGAATGGGTTATGCCATCCCGATCACGACAGCAAAGGAGATTATTGATGAACTGATGACCAGGGAGACCCGTCATAAAGTGGACGAGGCGGACAGGGGCTATCTCGGTATTAACTGCAAAAATGTGACCTCTGATGTGGCGGAAATGTACAATATTCCGATAGGCGTCTATGTAGACGAAGTCGGTGAGGGCGGCGCCGCCGCTGCGGCCGGAATCAAAAAGGGCGACGTCATCACAAAGTTTGACGGACAGTCCATGTCGGATAAGGAAATGCTGGTCAGCAGCCTGGAGTACTACAAAGCCGGCGAGACGGTGGAAGTGACCATCCAGCGCGCGTCGGGCGGTGTGTATGAGGAGCAGGTGGTCAATGTCACACTGGCAAAACAGGTGATCAGCTCTACAGATGAAAATGATGGCCAAAGCCGCCAGAACCCCAATAACCCCAATAACCCCAATAACCAGGATCCTTACGGGGATGACGAAGAAATATACGGGAGAAGGGGTGACGAATTTGGAAACGGTCTTTTTGAGGACTGGCTGAACTAATATACAAAAGAGGCGGGGCAGACAGACCGGCGCGGGGAGATTCGTGCCGGTTTCACTGCGCTTTATAAAGCTAATATTTGTGACAAGCCAAATTGTCCGGACTGTCACAAATGTTCTAAAATTTTTAATAAAATTTCATGAAAATTGTAACCCATTTAGGGACGAATCATGTATAATAATGTCATATGAGTAACTGCGCGGATAATCTTGAGAAAATATAACCGGTTCGAGGTGTATTTTTGCGGAAACGGCAGGTTTGGGGAGGCAGGAGAAACATTTATGGCAAAGGTAAGAGACAACGGCCTCGGCATGAAGCTGGAAGCGGAGCTGGATGAGATTTTAGGCGTTGATGTCCAGAAACTGTCGGCTTTTGACGGGGGACATGAAGATAGAAAGAAAGGCAAGAAAAAATATATTATTCTGGCCGGTCTTGCTGTAGTGGTAGTGGCGGCAGGGACGGTGGCCGGGGTATATACGATCCGGGCCCAGACATTTAAGACGAAATTTTTTCCGGGTACCACCATCAATTCGGTGGACAGCAGTAATCTGACTCCGGCGGAGGTGGAGGCGCTGATCCGGGCCAAAGTAGAGGAATACTCCCTGACTCTTTCTTTCCGGGGAGGAGAGCAGGAGATCATCGACGGCAAGGACATTGATTATAAGTATGTGGAGGGCACCGAGGTATCCCAGCTGCTGGCATCTCAGGATATTATGAACTGGTATAAGGAGTCCCAGAATACCAGGGAATACACGGTGGCAAGCAATACCACCTATGATGAGGAGAAGCTGACAGCTATCCTGGAGGGCATGAACGCCATGCAGGATAAAAACCAGGTGGAGCCCGAGAACGCTTATCTGGAGTACAAGGACGGAAGTTTCGAGATTATCGATGCCAAAGAAGGCAGCCAGCTTGACAGGGAGGCTTTTACGGCTGCTGTCCAGGAAGCGATCTCGTCGGGGAAAACAGACGTTTCTGCGGAGGAGCTGGATCTTTATGCCAAACCGGCGGTGACAGAGGACAACGAAATCCTGGTAAAACAGGCCAGCGACCTGAACAGCTATGCGGCGGCCAGTATCACCTATGACCTGCCCGGCGGGGAGAAAGTGCTGGACGGCGACACTTTTGTGAAATGGCTGGATAAAGATGACGACGGGAACTATACGAGGGACGATGAGAAATTTACAGAGAAGATAAAAGAATACGTGGCTGAGATGGCCGAGGAGACGGATTCCTTCGGGGGCGAGATGGAGTTTAAGGCTACGGACGGTTCCACGGTGAAGGTGAAGAGCGTGGATTACGGCTGGCAGATTGACCAGGCGAAGGAAGTAGAAGTACTGAAACAGCTGATCTATGACGGTGAAAAGACTACGAGAGAGCCGGAGTATACCAAACGGATGGCTACCACAGACAACGGCGGTTTTGGCGATACCTATATCGAAGTCAATTTGACCAAGCAGCATATGTACTATTACAAAGAAGGCAAATTGATCTTTGAAAGTGATTTTGTGTCCGGAAAGATGACAAAGGACCGTTACACGCCGACGGGGGTGTATCTGCTGGATTACAAGCAGAGGGATCGTACTCTGCGGGGCCGGCGGTATTCCAACGGGGATTATTCCTATGAATCCCATGTAAATTACTGGATGCCTTTCCATGGCGGCTACGGTTTCCATGACGCGACTTGGAGAGGGAGCTTCGGCGGGTCGATCTATGTGAGGAGTGGTTCTCACGGATGTGTGAATATGCCTCTGACAAAGGCAAAGGCGTTGTACGATATTATTGATGATGAAGTACCCATTGTAATTTTCTATACCCACAGCTATACGCTGGCGGCGGCGGAACCCTTTGTGGACAGAAAGGAAAAGAAGGAAGATAAGAAGGCGGACAAGAAGGAGGACGACAAGAAAGAGGATGACGAGGAATCCTCCAGCAAAGATAAAGATACCTCTTCTTCCAAGGATAAAGAAGGTTCTTCTTCCAAGGACAAAGGCAATTCCTCTTCTAAAGATAAAAATACCTCTTCTTCCAAGGATAAAGGCGGTTCTTCTTCCAAAGATAAGGGATCAAGTTCGAAGACGGATACACCGGAAACACCCTCCAAAGAGCCTCCGAAGGAGCCGTCCTCCAGCCAGGAGCCGCCGGCTTCGGATGGCGGCGGAGAAGCGGCACCGTCGGGTGAGGAATAGGAGATCGACGTGACACGGAAAATTTTGTTTACGGATCTGGACGGAACGCTTCTGAATGATCAGAAACAGATATCAGGAGAGAACAGAAGGGCCATCGAGCGGGCCGTGGCGATGGGGCACAGGGTGGTTCTGTCCAGCGGCCGCGCTACAAAGAGCGTGTATATGCAGGTGCGGAAGCTGGGGCTGGACAGGCCGGGATGCTGCGCCATTGCCTTTAACGGTGCTGTTGTGATCCGGTGCGATACCGGTGAGGCTCTGTATGAGAGGGGGCTGGAGCCGGAGCTGGTGCGTTATTTGTTTCGTGAGGCCAGACAGGCGGGGATCCACTGTCAGACTTATCAGGGCGGTTATACTTTGGCCGAACGGCAGTCAGAGGTGCTGGATTACTATGACCGCAGTACCCAGGGAGTTTCGCGTGTGGTGCCGGATGTCTGTGAGATCCTGACGGTTCATCCGCCCAAGGTGCTTCTGGCTGATCTGACACATTCCGGAAGATTGGAGGCATTCCGCAGGGCTCACGAGGAGAAGCTGGCCGGGAAAGCTGAAGCAACTTTTTCCTGTCCGGAGTATCTGGAGTACCTCCCGCTGGGGGTGAGCAAAGGATATGCGGTTAAGTGGCTTTGTGATTACCTGGGTATCCCGCTTGCAGCCAGCGTGGCGGCGGGGGACGAAGCCAACGACCTGTCCATGATCCGGGTGGCCGGTGTGGGTGCAGCCATGATTAACGGTGTGGTTGAGCTTAAGGCCGAGGCGGATTATATCACCCGGGCCGATAACAATCACGACGGGCTTGCGGAGATCGTAAGACGTTTTATATTAGAAGAAATATGAGTCATATGGCCGACAGCCGGGGTTCCCGGCTGTCCGGTATTCTCTGGCGGCGTTCGCCGCGGAAATTCCTTTTATTTATAATTACATATAAAGGCAGGTGTGCGGATGGGTAGATTATGTTTATCCATGGGGCATGAGAGGATTTTTCTCATGGAAGAAGAGCTGGCGGTCTGTGAACGGCAGGGGCGATATACCAGGCTGTATCACCGTTACGGCCAGACGGATGTGCGGGAAAACCTGGATGCCATATTGCGGCAGACCGGGCGGATGCAGTATTGTCATCAGAGCTTTCTGGTCGATCCGGCCAGGATATTCCGGCTGCGGCGCGGCGAGTGCCAGGTACGTATGCCGGACGGAAGCCTGATGATTGTTCCCGTAAGTAAAAATCACAGTGAAAAATTAGTAAAGGCATTGTACGGGCAGAGAAATTTTACAGAAATTCCCTGAGGCGGTACTGGCTCTCTTCTTCCAGGCGGAGCTGGGCGTTGGCCATGCGAGTCAGATTTTCGTTGTCGCCCTGATACTGTTTGATGAGGCGCAGGAGGTGGCACAGACCCGTATTGATCTGTTCTATAGTGAATTCTGCCAGACGGGAGGTGGAACGATCCTGCATGGTGCGCAGCCCGGCGTTCAGACGGTTGATGGTGCGATGAAAGGGAGAGATGGTCTTTCCCTGAATATTTTTGTAGGAGAGCATCCGGTCGGTCTGTTCATAAATCATTCGCTGCCCTTTTAAATGCTCATTTAGGGCGAGCTGAAACTGGGGGTCATTGGACAGATTCATGATATTTTCCAAGCTGTCACAGGTCTGATCCGCATGGCTGTGGATCTGGTAAAGTAATTCGTCATCAGTATACATTTGGAGACCTCCTTTTTTCTACTAGAATACCCGAACTATGGAGATTTATACATTTTTTGTTGGAACAGCCAGATATTGTGATCATCGGATTTGTGAGAAAAGATTGCTTTTTTGCCTAAACTGTGGCATCATAAATCACTGAGGTGTATGTATGTTAAAAAATATTGTGCGGCCCCTGCTCGCATGGTACGAAAAAAACAAGCGTGACCTGCCGTGGCGCAGGGAAAAAAATCCCTATTATATATGGGTTTCCGAGATCATGCTGCAACAGACCCGTGTGGAAGCGGTAAAACCTTATTTTGAACGGTTTATCGCTAAACTGCCCACGGTGGAGGCTCTGGCAGCCTGTCCCGAAGACGGCCTTTTGAAGCTGTGGGAGGGACTGGGCTACTATAACCGGGTGCGCAACATGCAGAGGGCGGCTCGGCGTGTGACGGAAAAATACGGCGGCCGTCTGCCCGCGGATGTGAAATTGCTCAGAGAGCTGCCGGGGATCGGTGAGTATACGGCCGGAGCGATCGCTTCCATCGTCTGGGACATACCGGTTCCTGCCGTGGACGGTAATGTGCTCAGAATATGGGCCAGGCTTACGGCCAGCCGTGACGATGTCCTGAGACAGTCGGTGAGGCGGCGCGCAGCCGGGGAACTGGCGGCGGTCATGCCCAAGAAGGGATCGGGAGAGCTGAATCAGGCGTTTATGGATCTGGGGTCTTCCGTGTGTGTGCCCGGCGAACAGGCCGGATGCGACCGCTGTCCCTTGGCATTCATCTGTGAGGCTCATAAAAAGGGGATTACGGCAAAACTGCCGGTGAGAAAGAAAGCGGCTTCCCGGAGGCTGGAAGCGTATACGGTTCTGGTCGTGCGGGACGGCAGCCGGGTGGCATTCCGCAAAAGGCCTGCAAAGGGGCTGCTGGCGGGGCTGTATGAATTTCCCAGTCTGCCGGGACACGCATCGGGGGAAGATGTGCTGGCATTTCTGGAGGGACGGGGACTGGAGCCGCTGTACATTGAGCGGCTGGAACCGGCCAAACATATATTTTCCCATATAGAGTGGCGGATGGAGGGCTATCTGGTGAGGGTGGCCGCTCTGGAGGACAGGGAAAGCGAAGACTGGATCTTTGCGGATACGGGGACAGCCGAGAGGGAATATCCCCTGCCCGCCGCCTTTGGCGCTTATACATCCTATATAAATATCCGGCTGGGGCCCGCAGGGGCCCGGAAGGGAGGAGAATAATGAAATTACTGACGATAGCGGTGCCCTGCTATAATTCAGAGGCATATATGGAACATTGTGTGGAAAGCCTTCTGCCCGGCGGCAACGAGGTGGAGATACTGCTGGTGAACGACGGTTCAAAGGATAGGACACCGGAGATCGCTGATCGTCTGGCGGCGGAATATCCCGATATTGTCAAGGTGGTGCATAAGGAGAACGGCGGTCATGGTTCCGGTGTCAATGCGGGTATTGAGCGGGCGGAGGGGCTGTATTACAAAGTGGTGGACAGTGATGACTGGGTGGACGGAGAATCCTATAAGGCGATCCTAGATGCCCTCCGCGGGTTCGCGGGGATGCGGGAAAAGCCCGATGCGGTGATCAGCAACTATGTGTACGAAAAGGAAGGCGCCAGGCACAAGAAAGTGATGCGTTACACGAAAAGCCTGCCCCAGGGAAAGGTGTTTACCTGGGAGGATGTAAAAGGCATGGGCCTGGGCCATTATATACTGATGCATTCCCTGATCTACCGCACTCAGGTGCTCCGGGACTGCGGATTACATCTGCCGGAGCACACTTTTTATGTGGATAATCTGTTTGCGTTTGTGCCGTTTCCCTATGTGAAGAGGCTGTACTACCTGGACGTGGATTTTTACCGTTATTATATCGGGCGCAGCGATCAGTCTGTCAATGAGAAAGTCATGATCTCCCGGGCTGACCAGCAGATCCGGGTGAACAAGCTGATGATCGACTGTATGGCCGGGCAGGGCACGGAGCACACCAATCTGCGCAGATATATGCTGAATTATCTGAGTATTGTGACCACAGTTACCTCTATCATCCTGATACGGGCCAAGACAAAAGAGGCGTTGGAACAAAAGGACGAATTGTGGCGCTATATGAAGAAAAAAGATCCGGTAACTTATGTGAGGTTAAGGCGGGGGCTCCTGGGGGTAGCCATGAATTTCCGCAGTAAGCTGGGGCTTTCCATAGCAGTACTGGGCTATAAAATTGCCCAGAAGCTATATGGATTTAATTAAAAGGATATGGCGTAAAGGGAAAAACTGCCCGGTGGCAGTTTTTCCCTTTTTGCATATATTGAATACAAAACGGCAGGTAATGGCCATGAGTAAAAGTATTGTGCTAGACGCCGGGCAGGGCGGCGGCCATGGGCGGATCTGCGGGAGTGAAGGTGTAGATGATGAGTATCCTGCGGTTTTCGTAGATCCGGATATGTTCGACCATGTCGGCCAGAATGGAGCGGTCCAACTTGTCAAGGCGTTGCCTGGCCAGCAGGTTCCGGAGCCAGGGGGAAGATTGCTCTGCCGGAACCCGGTGCGGCAGGATTTCCAGCTCCCGCCGCAAATTTTCCTCCTTTTCCCGGTAGGATGACTGATAGCTCCTGTATTCTTCCGTGGTGAGCAGGCCGGCATGATAGTCTTCATACAGAGCCAATTTGAGCCGATGGATTTTTTCAAGTTCCCGTCGGCGGGCCAGAATATCATCCTCACAGGACGGGAGGGAGGAGGTTTGCTGGGCGAGGGCCTGCCGGGCCAGGTCGGGAAGATTTCCGATCTGTTTCAGGGCGGTATTCAGGTCTGCCAGGAGGATCTGTTCCAGGATCCGGCCGGATATGCGGTGGGCGCTGCAGTAGCGCCGCCCATGGCGGGTGTAGGTGCCGCAGCAGTAGTCGGGGGGCGCTCCCGGGACGGAGGGCCTGTTTTTTTTGGCCATGGAGCGCCCGCAGTCGCCGCAGGTCAGAAAGCCGGCGAACAAACCGGGGGACGTACCCGGGCTCGGATGCGGGGCGGACCGTCCCAGCAGCGTCTGTGCTTTTTCCCACAGGGCCTGTTCCAGAATGGGTTTGTGGGTGTGCGGCACGATGATCCATTCCTCCCGGTTCCGGGTGCGCTGGCGGCTTTTGAGCTGCTGGGTCTTGATGCCCTGGACCGTATTTCCTATGTAAACCTGATTGTGCAGGATTTTGTTGACGGTGGAGTAGGTCCAGTAGACGGTAGAATCCAGGCGCCTGCCGTTGCGGTAGAGCTGTCCGTGCTGCCTTTTATATTCGGAAGGGCAGGGGATGCCCTCATCGTTTAGCAGCCGGGCGATGGTCTGCTTGCCCATGCCATCCGTGTACAGGGTGAAGATGCGGCGGACAATGACGGCGGCGCAGGGATCGGGGATCAGCCGGTTTTTACAGGTGGGAGATTTCCGGTAGCCGTAGGCACAGAAAGCGCCGATGAAATCTCCCGCCCGTTGTTTGGTTTCGATGGAGGCGTGGACTTTTTTGGAGATGTCCCGGGCATACTGTTCATTGAAAATATTTTTGATGGGCAGGAGTATGTCGTAAGCGCTTTTCAGACTGTCAATCGCGTCGGATACGGCGATAAAACGTATGCCGCGATTCGGGAAATACCGTTCCAGATATTTTCCGGTATCAAGGTAATCCCGGCCGAAGCGGGACAGGTCTTTGACCAGAACGCAGTCTGCCAGCCCATCATCCAGGGCTTTCAGCATCCGCAGAAAGGCGGGGCGCCGGAAATGGGTGCCGGTAAAACCGTCATCGATATAATAATCCTGCAGACACAGATCGGGGGCGTTTTCTATGTACCTGCCCAATAATTTGCGTTGATTGGTGATGCTGTCGCTTTCTTCCTTGTCACCGTCCTCCCGGGACAGACGTATGTAGGCGGCGGTACGGTAGAGTCTGTTTTTTTCGCGGCTCATGGTTCGGATGCCTCCCCGCTGCCGTTTATTTTATGGCCATCTCTATCCGGTTCCGGCGCCTCCGCGTCCGTGTGGGAGCGAATCACGCGGCGGACTAATTCTTCCAGCGTGATGTGGGAGGCATATTTTCTGTCCACTGTGTAGTCTTCAATAGATACTTCCTTTTGTGCCATAGCTGCTTTCCTTGCCTTATAGAGTTCTTTTTATTCTATGTGAACGGGCTTATCCATTATACAGCAGGGAATACGGTTTCCGGCACAGCCGTGCGCCGCCCCATGGCGGAGAAGATAACGGGGCGGTTTTTCAGGGGATGAGGGAGAAAGATGATAATCTCCGCATCGTGCTGGCGCTGGGCCGGGAACTGGAGAACAGGGGAATACCGGTATATTATACGCGGACGGAGGATGTGTTTCAGACTCCTTTTGAGAAAGCCCGGATAGCCAATGAGACGGGAGCGGATTATTTTCTTTCCATCCACCGGAATTCCGGTGTGAACCCCGGCGAATATGCCGGCGTGGAGAGCCTTGTCTATGAGAAATCCGGCCCGGCCTTAGAACTGGCGGAAAATATCGACGGCGCCATGGGGGAAATCGGCTTCAGGGATATCGGTGTCTTTGCCGAACCGGAGATCGTTGTACTGCGGCGCACGGAGATGCCGGCGGTGCTGGCGGAGATCGGATTTATCAATAGCGGGGAAGATAATCGCATTCTGGAAGAAAATTTTGATGAGGTCATCCAGTCGCTGGCGGATGCCGTGGAGGGAACTCTGGCCGAGGAGCGTGTCCAGGCCCAGGCCGTGCGCACATATCGGGTGCAGGTGGGGCTTTTCAGGGAGAAGAACAGAGCTTCCGGACTGATGGAGCAGATCAAAGCGGAGGGATTCCCGGTAATTCTGGACGCGGATCAGGGTATTTACCGTATCCAGGTGGGGAATTATCAGGAGCTGGAAAATGCCGTGACTATGGAACGGTTGCTGAGAAAACGCGGTTTTTCAACTGTTATAATTAATTAGACACAAAAATTTCAGATTTTTTAATGGGCGGCGACGCGATTTGATGGTATACTCTGTGGGTGTACTAAAAATACGGAAGAAAGAAGGGACGTTATGCGGAAAAGAGGAATATTTATGATGGCCGCCCTCATGGCGGCGGCCCTGATGGGTGGATGTGGTTCGCCTTCCAGTGAAGATACGGATAAGGCGTTGCAGGATAAAAAAGCAGTCAGCGAGGCGGCAGGGGATCCTTCTGTGGTTACAGATGCAACAGGGGATTATGCCGGGGAGAATAATCTTGCCTATACGGATTATCTCCCTTCGGAATATGTCACGCTGGGTAACTATAAAGGGCTCAGTGTAAATAAAATAAAAGACATCACAGAGCTGTCTGAGGAGGAGAAGCAGAGCGCCCTGGATGAGTATCTGGAGATGAACAGCACGCAGCAGGAGATCACGGACCGCCCGGCCGCCGAGGGAGATTACGTCGCGGTAGCTTATAAAGAGAGCCAGGACGGCAAGGTAATGAATGATTTTACAGATGAGGAGACAGAAATCCTGCTGGGGGAGGACTATGCTCTTTTTGAAGATAAACTGTATGGGACATCCGCCGGGGATAAGGTGACAACCAAAGTATCCATAGATGATGAGGACGGCTCCGGCACCGTCGATATCGTATATGACATTGAGGTGCTGCGTGTTTATTCTTACGAAACGCCGGAGCTTAATGATGCTTTTGCGAAGGAGACGGCAGGCGTTGATACGGCCAAAGAGCTGGAGGAACAGATTTACCAGGAATCCATGGACAGCCAGAATGAGATAAACAGGGAACAGATGCGGGAGGATCTGATTGTCGCCCTGACGGAAAGCAGCACTGTCGAGGGATATCCCCAGTCTCTGTACGACCAGATGTATGAATCGACGGATGCTGTCTATCAGATGTGGAGCGGCATGAGCCTGGAGGAAGCGTTCGAGGGTGACGAGGAGGCCATCAAGGCGGAAATCATCACATCGGTCAATTCGGCGCTGATCGTAGAAGCGGTGGCTGAAACAGAAGGTCTTATTGTTACCAAGGAAGAGGTGGACAATTATAAAGAGTCTATTTTGGAAGATTCCGGCTATGAATCGGTGGAGAGCCTGGAAGAAGATTATTCGGATCAGGA
Source organism: uncultured Lachnospiraceae bacterium (assembly GCA_910588295.1). Classification (GTDB taxonomy): domain Bacteria; phylum Bacillota; class Clostridia; order Lachnospirales; family Lachnospiraceae; genus UBA11957. Next base: position 16,568 of record CAJUQO010000016.1, on the reverse strand, counting down.
ACTCGCCAGTATGCTGCTCTCGGAGAAGGTGGGCCTTCTGCTTGAGGAGAATGCCAATGTGACGGAGGTCTCAGAAGAGGAATATGAAAATCTGACGGGCGTGCGGGATGAGTATTTTGACGAGGAAGAAGAGACGGAGGACGAATCGGACGCGTCCGATGATAGTATGGAGCTGACCCAGTCGGAACTGGAGACTCTCTTTGAGGGCAGCGATGTAGAGGCGGGGTCTGATACCGAGGGGGAAGAGGAGACAGAGTGATAGGAGTTATGGAGGCTTTCGGGCAGTGGGAAGGTGCGTTTCTGCTTTTTTTGCAGGATATGGTGCGCACACCGGCCCTGACATGGCTGCTGACAAAGATTACTGCATTGGGAGATGCCGGCTGGTTTTGGGTATTTCTGACGATCCTTTTTCTTTTCAGCAAAAAGTACAGATCAACCGGTCAGGTAATGGCGCTGGCTCTTTTGATAGACGTTCTGGTGGTCAATGCGGTTCTCAAGAATGTGGTCTGCCGAGTGCGCCCCTATGATGTGGTGGAGGGGCTGGCGCCCCTCATTGAGCGCCAGGTGGACTGGTCTTTCCCGTCCGGCCATGCGGCCAGCAGCCTGGCGGCGGTCACAGCGATATGGCTCACAGTAAAGAGCGGCTGGCGGTATCTGCCGCTGGCCCTGGCTCTGATGATCTGTTTCTCGCGGCTGTATGTGGGTGTGCATTATCCCAGTGACGTGCTGGCAGGAATGGTGATCGGCGTACTGTGCGGGATGGCCGCGAACTATATATGGCAGCGGGTACGGCGCTCCCGCTCCGGGGGGAAAACAAATGAATCAGCGGTTTCTTAATATGTATACGGATTATATTTTTGTGGAACATCCGCCTGCGAAGGCGGATATTCTGTTTATTCCGGGGAGCAATGCGGCGGCCCTGGGGGAGCGGGCGGCGGCCCTGTGGCGGGAGGGCTATGCGCCTGTGGTGATACCTTCGGGCAAATACAGTATTCTCACGGGCCGTTTCGGCGGGGTGCAGGATGAGCCGGAGCAGTATCCGGGGCCCTATGCCACGGAGGCGGAGTTTCTGACGGACGTCCTTGTGAAAAACGGTGTGGCGCCGGAGGCCGTCTGGCCGGAGCCGGAGGCTACGTATACGTATGAAAATGCGATCTGTTCCCGAAGGCTGACGGACGCCCGGGGCCTTACCGTGGAAAAGGCGATCCTCTGCTGCAAGCCTTACCATGCAAGGCGGGCCCTCTTGTACTATCAGCTCCTGTATCCGGACTGTGAATTCCTGGTCTGCCCCTGCAGAAGTACCGTCACGGCGGCAAACTGGTATACCACAGAGGAGGGAATGAAGCTGGTATTGGGGGAAATGGAGCGCTGCGGCGGACAGTTTTATGATATTATGGCGGAAATTCTGGGAAAGAACTGAAATGTAACATAATCTTAAAGAAATGTAAAAAAGTAGTTCCCTTATTTAAAAAATGTGGTATAATGTGTGTCATAAAAAGGGATAGAATGTCGCATAGGCAAAACGGATGTCGGCAGGAGGGGAGCATTGGCAGATTTTGTCCGGTTTGCCGCATCAGTGGGACGAAGGGCTTGCACCGGCCACGGAACCGCGGTGAGCCAATCCGGTATGATGGGAGGAAACACATTGATAAGGGAAAGAACGAGATGCAGGAAAAATTTGTTTCACCGTATGCTCAGCATGATGCTGGTGTTCGGGCTGGCAGCAGCATCTGTACTGGGCGGCGGCAGGGGGATCCGGGCGGCCTCCGGTGACGGCACGGTTATTTATCTGGACGGCGCGTCCGGTGACGACAGCCGGGATGGAAAGTCGGAGAAGGAGGCGGTGGCTACCTTTTCCAAAGCAAAAAAGCTGGTAGGGGATAAGGGAACCATACGTGTCTGTGGTACTGTGACGGTGAGCGGTTCCCAGCACTGGTCTTTGGGATCGGGAGTAAAGCTAAAGAGAGCTTCCGGTTTTACCGATGCGCTGGCCCATGTGACCGGCAGTCTGGAGCTGTCCGGTATTACATTATATAATACGGATGTTTCCGGTTCGGGGTCTGTGTCCGGCCTGGCCGGGCGTTCTCCCGCGTCGGAGATTTCCGTGCCCTCCGCAATCACGCTGGTACAGCCTAAAGCCCTGTCGGAAGTATCTCTGTCCGACCAATGCTTCGGCAGCGGATCCTTTGCCTGGGCAAACGGCAGCTTTGTACCGGACAAATATGAGACCCAGGCGCAGATCATTTTTACGCCGTCGGATACGGACGTACATGATTACAGTGGCTTGAAGGGTTGGAATGGGGATAGCCAGACCGTGATACGCACGGTGAAGGTACTGACCCAGTCTTTCCTGGACGAAGAAAAAAATGAGGATGATCCTGACGATGCGGAAGCGTCGGAGGATGCCGATAAGGATAAAACAGAGACAGGCGGTCAGGCCGGGGAAGACGGCAAAGAGGACGGGGCGGAAAGCGGCAGCAAGCCGGAGGACGGTTCCGGTAAAGAGGACGGAAAAACAGACGACGTTTCCGGCGAAGAGGAGCAGAAGCCGGAAGACGGAAAAACAGACGACGTTTCCGGCGAAGAGGAGCAGAAGCCGGAGGACGGAAAAACCGACGACGTTTCCGGTGAAGAGGAGCAGAAACCGGACAGCGATCCGGGTCAAGAGGAGCAGAAGCCGGAAGACGGGAAAACGGACACGCCGGACGGCACAGACGCGGAGAATCCCGAAGAGGGAGACGGAAAGGATGCTCCCGCGGAGGATCAGTCCCCTGCTGACGGTTCTGAAGATCCCGAAGACGGCAGCGGGACGGACAACCCGGCCGGGGAGGATAAGCCGGAGGATGGGGCAGACAGCGAAGAATCCGGAGAGAAGCCCGACGCAGAGGAAAAAGAGGATGAGCCCGCTGAGACCTGGAATGCGGAGAAGGTGGCCCGGCTTCTCGCAAAATTGCCGGAATCCATCGGCTCCCAGGCCGATGTGGAGGCAGTAGTACGGGCTTCCGTGGCCTTTGAGCAGCTCAGCGAAGAGGCCCAGGCGGAGGTTTCCGGCGAACTGCTGGATAAGCTGTACGATGCCCAGAGCCGGGTGCTCGGCTATAACCGGGTCAGCCAGGGCGTGACGGTGCAGGGGGATCTGCCCTGGTATATCCAGTTCCGTGCCACCGCTGTGGAGGGGCGGAAGGTTGATGACAGCACCATCCGTACGCTGTTGGAATCCTATGAATTCAAGCTCTGGAATCTGATTACTGACAGTGAGTACAAGCTGAACGGCAAGACCGTGACGGTATTAATGGCGGCTCCGGCTGTCAAGGATGTGGATATCGTAATCTATCATTATCTGGCAGACGGGACAGTGGAGCAGATCATTCCGGAGATCAGCGGCGACCAGATGAGCTTTGTGACCAGCTCCTTTAGCCCATTCAGCGTGATTGGCCTCAGTGTGGCGGGAAGCACGGAGCTTGTGGGCTCCACGGGTTTTTCCTACATAGATAAAGAGCCCGGTACCGGCGGAGAGAGCAGCAGTACCGGAAATAAGAATCCGGGAAGCAGCAGTACCGGCAATAAGAGCTCGGGAAGCAGCAGCGCAGGGAACAAGAATACGAGCAGCAGCGCAGGCAAGAGTTCTTCTTCCACTACGAGCAGTTCTTCTACCAGAAATCGGACCACGAGTACCGGCACAGGCAATACGGGTGTGAGAAGGGCAAACGCTGTGGGAACAGGAGATACGAACAACCTTATGGGATATGCCATGGTCGGTTCCGGAGCCATTATGCTGATGCTGTTTGCGGGCTATATGGTTTATGTGCAGTATAAGAGGAAATCTTATTCCAGGCGTTCCTGAAAAGCGCGGCATGTAATATAATCTGAAGCGTATATATTTCCGGCGGGTAAGCGTCTATCATGCTTGTCCGCCGGTTTTACGCATAGGCCTGTCGGGGAAATTTTATCTGCGGGATAGGGTTTTGGACGCGTTCCAGGCATATCCATGTTTTTTCCGCCATATATATGTATTAGAATTTAGCCAACAAATATTTTTGGAAGGACTGTGAATGCCATGGAGAAAAAATCAACGCCGTATATCGCGGCGGCCTGCGTGAAAGCCCTGATAATTGCCTGCCTGACGACGGTGGTTCTTCTGTTTGCGATTTCTTTCGTGATGTACAAAGCTAATCCGGGAGAAAACGTGGTGAGCCTGGGAATTATTTTTACCTATATTCTGTCCTGCTTCCTGGGAGGTCTTTATTTGGGGCATAAGATGGACAAACGGAAATTTCTGTGGGGTTTGGGTACGGGGCTTTGTTATTTTGCAATTCTCATCCTCCTGTCGGCGGCCGTGCCCGTGGGGGCCTGGATGGATATTCAACATCTGGTAACCAGCTGCCTCCTGTGCCTGGGCGGCGGATGTCTGGGAGGAATGCTGGCGTGAGCAGTAACCGTGAATGTAACCGTTCAGCCGATAGCTGAACGGTTACCCGTGGATATCAATAAAATGTGAAACGTTGAAAAAAAGGCTTTAAAAAGCAGAATCCCTATGCTATAATAGCCAGAGAATTTATCACGGGAGGATATTAGGATGAAGCACATCAAGACGTTGAATACAAAGAATTTGCAGAATACAGTAAAAAAAGGCGGATGCGGCGAGTGCCAGACTTCCTGTCAGTCTGCCTGCAAGACATCCTGTACCGTAGGAAACCAGACCTGCGAGCAGAAACGGTAATCTTGCTGTATCCTGTACGTTGAGCAGCGGTGCTTTCTTGCCGCTGCTATTCTTTTGTAACAGGTCAGCTTGTCTGAACTGTTACATTCTTTTTACTGAGGGAGAAAATGTGTGATACACCAGTATATTAATAACGATATTCCGATTGTCCTGGATGTCAACAGCGGTTCGGTTCACGTGGTGGACGCGGTGGTCTACGACGTGGTGGCCCGCATGGATCAGGGGGACGGTCTTGCGAAAGTGCAGGCAGAGCTGGAAAGCCGCTATCCTCGGGATGAGATTGACAGCGCCTGGGAAGAATGTCTGGAACTGAAAAAACAGGGTATGCTCTTTACTGAGGATATTTATGAAAATGCCATCGAGCATTTTGCCGGCCGTCCCACGGTGGTAAAGGCGCTGTGTCTGCATATCGCCCACGACTGCAACCTGGCCTGCCGTTACTGCTTTGCGGAGGAGGGGGAGTACCACGGGAAAAAGGCCCTTATGTCCTTTGAGGTGGGAAAAAAGGCCCTGGATTTTCTGGTCGCAAATTCCGGTTCCAGGAGGAATCTGGAAGTGGATTTCTTCGGCGGCGAACCCACGATGAACTGGCAGGTGGTGAAGGATTTGGTGGCCTATGGCCGGGAACAGGAAAAGCTGCACGACAAGAATTTCCGTTTTACCCTGACCACCAACGGCGTACTCCTGAATGAGGAGATCATGGCGTTTGCCAACCGGGAGTTCGGCAACGTAGTGCTGAGCGTGGACGGGCGGAAGAAAGTCCATGATTTCATGAGGCCCTTCCGGAACGGAAAGGGCAGCTATGACCTGATTATGCCGAAGTTCAAAGCCTTTGCCGACAGCCGGAACCAGGAAAATTATTATGTGAGGGGAACTTTTACCCATTACAATCTGGATTTTGCCGCGGACGTGCTGAGTCTGGCGGATATGGGCTTTAAGCAGATATCCGTGGAGCCGGTGGTGGCCCCGCCGGAGGCCGATTATGCGATTCGTGTGGAGGACGTGCCCCGGATCTGCGAGCAATATGATGTCTTGGCCAGAGAGATGATCCGCCGGGAGAGGGAGGGCAGGGGCTTTACTTTCTTCCATTTTATGATTGACCTGACCGGGGGGCCCTGCGTGTACAAACGTCTGTCGGGCTGCGGCTCGGGCAGCGAGTATCTGGCCGTGACGCCCTGGGGGGATCTGTATCCCTGCCATCAGTTTGTGGGCACCGAAGGGTTTTGCCTGGGGAATGTGGACGAGGGCGTGACCCGCACCGGCCTGGTGGATCAGTTTAAGGGCTGTAACGTTTATGCCAAAGAGGAATGTAAAAAATGCTTTGCCCGGTTCTATTGCAGCGGGGGCTGCGCGGCCAATGCCTGGAATTTTACCGGAAGCATAGGCGGTGTGTATGATATCGGCTGCAGGCTTCAGAGGAAACGTGTGGAGTGTGCATTGATGATAAAAGCCGCCCTGGCGGAATGATGCCGGGGTACGGCCGCAATAATATTATATTTTAGGAGATGAGGAAATTACCATGAAGAAAAATCAGGGAGTCGCCGTTTTGATCCTGAGTGTTCTGGTCATCGCCCTGCTGAGTTTTACGGCTGCAGTGGGCTGGGGACCGACGGGAACCGGATCGGCAAGGAACATTATCACGGGACTGGATCTGGCCGGCGGCGTCAGCATCACCTATGAGGCGGATCAGGATCTGCCTTCCGCTTCGGATATGTCGGATACGATCTACAAGCTGCAGCAGCGTGTCATGACCTACAGTGAAGAGGCGAAAGTCTACCAGCAGGGTACGAACCGCATCGCGGTGGAGATCCCCGGCGTGTCCGATGCCAACAAGATCCTGGAGGAGCTGGGGACACCCGGTTCCCTGTATTTTATTGCGCAGACGGACGATGACGGTAATGAGAACTACAGCTATGACGCCTCTGTAGGCAATTATGTGCTGAATTACACCATCGATGAGCTGAAGGAGAAGGGTTCCATCGTACTGGAGGGATCCTCCGTGGTGGATGCTCAGGGAGGTGTGAATCAGGATCAGACGGGAAATAACAACTACGCCACGGATCTGGAGTTTGACAGTGAGGGAACTAAGGCCTTTGCTGAGGCGACCCAGTATGCCTATGATAACCAGCAGACCATCGGTATCTACTACGACGGCGAGTTTGTCAGCGTGCCCAGCGTAAATGCGGTTATCACAAACGGCCGCGCGATTATTGAAAATATGGAGAGTGTGGAGGAAGCCCAGCGGCTGGCCACCACCCTGCGTATCGGTTCTTTGACGCTGGAGCTCCATGAGATCAGCTCCAGCGTGGTGGGCGCCACACTGGGAAGCAACGCGATCAAAACCAGTTTGACGGCGGGCGCCATCGGCCTGGTACTGGTAATGATTTTTATGATCGTTGTGTATGCCCTGCCGGGATTTGTGGCCAGCCTGGCCCTGGTTATCTATACGGGCCTGGAGCTGGTGATGCTGAATGCTTTTGATCTGACGCTGACGTTACCCGGTATCGCCGGTATCATCTTGTCCATCGGTATGGCTGTGGATGCCAATGTGATCATCTATGCCCGTATCCGTGAGGAGATCGGCACGGGCAAATCGGTGCGGGGGGCTATCACTTCCGGTTTCAAGAAGGCCTTTTCCGCTATTTTTGACGGCAATATCACTACCCTGCTCGCGGCGGCGGTGCTGGGGGTGCTGGGAACGGGAAGCGTCCAGGGCTTTGCCATGACGCTGGCCCTTGGTATTGTGCTTTCCATGTTTACCGCCCTGGTGGTGTCCAGGCTGATCGTCAACGCCTTCTATGCTGTGGGCTTCCGGGATGAGAAATGGTACGGCAAGACGGTGGAGCGGCCCAGCATCGATTTTGTGGGTAGAAAGAAATTGTTTTTTACGATATCTGTGATTCTGGCTATCGGAGTTCCCGTCATCGGTATGGCCGTAGGCAAGGCGACCACGGGCAATACGCTGAATTTCAGCCTTGAGTTTGTGGGAGGTACATCCACCACGGTGAGCTTTAACGAGGATATGTCCATGGAGCGCTTGGAGAGCGAGGTGGAACCGCTGGTGGAGAAGATCACCGGCGACGCCGACGTGACCTGTGTGAAGGTGATGGGCAGCAATGATGTTACGATTAAGACCAGAGTGCTGAATGTGGATGAGCGCGAGCAGATGGAGAGTACGATGATGGAGAGCTTCGGCGTGGCCAAAGAGGGCATATCGGCTCAGAATATCTCCGCCACAGTCAGTAATGAGATGCGCCGGGACGCCATTGTGGCTGTGATCGTGGCGGCGATTTTCATGCTGCTGTACATCTGGTTCCGGTTTAAGAATATCCGTTTTGCGTCCAGTGCGGTTATCGCGCTGCTCCATGATGTGCTGGTGGTGCTGGGATTCTATGCCGTCAGCCGGGTGTCCGTGGGCAATACTTTCATCGCCTGTATGCTGACCATCGTGGGTTATTCTATTAATGCCACCATCGTTATTTTTGACCGTATCCGTGAAAATATGGCCGGTGCGGGCAGGAAGGATCTGGCCGCGGTGGTTAATGAGAGTATCACGCAGACGCTGACCAGGAGTATCTACACTTCCCTGACCACCTTTGTGATGGTGGCGGTACTGTGGGTGATGGGTGTGTCTTCGATCCGCGAATTTGCTCTGCCGATTATGGCCGGTATTATCTGCGGCGCCTACTCTTCGGTGTGCATTACCGCTTCTCTGTGGTATGTCATGACATCCTACGCAAAGAAAACGGAGTCGGTTACGAATAACAGGAAGAAAAAATAGGAAAATACGAAGACTGCCGCAGAGGGGGGAGGTGTCCCTTTTCGCGGCAGTTTATTTTTCTATACCGCGGTATGCAGAAAGGCTGCCGATGGCAGGTGTCCTGCTTTTTGGAGGAAGTAATGAAAAAATGGGTAGTTACAGCCAAGCGGGCGGATTTTCAGAAAATTGCGGCCCATTTCCATATTGACCCGGTGACGGCCAGGATTCTCAGAAACCGGGATCTTACCAGTCTGGAGGAAATGGAGCGGTATCTGAACGGCGGCCTGGAGCAGCTCTATGACGGCCGATGTATGAAGGGAATGGCGGAGGCGCTGGAAATCCTGGAGCAGAATCTCAGAGCTGTGAAACATATCCGCGTCATCGGAGATTATGACGGAGACGGCATTATGTCTTCCTATATCCTACAGGACTGTCTGGAACGGCTGGGGGGACAGGTGGATGTCCGGATTCCGGATCGGATCACCGATGGATATGGCATGAACGAATCCCTGGTGCGGGAGGCCTTTCAGGATGGCGTGGATTTGATCCTGACTTGTGATAATGGGATCGCGGCGGCGGAGCAGGTGACCCTGGCGAAAGAACTGGGGATGACTGTGATCGTGACGGATCATCATGAGACGCCCTATGAGGAGACGGAACAGGGGCGCCGCCAGATCCTGCCTCCGGCCGATGCGGTGATTAATCCCCATCAGGAGGGATGCCCCTATCCGTTCAAGGGGCTGTGCGGCGCCGGGGTGGCCTACAAACTGGCTGTCGCCTTGGATAAAAGGATGACGGGTATGGATTTCTCGGAAATATATCTGCCTTTCGCCGCCATCGCTACAATAACGGATGTGATGGAGCTGGTGGATGAGAACCGTATCTTGGTGAAGGAGGGGTTGAAACGGCTGCAGGCCACGGAGAATACGGGACTTTTGGCTCTGATCGCGGCCAATGGGCTGGAACCCGCTCAGATCATGGCCTACCATGTGGGCTTTATCCTTGGGCCCTGCCTAAACGCCAGCGGTCGGCTGCACACGGCGAAACTGGCTCTGTCCCTGTTGAAAACTGAAGATAAGGATGAGGCATCCGTTATAGCCGGGGAGCTGGTGCAGCTCAATGACAGCCGGAAAGCCATGACGGAGCAGGGGGTGCGCCTGGCGAAATACCAGGTGGAAACCACCTCCCTTAAGAATGACCGCGTACTGGTGATCTATCTGCCGGACTGCCATGAGAGTATCGCCGGCATTATTGCCGGGCGCATCCGGGAAGCTTACTATCGGCCCGTGTTTGTGCTGACCGACAGCGCCGGGGGAGTCAAAGGATCGGGCCGTTCCATTGAGGAATATTCCATGTTTGAGAAACTGGTGGAGTGCGGCGCCCTGCTGGATAAATTCGGCGGCCATCCCATGGCGGCGGGCCTGTCCCTGCAAAAGGAAAACGTGGATCCTCTGCGCCGTATGCTGAATGAGAAGTGCGGCCTCACGGAGGAGATGCTGACGGAAAAGATACATATCGACGTGGCGATGCCGGTTTCCTATGTGTATCCGGGCCTGGTGGAAGAATTCAGGCTGCTGGAGCCTTTTGGTAGGAGCAATCCCAAACCGGTTTTTGCCCAAAAGGGCCTTCGCGCGTTGAAAACCCGCATAGTTGGGAAGAATAGAAATGTGATGCGGCTGGAGCTTATGACGCCGGAGGGCGTGAGGGCCGAGGGCGTTTACTTTGGGGAGGCGGAGGAATTTGACCGATGGCTCAGGGAACGGAAAGAGTTTTCCATTTTGTATTATCCGCAGCTCAATACATACAGGGGAAAAACCTCGCTGGAGATCCGTATTACCGGATACTGCTGAGCCGGTAATCATGTAACAGTGAAGACGGAAGGCTGAACGGTCACATGATACTATGTGATACTGACCAAAAAACTTGTCAAAAAATAGTGAAAATGCTATACTGAATCCTACAGAAAACGGATGGAATATGCGCTGTCACGGAAGGCGCTGCAGGAGGTAAAGATGAAAAAGTTAGAAGAATATGTGAGAAGTATCCCGGATTTTCCGGAGCCGGGTATTATTTTCCGGGATGTGACTAGTGTGCTACAGGATGCAGACGGCCTGAAGCTGGCTATTGATTCCCTTCAGGACAAGATCGGGAATCAGCAGCCGGATCTGATCGTCGGGCTGGAATCCAGAGGATTTATTTTCGGTATGCCGCTGGCGTATAATCTGCATGTTCCCTTTATTCCGATCCGCAAGAAGGGCAAGCTGCCCTGCGAGACCGTGGAGGCCAGCTATGAGCTGGAGTACGGCAGCGCGTCTATTGAGATGCATAAGGACGCCGTGAAGCCGGGTCAGAAGGTTGTGATTGTGGATGATCTGATCGCCACCGGCGGAACCGTGGAGGCGGCGGTTCGCCTGATCGAAGAGCTGGGCGGCGAAGTCGTGAAGATTGTGTTTTTGATGGAGCTGGCGGGCCTTAAGGGCAGAGAGAAGCTGGCGGGATATGATGTGGAGAGCATCATCTGTTACGAGGGAAAATGACGGTAGTATAGGCAGGTAACGGAGAGAGAGTATGAGTGGCCAGAGAACAGAGGCAGTAGATAAAAATCGAAATATTCATGAGGTGGAAAAAAGCGTCAAAGCCATGGAGGACTTTACCAGCCCGGAGATTTTGTACAACGAGCTGATCACGGGGGTGCGCCGGTATCATCCCTCCGGTGATATCCATATGATCGAGAAGGCGTACAACATAGCGGCGGAGGCCCACAAGGATCAGCGGAGGAAATCCGGGGAGCCCTATATCATCCATCCTCTTTGTGTAGCCATTATCCTGGCAGATCTGGAGATGGATAAGGAGACTATTGTGGCGGGCATCCTTCATGACGTGGTAGAGGATACGGTGATGACCACGGAGGAGATCACGGAGGTGTTCGGCGCCGAGGTGGCTCTTCTGGTGGACGGCGTCACCAAGTTGGGGCAGCTCAGCTATTCCAAGGATAAGCTGGAGGTGCAGGCGGAAAATCTGCGCAAGATGTTCCTGGCTATGGCCAAGGATATCCGGGTGATTCTGATCAAGCTGGCGGATCGTCTGCATAATATGCGGACGCTTAAGTATATGCGGGAGCAGAAGCAGAAGGAGATCGCCAGAGAGACCATGGATATCTATTCCCCGCTGGCTCAGCGCCTGGGTATATCAAAGATCAAGATTGAGCTGGATGATCTGTCTCTCAAATACCTGAAACCGGAGATTTATTATGACCTGGTGGAGAAGATTGCTCTTAGGAAGAGCGATCGGCAGAATCTGGTGGACGGGATTGTGGCCGAGGTACAGCTCCATATGGACAATGCCCGTATTGACGCCGAGGTGGATGGGCGAATCAAGCATTTTTTTAGTATATATAAGAAAATGGTAAACCAGGACAAGACACTGGATCAGATCTATGACCTTTTTGCGGTGCGCATTATTGTGGAGACGGTCAAGGATTGCTATGCGGCCCTGGGCGTGATCCATGAGATGTACACGCCTATTCCGGGACGGTTCAAGGATTATATTGCCATGCCCAAGCCCAATATGTACCAATCCCTGCATACCACGCTGATCGGGCCCAACGGACAGCCTTTTGAGATCCAGATCCGTACCTATGAGATGCACCGTACCGCTGAGTATGGTATCGCGGCCCACTGGAAATACAAAGAGGCATCCGACGGCAAGAAACTGGGGGCCCAGCAGGAGGAGGAAAAGTTGAGCTGGCTGCGCCAGATTCTGGAGTGGCAGCAGGATATGTCTGACAACCGGGAGTTTATGAATCTCTTAAAAAGCGATCTGAATCTCTTTGCGGAGAATGTCTACTGTTTCAGCCCGGCCGGGGACGTCAAGACCATGCCCAGCGGCTCCACCACCGTGGATTTTGCCTACAGTATCCACAGCGCCATTGGCAATAAAATGGTGGGGGCCAGGGTTAACGGAAAATTGGTGCCCATTGAATATCAGATTCAGAACGGCGACCGGATTGAGATCCTGACCAGTCAGAATTCCAAGGGGCCCAGCCGGGACTGGCTGAAAATTGTGAAGAGCACCCAGGCCAGAAACAAGATCAATCAGTGGTTCAAGCAGGAGCTGAAAGAGGACAATATCTTAAAAGGCAAGGAAATGCTGAACAACTATGCCAAATTAAAGGGCAGGAATCTGGGGGATTACACCAAGCCGGAGTACATTAGCGCCGTACTGCGCAAATATGGTTTCCGTGATTGGGATTCTGTGCTGGCGGCTGTGGGACACGGAGGCCTGAAGGAAGGCCAGGTGCTCAACAAGCTTTTGGATGCCTATGACAAGGCTCACCTGACGGAGATCACTGACAAGGATGTGCTGGATGCCGCCACAGAGAACCGGGGCAGAATCCAGGGACGGAAGTACCAGGACGGCATAGTTGTCAGGGGAAGCCATGATGTGACGGTGCGTTTTGCCAAATGCTGCAGCCCTATTCCGGGCGACGAGATTGTGGGATTTGTCACCAGGGGCCGGGGCGTGACCATCCACCGGACCGACTGTGTAAATATTATGAGCATCTACGGTGCGGATCGCGCCCGCCTTCTGGATGCGGAGTGGCAGCCGGAAGAAGTGACAGGGAAGCTTTTCATGGCCAACATTACGGTTTACGCCAATAACCGGGTAGGGCTGGTGGTGGATATTTCCAAGGTGCTTTCCGAGCGGAAGATTGATGTGGAATCCATGAACGTAAATACAAGTAAACAGGGGACGGCAACGATTGCTGTGAGCTTTAACGTGCACAGCATTGAGGAACTGAATTATCTGATGGAGAAGATACGGCAGATTGAGAGCGTGATGGATATCAAGCGGGTGACAGGATCGTGACGGACGAATGTAAAGTAAAGACAGGGAGGACAGAATGGGACAGGCAGCGATACAGCAGATGGTGATCGGGATGATCAGCACCAACTGTTATTTGTGTATGAATAAAGAAACGAAAGACCTTTTTATTGTTGACCCCGCAGATCAGGCGGATCTGATCGTGAATATGGTGGACAGGGTGGGCGGAAAGCCCTGTGCGATCCTGCTGACCCACGGCCATTTTGACCATATTATGGCGGCGGAGGATCTTCGGAAGAAATATAAGATACCGGTCTACGCCCATGAGGCGGAGGAACAGACCCTGGGCGACGCTTCCAGAAACCAGTCCGGCGGCTGGGCGCTGCCCGTAAGCCTGAAAGCGGATCAGTGGCTCACCGACGGCCAGGTTCTTACGGTGGCCGGGCTGCCGCTGCAGGTGTTCCATACGCCGGGACATACGCCGGGGAGCTGCTGCTATCTTCTGACGGAGGAAAAAACGCTGCTCTCAGGGGATACCCTTTTTTACTGCTCGGTGGGGCGGACGGATTTTCCGGGGGGCAGTTCCCGGCAGATTAAGCAGAGCCTGGATCGGCTGCTGTCGGAGCTTCCCGGCGATACCACGGTGCTGCCGGGCCACGGTGAGAGCACTACCATTGATTTTGAAAAGGGGAACAATCCCTATGCGTAGAACGGGCATAGAATTTAACCGGCATGATTATGAATATGATGTCTATTCCCTGGTCAAAGCTTTTATCCCGGGGGAGGAAGTGGTGAGCTTCTACTCCGGGGAGAGCCCGGCCGGGGAATTTGACCGTCTGCTCCGTGTACAATATGAGGAGGACAGGATTGTCTGCATCATCGAGGAGCAGGGACAGGAGACGCTGCGGGAGCAGGTGGAGCTAATCTGCCCCGAAGACCGCTTTTCCACAAAAAATCTTTTGAAACAGACCGTTTACCGCATGTTTTCCGGGCTTACGGGAAAGACGCTGCCCTGGGGGACTCTGACCGGTATCCGGCCTGTCAAGCTGGCCATGCAACCGCTGGAGGGGGGAAGGAGCCGGGAGGAGATTGCCGCCGACCTGCGGGCAACCTATTTTCTCAGCGAGGAGAAGACAGATCTGGCCATTGATATCGCTGTCCGGGAGCGGAAGCTCCTGGAGGGGTTGGATTATGAGAACGGCTACAGCCTGTATGTGGGCATTCCTTTCTGCCCGTCCATCTGCCTGTATTGCTCCTTTGGTTCCCATCCGCTAAAGAAATGGCGCAAGCGGGTGGATGAGTATCTGGATTGCCTGGTCAGGGAGCTGGATTTTACGGCTGAATATTTTTCGGATAAGAAGTTGCAGACCGTCTATATCGGCGGCGGCACCCCCACGTCCCTGACCGCGTCCCAGCTGGATCGGCTGCTGGAGGCGGTGGTGACGCGTTTTCCTATGGATGAGGTGCGGGAGTTTACCGTGGAAGCCGGAAGACCCGACACCATTACGGAGGAGAAGCTGACGGTGATACGCCGTTACCCGGTGAGCCGGATCTCTATCAATCCCCAGACCATGAATCAGGAGACTCTGGATCTGGTGGGGCGGGGCCATACGGTGCAGGAGACCGTGGACGTTTTCCATATGGCCCGCGGCCTGGGCTTTGATAATATCAACATGGATCTGATCGTGGGGCTGCCCGGTGAGGATTATGCGGCGGTGGCCCGCACGCTGGAACAGATCCGCGTTCTGAAGCCGGACAGCCTGACCGTCCATTCCCTGGCGTTAAAGCGGGCCACCCGGCTGAACCTGTTCCGGGATCAGTATCAGAAGATAGCCTTCGTCAACAGTCAGGAAATCATGAGCCTGTGTGAGCAGACCGCCGCCGATCTGGACATGGTTCCCTATTATCTGTACCGTCAGAAAAATATGGCCGGGAATTTTGAAAATGTGGGATACGCAAAGGCTGACAAGGCCGGGATATACAATATACTGATTAACGAAGAGAAGCAGTCGATCGTTGCCTGCGGCGCGGGAAGCGTGTCTAAACGGTTATATCCGGACGGGCGGATCGAGCGTTGTAAAAATGCGAAAGATGTGGCTCTTTACATAAGAGAAATCAACGAAATGATGGAGCGGAAACGGAAGCTGTTCGAGAAATCATGAGAGCCTCCGGCCGCGCCGGTAAAATTTTTTTGCCTGAATGACCGAAACGCCGTGCGCTTTGCCGCACGGCGTTTCGCCGGATATAATGCAGACAGCACATTAATCCCCCAGAACATTTACAATTTTTACAGGCGTCCTGTAATACATATCGGAAGTTGTGATACCCACCCGCGAATTGGAGGCATGGACGATCCGCCCGTCGCCCATATAGATTGCCACATGGTTAATATAACCTCCACCGGAATAGAATACCAGATCTCCGGGTCTCGCTTCTTCCGCAGAAACGGCATGTCCCTGCGTTGCCTGTGAGGCGGCCGTTCGGTTCAGGGATACGCCCGCGGTGTTGCCCAATATATATTTTGTGAATCCGGAACAGTCCACGCCTGTATAGGGATCATTTCCGCCATATACATAAGGATAGCCTACAAACGCGAGGGCATCGTTTACAATCTGGTTTCTCAGTTCCAAAATGAGCTCCCGTTCTTCCTCCTCGGCTTCTTTTTTATCCTGAATGGTTTTCATGTAAGCCATATACTGGCTGGTTTTTTCTTCCAAACTGGACTGGAGATAAGCCAACTCGTCCTGAATCCCCCGAAAATCCTCTGTACCCTCCAATAAAGCAGCCGGAATGCTTGCGGAAACGATCTGATTGTCCCGGTTAAAAGACATTCCCTGTGTCTCGGCAGACCGTATCTGGCTTCCATTGTCCGGGACCTGTAAACCTAACTCTTCCCGTATCTGGTTTTCTCTTTCCACCAGTTGTTCCAGTTCGTCGATCGTGTCCCTGGTCTTTTGTTCCAGTTCGCTGAGTTCCTGTTCCTGAAGTTCCTGTGCCTGTTTCAGGATCTCATTCTCCTCATCGGCCTGGCGCTTCTGCTCGGCAAGACGCTCCCGCTCTGATTCCAGTTCGATTTTCTCTCTTCGGACCTCCTCAAGCTGGATACGGGAGCCGGCAAAAAACAAACTGATTCCTGTAAGCGCAAGAAGCCCCAGAAAAAGGAGTCCGAATGTCCACACCGGCGTCTTAAAATGAATCGCCTTCTTTTGGGAATGGGGAAGCAGCATAACAGTATAGTTCAGGAATATTCGATCTTTTTTAAAA
>CAJUQO010000015.1 GCA_910588295.1 uncultured Lachnospiraceae bacterium | reverse complement strand
AGCCGCCCTGTCCATTCTAAGGCGTTTTCTTCTTTTAGGCGTTCCGTTATGCCCTGCGCCTGTTGCTCATTCGTCATTGCAATGCACCTACCTCTTTGCTATAATTTGAGTAGATGCAGGATATAAAGAGAAGTCAGCCCACGAAAGCAACGGCTTCTCTTTTATTTTGTCATAAAACTACCTTTTTGCATATTTCAAAAATATTTCAGACTGGCAGCAGGACTAAGCCTTTTTGAAAATGCCCGGCAAAAAGAGGCACTAACTACTCCTATGCAGCATTTTTCTATAAGACCCCCACGGCATAGCATTTAAGGAAAAGCAAAAGGGTATCTATGCAGCCGATACCCTTAATAATGCATATATGCTATTATGCTATTTCTTCTTTCAATTCTTTCTTGTATTTATAGTATGTTCCCTTTGATGTGTTATGCAAATATTCCCTCAATATCTTAGCATCTGAATACTTACCATCAAAGTCCTTTGATAAATCCTTTATCGTCTGTTTTATGTGCTCTGCTTTATCTGTCTTTATATTACAACTTCCCTCTGGTCTGCCTTGCTTCTTACTTGATGTAGCTTTGCCCTCCGTTACCCTCTTAATAAGAAACTGCCTCTCATGCTCTGCCTGTTCAAATGCAAGCCGGATATTATCTTTCAAGTTTTCCTGCTCAAACTCTGCCACAAGTTCTAGTATATTTGCCATAATGTGCAAGCAGATTATTTATAAGCGTATTTTTATCCATATTACACCCACTTCCTACATATAATGTTTGAGAATTTCCAGCCTTTCTTTTTCTCCCATTCTCTGCCGGGCTAATTTCTTAGCAAGCCTTACCGCTGTTGATTCTTCCGGCTCCGGCTTTTACGTAGACTGTTCAGGCTGTTTTAGCTTTATTTTAAAGAAAACGCCTTTATCATATTCAAGTGCTATTCCTGCTGTACTGGTGTTGTAGTGGTGCTATATGGTAAATTTTATGGCATTTTATGAAAATTATTGAACACTTAAAAAACAAAGAAAACCCCCGAAAATTCTAGACTTTCGGGAGTTTTTAAGTCTTTTTGAAATTGTAATAAAATTATCTCTTGGAGAACTGCGGAGCGCGACGGGCCGCTTTGAGGCCGTACTTCTTTCTTTCCTTCATTCTCGGATCCCTGGTCAGGAAACCGGCTTTCTTCAATGTAGGCCTGAAATCGGTGTCAACCTGAAGCAGGGCGCGGGCGATACCGTGGCGGATCGCGCCGGCCTGTCCGGTATAACCGCCGCCGCGTACTGTAACCTTCACATCAAATTTATCCACGTTATCTGTGGCAACAAGCGGCTGACGGACGATCACCTTAAGGGTCTCCAGACCCAGGTACTCGTCGATGTCGCGTTTATTGATCGTAATTTTTCCCGTACCGGGCATCAGATATACCCTGGCAACGGATGTTTTTCTTCTTCCTGTTCCGTAATATTTTGCAGTAGCCATGTGTATTTACCTCCCCTTAGAATGTCAGCGCTTCCGGCTTCTGAGCGGCCTGCTCATGCTCCGGTCCGGCGTATACATGCAGTTTTCTGTACATTGTCTTGCCTAACGGTCCTTTGGGAAGCATGCCCTTCACGGCAAGCTCAACCACTTTCTCCGGCTTCTTCTCCATCATCTGGGCCAGGGTCGTTTCCTTCATTCCGCCCACATACGCGGAGTGATGATAGTAGATCTTCTGATCCAGCTTCTTGCCTGTCACTTTCACTTTGGCGGCATTTACGACAATCACATAGTCGCCGGTGTCAATATGGGGGGTGAATACAGGTTTATTTTTTCCTCTCAATACTTTAGCAATTTCAGATGCCAGACGTCCGAGAGTCTGTCCCTCTGCATCCACTACATACCATTTTCTCTCGATCTTATTCGGATTAGCCATGTAAGTCTTCATGGATCTTACCTCCTGTAAATTTAACATTTCCATGGTTCTATACTCGCGAACGTTTTGCTTTGCCAACGTTATCGCCCGTATATGCCCCGCGAGTGCCAATAAATTTGGAAAAATTTTTGTGTTCGCGGGTATATCATGTAAAATACCTGTCGCCGGGGCTGTGGCGCAGATACTTTTCCACTTCGTCACATCTGTGTATTTTACTATATGGATTTTGGCATGTCAACTGTTTTTTCCTTATTTTTACACGTTTTCGGCGCCTCTTCCATTACAGTTCGGCCCAGGACTTTGCAGTCAGTGCATCTTCCGGATAACGGATCTCCACCAGTGTCAGACCATGGGCCCGCGCCGTGGGGCCGGCTTTGCTCCGGTCACCGGAGGACAGTATCTCGTTGATCTGCTCCGCCTCCATGACGCCCTTTCCGATCTCTAGCAGGGTGCCTGTGATAATCCGCACCATATGATAGAGAAACCCATTTCCTGTGATACGGAAACGGATCATATCCTCTTCCTTCCAAAGCTCTGTTTTATAGATCGTACGGACTGTACTCCTGATCTGGGGACTTGCCGTGGCAAAACCTTTGAAATCGTGGGTTCCTGTCAGCAGGGCGGCTCCCCGCCGCATCGCTTCCAGATCCAGGCTGCCGTACCAGTGCAAACTGTTCAACCTCCGGGTGGGATCAGGAAAACGCCGGTTCAGGATACGGTATTCATAGGTCTTCACCGTCTCACAAAACCGGGGGTGGAAATCCGGGCTCACCTCCTCGGAACACTGGATCCGTATGTCCCCGGGAAGCCGGGTATTTAAGGCGTAAGCAAATTTATCCGCCGGCATCCGCGCCCGGGTGTTAAATACCGCCACATTGCCCAAGGCATGAACGCCGGCGTCGGTCCGGCTGGCCCCGAGAGTGCGGATCTCCGTATTCAGAAGGTCGGAAAGACATCTGTCCAGTACCTCCTGCACCGCCAGCCCGTTGGGCTGTACCTGCCATCCGGCGTACCGGGTGCCGTCGTAAGCCACAGTCAGACGGATCCGCCTGACTCCCGGCCGGCCCTTTCTTTCCTCATGATCCCGCGTTTCTCCGGCTCCGGCAGATTGATCCGCCGCAACGCCGTCTCCGCTCTGCCCGGAAATCCCATCCGCTATCCCACAATCTTCACCGGGCCTGGCTCCTCCAACTGTCATAATACGATCCTCACAGCAATACATATACCCAGATACGCCCACATCACGCCATAGGCCGCATAATCCCGCCCCCCGTATACCAGAGGTTTCATCTGTGTGCGTCCCTTTCCGCCATGGTAGCATCTCGCCTCCATGGCCATGGCCAGATCATTGGCCCGGCGGAACGCGGAGATGAACAGAGGCACTAAAAGGGGCACCATGCTCCGCACTTTTTTCACCAGGTTCCCACTCTCAAAGTCCGCGCCGCGGGCCATCTGAGCCTTCATAATTTTATCTGTCTCTTCCATCAGTATGGGAATGAACCGAAGGGCAATGGACATCATCATGGCGATCTCATGAACCGGTATGAGAAATGCGAGGGGCTTTAGCAGCCGTTCGATGGCATTCGTCAACTGATTCGGCGTGGTGGTCAGCGTCATCAGGGAGGAGCCGATGATCAGAAAGATCAGCCGGACACCCATCTTGGCGGCCATGCGCAGACCCTGGACGGTGATCGTGATCCGCCAGAACTGCACCAGCGGATCGCCGGGGGTGAATACCATATTGAAAAACATAGTGATGCCCAGCAGGATGACAATAGCTTTCAGACCCTTGACAATATAGCCGAAGGGCACCTTTGACACCAGGATGCACATCCCCAAAAATAATGCGGAGACCAGGTATCCGACCCAGTCCTCTACCACAAACAGGCTGATGATAAAAATCATCGTCGCCACAATCTTTACCCGCGGATCCAGCCTGTGGATCAGCGATTCCGCGGGATAATACTGTCCAATCGTGATATCTTTTAACATAATCTTTTCAGCTTTCCGGTCAGTGGCCGAGAGCTTTCAGAATACTCTCCTTTGCTTCCTCCACCGTCGTGGCATCGGTGCTCACTGCCATTCCTTTTTCGGCCAAAGCATGCATGATATAGGTGATCTGCGGCGCCGCCAGGCCGATCTTTTCCAGTTTTCTGTAATGGGAAAATACCTCCCTGGGCGTACCGTCAAAGGGCATATGCCCATGGTTCATCACAACGATCCGCTCCACGTATTTGGCCATGTCCTCCATACTGTGGGAAACGATGGCTATACTGATCCCCCGCGTCTCATGGAGTTCTTTGATCTTATCCAGTATATCGTCCCGGCCTTTTGGATCCAGGCCCGCCGTGGGCTCGTCCAGTACCAGCATTTTCGGGTTCATGGCAAGCACTCCGGCTATCGCCACCCGCCGTTTCTGCCCGCCGGACAGCTCGAAGGGTGACAGTTTGTAGTATTTTTCTTTCAACCCCACCTGGCGCAGAGCCGAAAGGGCCAGCTCCTCACACTCTGCCTGGGAAAAGCCCAGGTTCTTCGGACCGAAACAGACATCGGCCAGCACGTCCGTCTCGAAAAGCTGGTGCTCCGGGTACTGGAAAACCAAGCCCACCTGGCTCCGCAAATGCCTGAGGTCATAGCCTCCCGCCCAGATATCCTCGCCGTCAAACAGCACCTGCCCCTTCGTGGGGCGCATCAGGCCGTTAAAATGCTGAACCAGCGTGGATTTGCCGCTCCCGGTATGGCCGATGATACCGACGAACTGGCCGTCGGGGATCTTCATGCTGATATCCGCCAGCGCCACCGTCTCATAGGCTGATCCCGTGCCGTAGGCGTAAGTAACGTTTTTTAATTCGATTGACATAGCGCTTCCACCAGCTCCTCCGTGCTCAGTATCCCGTCCGGCAGAGAAATACCGGACTGTTTCAGCTCATAGGCCAGCAGCGTGACCTGGGGGACGTCCAGACGGTACTCCTTCAATTCCTCCACCCGCGAAAAGATCTCCCGGGGCATGCCCTGCATCACCACTTTGCCGTGATCCATGACATAAACGTAATCCGCGTCGGTCACTTCCTCCATGTAGTGGGTAATCAGCAGCACCGTCACATGGGCCTCCCGGTTCAGGCGGTGTACCGCTTTCAGTACTTCCTTACGCCCGTTGGGATCCAGCATAGCCGTGGGCTCGTCCAGAATAATGCATTTGGGCTGCATAGCCATGATACCGGCTATGGCCACCCGCTGCTTCTGTCCGCCGGACAGTTTGTTGGGCGAACGCTTGCGGTAAGCGCTCATGCCCACCGCCTCCAGGCTCTCGCCCACCCGTTTCCAGATCTCTGGCGTGGGCACGCCCAGATTCTCCGGGCCGAATCCCACATCCTCCTCCACCACCGTGGCGATAATCTGGTTGTCGGGATTCTGGAACACCATACCGGCTTCCTGGCGGATATCCCAGATATGGGCCTCGTCGCGGGTATCCATCTGATCCAGCCAGACCGTCCCCTCTGTGGGGGCCAGCAGCGCGTTGATATGCTTGGCCAATGTGGATTTGCCGGAGCCGTTGTGCCCCAGGATCGCGATGAATTGCCCCGGCTCCACGTCGATATCCACGCCGTCGATGGCGCGGTTTACCTCGGGACGCTCCTCATCCTCGCCGTAGCGCAGATAGTCAAAGATTAATTTACTCGTTTTTATGATTCCCATGCTCTTATGGTATTCACTCCTCCGCAGCCGGTTCACCGGCTGTCAGCCCTTCTATGACCTCCCAGATCTCATCCCTCCCCTGTTTGCTCACGGCGGAAAAGGGGATGACCTGGGTTCCGGGCCGGACCTTCAGGGCAGTTTTGATCAGTTTCACCTGCTTTGCCACCTGGCTGCGCTTGATCTTGTCCAGCTTGGTGGCAATGATGATGGGTGAGAATCCGTTATGCACGATCCAATCGTACATCGTACAGTCGTTCTTCCCCGGCTCATGGCGGATATCGATCAGCAGAAATACGGCTTTCAGCCCCTCCGAGGTATGCAGATACCGCTCGATCATGGGGCCCCATTTGGCGCTCTCGGCCTTTGATACCTTGGCGTAGCCGTACCCCGGCAGATCCACCAGGTAGAGCTGCTCATTGATATTGTAGAAATTGATCGTCTGGGTCTTTCCCGGCTCCGAACTGGTCCTGGCCAGGGATTTGCGGTTCATCAACCCGTTGATCAGGGAGGATTTCCCCACGTTGGATTTTCCCGCAAAGGCCACCTCCGGACGTCCCGTCACCGGTAGCTTGCTGGTCACGCCACAGACGATATCCAGAGAAACATTTTTTATAACCATATCTTCCTCCCCGGCCCGCTCAGGCCAGCGCCTGCTTTAACACCTCCTGCATCCGGCTCACATAGCAGACTTTCAGGCCCCCGGTGATCTCGCTGTCCAGCTCCTCCACGTCAGGCCGGTTCTTTTCCGGCACCAGCACCAGCTTCACACCGGCCCTGGCCGCCGCCAGAAGCTTTTCCTTCAATCCGCCGATGGGCAGCACCCGGCCCCTCAGGGTGATCTCGCCGGTCATGGCCACATCGGCCCGTACCTTGCGCCCGGTCATGGCCGACAGGATAGCCGTGGCCATGGTGATACCCGCCGACGGGCCGTCCTTGGGCACGGCGCCCTCCGGAATGTGGATGTGGATATCGTGGGTTCTGAAAAATTCTTCGTCCAGACCGTAGTCCCCGCCTACGGAGCGTATATAACTGATGCCGATACGGGCCGACTCCTTCATCACATCGCCGAGATTGCCGGTGAGCTCCAGCTTTCCCTTTCCGGCCATCAGGTTTACTTCTATCTGTAAAGTATCGCCGCCCACACTGGTCCAGGCCAGCCCGCGGGCGATACCCACCTCATTCTCCTCATTGATCCTGCTGTAATCATAGCGCATCTTACCCAGATATTCTCCCAGATCCCGGGATCTCACGTTCAACTGCTCCTCGCCGTTCTCCAGCACCTTCCGGGCCGTTTTGCGGCAGATCTGCCCCAGTTTCCTCTCCAGGCTGCGCACACCGGCCTCCTTCGTGTAGCCTGATATGATCGTCTGCATGGCCTTGCGGTTGATCGCAAGCTGCCCTTTCTTCAGACCGTTGGCCTTCATCTGTTTAGGCAGCAGAAATTCTTCCGCAATATGCAGTTTCTCATTCTCCGTATACCCGGAGATCTCGATGAGCTCCATCCGATCCAGCAGCGGTCGGGGGATCTCCGAGGCGTCGTTGGCCGTGGCGATAAACAGTATCTCCGACAGATCCATGGGCAGTTCCACATAATGGTCGGAAAAGCGGACATTCTGTTCGGAATCCAGTACCTCCAGCATGGCGGCGGCCGGGTCCCCCCGATAATTGCTGCCCATTTTGTCGATCTCGTCCAGCAGCATCACGGGATTGCGCACCCCCGTTTTCTGGAGCCCCGCAATGATCCTTCCCGGCATGGAACCCACATAAGTGCGTCTGTGCCCGCGGATCTCCGCCTCGTCGTTGACGCCGCCCAGGCAGATACGGACGTATTTCCTGCGCAGAGCCCTGGCTACCGAACGGGCAATGGAAGTCTTGCCGGTTCCCGGCGGGCCCACCAGACAGAGGATCGGGCTCTCACCCTTTTTTGTCAGGCGGCGGACAGCCAGAAATTCCAGGATGCGCTCCTTGACCTTCGGCAAGCCATAGTGATCCCGCTCCAGTACCCGCACCGCCCGTTTCATACTGCAGCTCTCTTTCGTCAGCTTCTCCCAAGGCAGGGACAGAAGCGTCTCTATATATCCCCGGGACACGGCCCCCTCTGTAGGATTGCCGTTCAGCTGCCGGAAATGGCGGATCTCTTTTTGCAGCTTTTCGCGAACCTCCTCGGATGCCTCCAGTTCGGCCAGCTGCTGTTCAAAACGGTCAGCCTCGCTGTCCCCGCCTTCCCCCAGCTCCTCGCGGATAATCTTGAGCTGCTCCCGCAGCACATACTCCCGCTGGTTCTTGTCGATGCCGGCCTTGATCTTTGCCTGCAGGGCTTCCTTGATCTGAAGAACATGGATTTCATCACCCAAAATCTGGCCGATCAGGTCATACCGCTCCGATATCTGCACCGCGTCCAGGATCCTCTGGCGCTTCTCATAGGGCAGCGGCAAATGGACAGCCAGCTGGTTCAGGAATTCCACCACACCGGCCGTCTGGGCGATCTGCTCCGCCAGCTCCCGGCTAAAACGGTGGTTTTCCTCACAGTATGCCTCAAAAAGCTCTACAAGATTCCTGCGCATAGCCTCCTGGGCATTCTCAGAGACGTACAGGTCATTGTCATCCCAGACAGCCTTTACCTCGGCTTCCAGATAATCCTCCTCCCGAAAAAACGAGAGCAGCGTACCGCGGTTTTGCCCCTCCACCATGACGCGCACTGCATTGCCCGGCATCTTCAGCAGCTGCCGGATCTGTACGATGGTTCCGGTCTTATATAAGTCAGAAAGAACCGGCCGCTCAATGTCCGGATCCCTCTGTGTAATCAAAAATATTTTCTGTTCCCTGACCATGGCTTCCGTGACAGCTTTGACAGACCGCTCCCGGTTAATATCAAAATGAACAATCATCCCCGGAAGAATCGTCATGCCCCGGAGGGCCACAGCAGGTAAAACATGTATCTCCTCGTTCATGAATTCCTCCATACCGTATCAGGCATATAGATACGGTAACATCAGGCTTTCTTGAGCAGCCCCTTGGGACTGCGCTTTCCGGAATTTCTCCTGGTGTACAGCGGCTCGCCACGTACAATCTTTGGCTCTTCCCGTCCGTCCACCGATGCCTTTGTGACCTCGCATTCCTGTATCAGGGGATCGGAGGGCGCCTCAAACATCACGTCCATCATGGTCTTCTCCATAATAGAACGCAGCCCCCTGGCCCCTGTCTTTCTCTCCAGCGCTTTTTTAGCCATTTCCCTGAGTGCGCCGTCCTCAAAATCCAGCGTCACACCGTCTAGTTCCAGCAGCTTTTTGTATTGTTTGACAAGGGAATTTTTCGGTTCTGTCAGGATCCGTACCAGCGCATCCTCGTCCAGGGCATCCAGGGAGACCACCACCGGCACACGGCCGATAAACTCCGGAATCAGCCCGAATTTAATAAAGTCCTGGGGCATGACCTGGCGAAGGATCTCGCCCACATTCCTCTCCTCCTTCGTCTTGCCAATGGTGGCGCCGAAACCGATGGCCTTGGTATCCTGGCGCGTCTCGATGATCTTATCCAGGCCCTCAAAGGCGCCGCCGCAGATGAAAAGAATATTGGTCGTATCGATCTGCAGCAGCTCCTGATGGGGATGTTTGCGCCCGCCCTGGGGCGGCACACTGGCAATCGTGCCCTCCACAATCTTCAAAAGCGCCTGCTGCACACCCTCACCGGATACATCCCGGGTGATCGAAGCATTCTCCGATTTCCTCGTGATCTTGTCAATCTCATCTATATAAATGATCCCATGCTCGGCACGCTCAATATCGTAATCCGCAGCCTGGATAATTTTCAATAAAATATTTTCCACATCCTCGCCCACATATCCGGCTTCTGTCAATGTGGTGGCATCCGCTATCGCAAAAGGCACATTCAGCACCCGCGCCAGGGTCTGGGCCAGCAGCGTCTTGCCGGACCCGGTGGGCCCCAGCATCAGGATATTGCTCTTCTGAAGTTCCACATCCACGGTTTTCTCGTTCAGGATCCTTTTGTAGTGGTTATAAACCGACACGGAAAGCACCTTTTTCGCCTCCTCTTGGCCGATCACATAATCGTCAAGGATCGCCTTCATCTCCCTGGGGGTCAAAAGATTGACGCCGTCCGTACCCATGGGGATTCCCTGCATCTCCTCCACCAAGATCTCAGAACAGATACCGATGCACTCGTCACAGATATAAGCGCCGTCCGGTCCGGCCACCAGCTTGCGCACCTGATCCTCCGTCTTCCCGCAGAAGGAGCAGCGGATTCTCAGATCATTTCCTTTTATTCCCATTCCATTTATTCCTTTCCGGTATCCTGCGGTATGGCGTTCCACACCGCCGACTATTCAAACGCCATAAGGGGCTGTCGCAGAATCCCATTCTTGCAGCAACCCCATTTTCCACTGTTTTATCTATTTGTAATAACGCTGTCGATCAGCCCGTATGTTTTGGCTTCCTCTGCGGTCATCCAATTATCCCTTTCCGTGTCCGCCGAGATGACGTCCAGCGGCTTGCCGGTGTTGGCAGCCAGGATCTCATTCAGCTTTTTCTTCGTGCGCAGAATGTGCTCCGCAGCAATACTGATCTCCGTCGCCTGCCCCTGGGCGCCGCCCGAGGGCTGATGGATCATGATTTCAGCGTTGGGCAGCGCCAGCCGTTTGCCCTTCGTGCCGCCGGCCAAAAGGAAGGCTCCCATGCTGGCCGCCATCCCCAGGCACATGGTGGATACGTCGCATTTGATATACTGCATGGTATCGTAGATGGCCATGCCTGCCGTCACCGACCCGCCGGGGCTGTTGATATACAGATGAATGTCCTTACCGGGATCCTCGGACTCCAGGAAGAGAAGCTGGGCCACCACAATGTTGGCGGACACATCACTGACCTCCTCGCCCAAGAAAATAATACGATCCTTCAGCAGACGGGAATAAATATCATAGCTGCGCTCCCCTCTGCTGGTCTGTTCTATGACATAGGGTATCAAACTCATAGCCTATACGCCTCCTTATACCTCTACAGCGGCCTCCTCGATCAGGGTGATGGCCTCCTGCACGGCCAGATCCTTCTTCATCTGGCCCATCTCATAATCGCCCATGGCCTCTTTTAACTTGTCTACTTCCATTTTATAACTCTCGGCCATTTTCGCCAGTTCTTCCTCCACCTTCTCCTCAGAGGGCTCGATCTTCTCTGCCTCAGCGATGGCTTCCAACACCAGCCTGGTCTGGATCTGCTTGAGGGCCTGGGGACGGATTTGATCCTTCAGGGCCTCGGGAGTTGCGCCGGTGAACTGCATATACTGTTCCGGAGCGATGCCCTGGGCCTGGAGTCTCTGGAGATAACCGTTATACATCTGGTCAACCTGGGTATCCAGCATCGCATCGGGGATATCCATCTGGGCATTCTCAATGGCTTTGTCCACTACTGCGTTTTCTTTATCCGTTTTGGCGGAAGCGGCTTTCTTCTCCTCGAGATTTTCCCTCACGTCGGCCTTATATTCATCCAGCGTGTCAAATTCGGATACTTCCTGGGCAAACTCATCATCCAGCTCCGGCAATTCCTTATAGGAAATCCGGTTTACCGTACACTTAAATACGGCGGGCTTACCGGCCAGCTCGCTAGCCTGATAGTTCTCCGGGAATGTTACGTTGACTTCCATCTCCTTGCCGATCTCGGCGCCGATGAGCTGATCCTCGAAACCGGGGATGAATGCGCCGGAACCGATGGTCAAATCATAATCTGTCCCCTTTCCGCCCTCGAAGGCTTCTCCGTCTACAAATCCTTCAAAATCCAGCTTGATCATATCACCGGAAGCCACCGGGCGGTCATCCACGTCCACGGCACGGGAATTTTTCTCCTGTTCCTTTTTCAGCTCCTCGAGAATCTCCTCGTCGGTCACGTCAAGATCGGCCTTCGGCACCTCCAGCCCCTTGTACTCGCCCAGGGTAACTTCCGGTTTCACGGCTACCTCTGCGCTGAAAATAAAGGGCTTGCCGCTCTCAAGCTGTACGATATCGATGGCAGGCCGGGAAACGATCTCCAGGCCGCTCTCATCTACTGCCTGGGCATAAGCGCCAGGCATCAGATTGTCGGTCGCCTCCTCAAAAAATACGCCGGCGCCATACATTTTCTCTATCATCTTGCGGGGAGCTTTTCCTTTACGGAAACCCGGCAGGGCGATGTTTTTCCTCTGTCTCATATAAGCGGCCTGGACGGCCTTCTCAAACTCCGCCTCGGGAACCTCGATGATCAGCTTCGCCATGTTTTTTTCTGTCTTTTCAACCTGTACGCTCATAATTTATCCGTTTCCTCCTTGCTATTCGCACTTTTTATTCTTTTTCTTAGGACGTACTACCCCATAATCACAGTCATTTGACCATGATAGCACAAGTCTGCAAAAAACACCAGTACTTTTTTATATAGATAAAAATAAAAACTGCTATTTAGAAAGATGCCCGTAACAAATGGACTTTTTCTGCCGCTCTGCCTCTTCCTCCCCACAGATGACCCGCACCAGCTCCAGGGCAAAGGGGATGGCTGTTCCCATACCCATACCGGTGGTAATGTTTCCGTCCGTCACCGCCTTCTGCCGGCAGACCTCGGCGCCCACGAGACGCTCCTCAAATCCCGGATAGCAGATGGCCTTTTTCCCTTTTAATATGCCCAAATCACCCAGCACACTGGGAGCCGCGCAGATGGCGGCCAGCCTTTTACCGGCTCCGTTCCAGGACACCAGCATCTCCGTCAACGGCCTGAACGCTCCGAGGGTATTCGTTCCTTTAAGTCCCCCTGGCAATACCAGCAGACTGCCGTCGGAGAAATCCGTTTCCTCAAAAAGCCTGTCTGCCTGAAAAATTATATTGTGGGAACCTGTGATCGTCCTGGAACCGGTCACAGACACGGTGCACACCTCCTGTCCGGCCCGGCGCAGAATATCTACCACTGTCAGCCCCTCGATCTCTTCAAGCCCGTCTGCAAGAAACACATAAACCTTACTCATATCTTTCTCCTTTCACGCGTAGCCCGCGCCAATAAATAATTTTTCACACAGAAAACCGGCCACTGTACCGGGTCGTTTTTCTGGACATGCATGATCCAGCTTTTTGGTTTTTCTCCGGTTCCGGAGCCGCCCTGATGCCAAGTATATCATTTTTTTTTCGTCCCTGCACAAGATTTTGCGAAAAAACCTTGAATATTTTCTGTCTTTTTTGCATACTGATAAAAAACCGCGCCTGTCACCAGGCCGAGGAGAAAAACATGGAAATCGAGAGAAAATTCAAAATACGGCAGTTCCCTGGAGAGCTCGGCGGATATGCCTTCCAAAAAATCGAACAGGCTTACTTGTGCGTGGATCCCGTGGTGCGCATACGCCGGCAGGATGACCAGTATATCCTGACCTACAAATCCACGGGGATGATGGCCCGTGAAGAATACAATCTGCCCCTGACCCAAAAGGCCTACATGCATCTGAAACCCAAGGCCGATGGCATCATCCTGTCCAAGACCCGCTATCTGATTCCCCTTCCCGGAAACCTGACCGCGGAGCTGGATATCTTTGATGATCCCTACGAGGGGCTGATTATCGCAGAAGTGGAATTCCCATCTGTGGAGGAGGCAAATGCTTTCACGCCGCCGCACTGGTTCGGCGAAGAGGTTACCTATTCCGGCCAGTATCACAACAGCGCTCTGAGCCGTATTCAGCCATAATTTACCTCTAAAATCCTTTGGGCAAGTTTCCCCTTTGCAGTTGCATGACTTGTCATAGTTTTTAAACTGGTGACTCGTTGATAGACTATACAGAAAGCCTGATGAAACGCCAAAGAGTGAAGGGAGTATACTTATGGATTACAAAAAAAGCAATCGACTGCGGCTATTGGGCATGATTATCGCCTACTACCGCAAATCCCGCGGTATGACACAGCAGGAACTGGCCGATGCCGTTTCCATCAGCCGTACACACATGAGCAATATCGAAGCGCCCAATGTTCCCACTTCTATCTCCATGGGCACCCTGTTTGATATTGCGGATACCCTTGAAATCCCGGTGGAAAAGTTTTTCCGTTTTCAGGAATTTGAGCAGAAGCAGAAATAACCGTGCCTGTCCCGGAGGCTTTACATATAAAAGCCGCAAAGGTGTGCCTGAGACAATTTCAGGCACACCTTTTTATTATATACGCACAATCCGGCGGCGAATTTCATACTGTAAATGTGAAATCTGTTCGGAGTATAACGCATGAAGAAGAAAATATTCACTCTTTTTCTGGTCATGGCCCTGCTCATGACCCTGCTGTACGGCTGCGGTAAAGAAAAAAACGACGGCCCCGTGTCCGTCACACTGAACGAGGTGGCCCATTCTATATTCTATGCGCCGATGTACGTGGCCATTGAGGAAGGCTACTTTACCGAGGAAGGCATCGATCTGACCCTGGTCACCGGTTTCGGCGCCGACAAAACCATGACGGCCCTCCTCTCCGGCGAGGCCGATATCGGCTTTATGGGAGCCGAATCCACCGTCTACACCTACCTGGAAAACACCGATGATCCGGTGGTCAATTTCGCCCAGCTGACCCAGCGGGCCGGCAATTTCCTCGTATCCCGCCAGCCCGCCGACAATTTCCAGTGGTCCGATCTGATCGGCAAAAACGTACTGGGCGGCCGCAAGGGCGGTATGCCGGAGATGGTCTTCGAGTATATCCTGAAGCAAAACAGCATCGACCCGTCCGAAATTGATATCAACCAAAGCATCGACTTCGGCTCCACTGCCGCCGCTTTTTCCGGCGGCCAGGGCGACTATACGGTAGAGTTTGAACCCTCTGCCACCGCCCTGGAAAAAGAGGGCGCCGGCCATGTGGTCGCCTCTCTTGGCGTAGATTCCGGATATGTGCCCTACACCTCCTTCAGCGCAAAGACCAGCTATATGAAAGATCATCCCGAGGTGATCCAGCATTTTACCAATGCCCTGCAAAAAGGTATGGACTATGTAGCTGCCCACACACCGGAGGAGATCGCGGCGGTGATCGCGCCCCAGTTCGAGGACACGGACACCGAGACGCTGACCACCATCGTCAAACGCTACTATGATCAGGATACCTGGAAAAAAGACCTGGTCTTTTCGGAAGACAGCTTCACCCTGCTCCAGGATATCCTGGAGAGTGCCGGGGAGCTTGCCTCCCGCGTGCCCTATAAAGATCTGGTGACTGCGGAGTATGCGGAAAAAGCAGCCAAATAACCGCGGCATATTTTTTTAGACCTGCGGCACAACACAATGAAAAAACCGGTTCTTTCTCTCAGAACCGGTTTTTCTCAGCCTATATATCTGTCACTGTCCGTAATAGGCGTTTTCGCCATGCTTGCGGTAAAAATGCTTGTCCCTGATGCAGTCCGGCGCCGGTTTTACCTGCGGGTTGATCAGCTCGGTGAGGGTCGCCATTCTGGCCACCTCCTCCACCACCACGGCATTGTGCACGGCCTCGGCGGCATCCTTGCCCCAGGTAAACACGCCATGATTGCAGCACAGGACACCCGGCGTATACATCGGATTTCTGTCTTCCTTCGTGAAGGTCTCAATGATCACCTTCCCTGTGTTGGCCTCATAGGCGCCGCCGATCTCTTCTTCCGTCAGACTCCTGGCGCAGGGAATCGGGCCAAAGAAATAATCCGCATGGGTTGTTCCGTAAAGGGGAATGCTGCGGCCCGCCTGGGCCCATGCCGTGGCCTGGGGCGAGTGGGTATGTACGATGCCGCCGATCTCGGGATACTTTTTGTACAGTTCGATATGGGTCGGCGTATCGGAAGAGGGCTTGTACTGTCCCTCAATGCGGTTGCCCTCCAGATCCATGACCACCATATCGTCGGGCGTCAGCCTGTCATAATCCACGCCGCTGGGCTTAATCACAAAATACCCCGTCTCAAAATCCCTGCCGCTGACATTCCCCCAGGTGTAGGTGATCAGTTTCCGCTTCGGAAGCTCCATGTTTGCCTCATAGACTGCCTGTTTCAGTTCTTCTAACATATCTGCTTCTCCTCCATTTGCTTTTTACAAATTTGCTGCTATGTCATTATTTTACCGAATTCCGCGCCATTTGTACATGCTCTTTTTATGATTTTATATATCTGTCCCGAAGCAATGCGATCTCCGCCTGATAGCCGGGCAGCTCATTGGGCGTTTCCAGATAAAAAGGCAGCTCCCTTAATGCCGGGTGGCTGACGATCTTCACGAAAGCCTCCAGGCCGATGCTTCCCGCCCCGATCTTCTCATGGCGGTCCTTGTGGCTGGCAAAAGGATTTTTGCTGTCGTTTACATGCACCGCCCTGAGCCTGCCCAGGCCGATGACCCTGTCAAACTCCTCCAGCACGCCGTCTAGATCGCCGACAATGTCATAGCCCGCGTCGTACACATGACAGGTATCCAGGCAGACCCCCACATGGTCGGAAAGCTCCACCCGATCCAGAATCTGCTTAAGCTCCCCGAAGCTCCTGCCCACCTCGGAACCTTTCCCGGCCATGGTCTCCAGCAGCACTGTGGTGTGCTGTTGCGGCTTTAAGATCGCATTCAATGTCTCCGCAATCAGCCGGACGCCCTCCTCGCTGCCCTGTCCCACATGGCTGCCGGGATGGAAATTGTAGCAGTTCCCCGGCACATACTCCATACGCAAAAGGTCATCCGCCATAGTCTCCAGGGCAAATTCCCGCACATGGGGGTCTTTGGAGCAGGCATTTAAAGTGTAGGGCGCGTGGGCCAGGATTTTTTTAATCCCATGCTCCGCCGCAAAAGCCAGATAACGCTCCACATCCTCCGGATCAACGGCCTTTGCCCGGCTGCCCCGGGGATTACGAGTAAAAAACTGAAAGGTATTAGCCCCGATGGACACGGCCTCCTTTCCCATATGGTAAAACCCCTTTGAAGAGGACAGATGACAGCCTATAATCAGTTCATTTTTCATTAGAATAGATCCCCGGTAATTTACAATTCACAGTTTTTCACGGTTCTCGGGAAGGGCAGTACGTCACGGATGTTGCCGATACCCGTCAGATACATCACGAAACGTTCAAACCCCAGGCCGAACCCGGAATGGCGGGTGGAGCCGTACTTGCGCAGATCCAGATAAAAGCCGTAATCCTCCTCCTTAAGCCCCAATTCCCTCATGCGGCCCAAAAGTGTACGGTAGTTATCCTCGCGCTGGCTGCCGCCGATGATCTCACCGATGCCGGGCACCAGACAGTCCATGGCCGCCACAGTTTTCTGATCCTCGTTTAGTTTCATGTAGAATGCCTTGATCTCCTTGGGATAGTCCGTGACAAAGACCGGACGTTTAAAGACCGTCTCCGTCAGATACCGCTCATGCTCCGTCTGCAGATCCACGCCCCAGGATACCTTGTATTCAAAAAGATCGTTGTGTTTCTCCAGGATTTCTACGGCTTCTGTGTAGCTTACATGGCCAAACTCAGCCTCCGCCACATGGGTGAGTCTCTCCAGAAGTCCTTTGTCCACGAAGGAATTGAAAAAGCGCATCTCCTCGGAAGCTTCCTCCAGCACATAGCGGATCACGTATTTCAGCAGGCTCTCCGCCAGATCCATGTCATCCGAAAGATCCGCAAAGGCCATTTCCGGCTCGATCATCCAGAATTCCGCCGCATGGCGAGTGGTATTGGAATTTTCCGCCCGGAAGGTGGGGCCGAAGGTATAGATATTGCGGAACGCCTGGGCAAAGCTCTCGCCGTTGAGCTGGCCGCTGACGGTCAGGCTGGTCTCCCTGCCGAAGAAATCCCGGCTGTAATCCACCTGCCCCTCCTCCGTTATCGGAAGATTCTGCATATCCAGGGTCGTTACGCGGAACATCTCACCGGCGCCCTCGCAGTCGCTGCCGGTGATCAGCGGCGTATGTACATAGACAAAGCCTCTCTCCTGGAAAAATTTGTGGATGGCATAGGCCGCCAGAGAGCGCACCCGGAAAACCGCCTGGAAGGTATTAGTTCTCGGACGCAGATGGGAAATCGTGCGCAGAAATTCCAGGCTGTGGCGTTTTTTCTGCAAAGGATAATCCGGCGCGGAAGCTCCCTCGACCTCCACGGAATCCGCCTGGATCTCAAAGGGCTGCTTAGCCTGGGGCGTCGCTACCAGCCTGCCCGACACGACCACCGCCGTACCCACGTTCAGCTTGGCTATGGCAGAAAAATTCTCCATCTGATCCGTATAGACGATCTGCAGCGTTTCAAAAAATGTACCGTCATGGAGCACCAGGAATCCAAAATTTTTAGAACCGCGGTTGCTCCTGACCCAGCCGCCTACCCGGATGTCCGTATCCAGATAGGCGTCCCTGTTTTTATATATTTCCCTTACCGTTGTAAATTTCATTTATTCTTCCCCCAATTATTTCAGATTTTCCGGATTCAGCCCCATAAGCTCCGGAACCACAAAACGTCCGTCTTTGCGCACCAGCACATCGTCAAACCAGATTTCCCCTCCGCCGTACTCCGGCCGCTGAATCCACACCAGATCCCAGTGCAGCGCGGAGTGGTTGCCGTTGTCGGCCTCCTCATAGCAGCTTCCCGGCGTAAAGTGGATCGAGCCCTGGATCTTCTCGTCAAAAAGGATGTCCTTCATAGGCTCCAGAATGTAGGGATTGACCCCTATGGCGAATTCTCCCACATAACGAGCTCCCTCATCCATGTCGAAAACACTATTGATCCTCTCGGTATCATTGGCCGTGGCCTTCATGATACGCCCGTCCTTAAATTCCAGCCGCACGTTCTCAAAGCAGAAACCGTTATGGGGCGACGGCGTATTATAAGTGATCACCCCGTTAACCGAATCCCGCACCGGCGCGGTATACACTTCCCCGTCGGGAATATTACATTCCCCGGCACAGGGGATCACCGGAATGCCCTTGATAGAAAATCTCAGATCCGTGCCCGGCCCCACCAGGCGCACCCGATCCGTGCGCTCCATATAGGACACCAAAGCCTCCATGGCCTTTGCCATTTTTCCGTAATCCATGGTGCACACGTCAAAATAGAAATCCTCAAAGCTCTCCAGGCTGCATTCGGCCAACTGGGCCATGGACGCATTGGGATAGCGCATCACCACCCACCGGGTCTTCGGCACCCGGATATCGGAATGCACCGGCTTCTGATAATAGGTTTCATAGAGGGCCATCCGATCCTTGGGCACATCCGAAAGCTCCGCGGCATTGTCCGATCCGCGGATGCCGATATAACAGTCCATCCGGGACATCTCCGCCCCGTCCCACTCTGCCATCAGGGACATCTGCTCCTTCGTGCCGTTTAAAAGGAGCTCCCGCACCATCTGGTTATCGGTAAAGTGGACAAAGGGCACGCCCCCCGCCCGGTACACCTCCTTAATCAGCATACGGGCCAGATCCCGGCCGGACTGTCCGATATAGTGGATATACACCTTGTCCCCCGGCTGAACCTTTACCGAGTAACCGACCAGATTCTTTGCCATTTTCACAATTCTTTCATCCATATCCTGTCTCTCACCTCCGCATCATTCCCATCAACCGCCGTCATGAAATTTTCTCTATATATGTGATAAAATTATTTCCCGCATCTTCAAACATGGCCGTGCTGTCATTCATACCGCCATAGTATGTTTCTTTTCTGTCGGTATTATACAGGATTACATTATATTGGTCAAAACCGACGATCAGCACAAAGCCGTTCTCTGTCTCCGCCGCCACCGGGCGTCCTTGGCTCACATGGTACAGAACCTGGGACAGCAGACATCCTTTCAGATCCAGAACCCGGTAGCCGTCCCCGAGGATTTCCGAATAGGCCGCCGGCGTCTCCGGCACCGAGAGCACATCTTCCGGTATGGCGTCCAGGGGAATATTCATCTTTTCCTTCAGGTTTCCCCTCTCCCATACGTACTGCTGATCCACATTCAGCACTACCCCGGTCAGCTCGTCAGCCACATGTATGGCTTCAGCCACATTCGAGTATTCTCCCTGGAACTCACCCATGGCATATACCTGGCAGGCCGCTTCGGAAAAGCCCTGGAACGTAGCCTCCAGCCCCTGATCCGCCGCGTAGGAGGAATATTTCGTCTCCATCACCACCGGCACCTCCTCGCGCAGCGGCTGGCTGAAATCCAACCAGGCCACCATCCCACGCCGCTCCTCGGCGCTCCGGGTAACCGTAACAGGCTCATTGCCCGACTGCACATTATTGACAATCCGATCCGCGTCCGCGGCCCGGTATTTCCCTTTTTTGTTCTTTTTCACCCGGGTAAGCTCCACCGATTCCTCCGTAACCGATGCCTCCGTGACCCAGATATTCTCCTGTGTATATTCCTTGACCACCGTACCGCTGAAGCTCTCGATCCGCACCGTACCCATGGCAAAAGCCCCCTGTTCGATGTCACTGTCCGCCGCAAGGCCATAGATCAGATCTTCATTGAGAAAGCCAAGCACCCGCAGATAATGGCCGGCAGGCGCCGTGATCAGGTGGGTCGACCCGGTTTCCAGATCCATCATCGTGATCGTCGTGGACTGCGTCGGCTGCATCTGATCCATCCAGGCCGCTGTCTTCTGGCTCGCCGACGCCGCAAAACAGCTCTCATTGATCTGATCCAGTAAAATTTCACCGGAGCCATCGTTCAGATCCACCTTATACATTGTACCCTCTATCAGAATATAGAAAATGCTGCCTGTCGTAATATAGGAAAATACTTCGAGATCCCGCTCCATACAGGCAAAGGATGTGGTGCAGGGAATAAAAAGCTGTTCCCTGGAAATATTCTGCTGAGCGTCATAATGCAGTACCAGTACGCCGTTCTGCCCCTCGTAGCGGTCATTGCTCATATAGCCGTAAACAAGAAAGTCCACATCACCGGCCTCCGTGACCCGGATCACTTTGATCCTGTGCTGATTGTTCAGCTCCCGCATATCCAGCTCCCCGTCCGTGCGGAAACTGAAAATACGGCTGATCTTGCTGGAACTGCGGTTAAAGGTGAACAACTCTCCGCTCTGCTGGAAAGCGGCCACATCCACATTTTCATCGGTCACGATGGCCTCCCCCACCGGC
The DNA here is from genome assembly GCA_910588295.1 of uncultured Lachnospiraceae bacterium. GTDB lineage: Bacteria > Bacillota > Clostridia > Lachnospirales > Lachnospiraceae > UBA11957. The sequence continues at coordinate 35,125 of CAJUQO010000015.1, read as the reverse complement.
GCGATCCCCAGGGAAATGCCGTTCTGGGACAGTTTGGCCAGAGAGCTGTCATAGATCATCTCCGTCTCCCGCTCAAAATTCAGCAGCCTCACCCGGGAACTGTAGTAACGCATCCGGTAAAACTCATGTACACGGTAATATTCGGTCTGCCCCTCTTCATCCTGGGAGGAAATCACATAATCCTGGGTCACGCTGCAGGTGGTCTCATTGATCTCCTTAATATTGGGGAAGGCCTTTCTGCTTATCTGGGGATTCAGATCCCCCCAGGTCACACGGTCGAAGGACGAGTGGATATCCACCCTGGCCAGATCGCCGTCTCCCACACCCTCCGTAGATTCCAGGTAGGTGCTCAGCTCTATGGCCGCTTCCTTATTCGTACATTTCTCATAAAAATTGGTGACAAACTCCAGATACTGGCCGGTATTTAAACCCGCCCGCTGCAATACCCGGGTATAATAGTAGACCTTCTGCCCTCCGGTCAGCGTCACCGTAAAATGCAGCAGATATTCCTGATTCATCAGAATCGGGGTTTCCAGCTGAAAATCTATCGGAATCAGACCGTCTTCCGCCTCTTTCAGGCTCAGCTTGCGCTCCTCTACAGTCTCGCGCCCGTCCGGTGTCGTGACCGTAAAGGATACACTTTCCACCGCGGACTCCTTCGGCTCCAGCACCACCGTCAGATCCCGGCTGGTACTAATGGGCGTCACGTTGTCGCGTATGGTATTTTCCTGCATTTTCACTGTATAGCCCTGCATCGGATTGATCGTCACACCGCCGCTTGCCATATAAAGAACCGGCAGCGACGCAGGCTCCAGGTCTGATGTATTCACCGTCTCCCTCCGATTAAATACGCTGGAAAAGATCAATACCGAAGCCAGAAAAGCAAACAGCAGAACAAAAAACTTGATCAACAGTTTCTTCATCCGTAGACCTCCCCTGTTTATTTATACTCCGTATCTTATGCATTATAGATGTTTTTCCCCGAAACCTCAAGGGTATCCAAACCCTCCGGCCCAAATTGCGCAAAAATATTATGCTCCGGCCACACCGCAAACTCCATCCGTTTCCCCGTTTTCGGATGGTCAAAGGCCAGACGGCAGGCGCACAAGCCGATGGCCCCCATGCGTGCCTCCCCTGATCCGTAGAGAATGTCGCCCGCAACAGGCATTCCCCCGTGGGCGAGCTGGCACCGGATCTGGTGGTAGCGGCCCGTGTACAGCCGCACTGACAGCAGGCTTTTTCCCTCCTTTTCCGCCAATACCTCGTAGGCCAGACGGGCCCGCTTCCCGCCCCGCGCCGCGGAATCAACAACGACAGAACGCCGGCCCTCCTTTTTTAGCCAGTCCGTAAGTTCACCGGACTGTCCCGGCTCCAGGGACGCCCGCACCAGAGCCAGATAGATTTTCTCCATCCGGCCCTCCGCCATCTGCCTGTTTAAAGAAGCGGCGGCCTGTTTCGTCAGCGCAAATACCAGAACCCCCTCTACGGGCTGATCCAGCCTCTGCACCACTCCCAGATAGGGAACACCCTTTCCCGGATTTTTACGCGCCAGATAATTTTTCAGAGCGCTCTCCAGATCCATCTGTCCCGGCCCGGCGCTCTGTACAGCCATGCCCGGCCGTTTCCGGCAGACCAGGATGGACGGATCCTCATACAGTATATCTTTTTCTTCAAATCCCACGGGATTTCTCCTCCCTGATTACAGTTCAGCCGACAGCTGAACTGTAACGGAATCTGCCCATTTGAAGTTTGCCTGCGGCAAAGGAAGCAGATTCCCTCTTGGCATAATAGACACATTCTTACGGACTTTGCAGACGGATTTTACAGAAAACTTCCCATCAGCCCATAGGAAACCACGGACATAATCACAGCCGCCAGGGCGATACCGATCAGAATGGCCACCGAGGATTTCCGTATATCCACCTGCAGCAGGGAGGCGATCAGCGCCCCTGTCCAACCGCCGGTCCCCGGCAGGGGGATTCCCACAAACAGTACCAGCCCCAGGAATTCATACTGCCGTATCCGATCGCTCTTTCCCATGGCTTTCCTCTCCAGCCATTCCACCAGAGGCCGGAACAGCCTCGTCTTCTTCATCAGGGCAAAAATCTTCCGGATAAACAGCAGGATAAAGGGAATCGGCAGAATATTCCCCACGACACACAGCACCAGGGCCCGCAGATAAGGCACCTGTAAAAGCCTGGCCGCCAGCAGTCCCCCTCTAAGCTCCAGAATCGGAAACAGCGAAATGATAAAAACCGCCGCCTCCTTTGACACAAAGGGTTCCAGAGTCACGGTGAACCATTGTACGATCGCATCCATACACATTACTCCTGTCTCAGATATTTTTTCAGAAAATCGATCAGCGCCTCCATCTCCTCCGGCGTACCCACCGTGATGCGGAGATAATTGCTGATCCTGGGTTTGTCAAAATAACGCACGAAAATGTGTCTCTCCCTGAGAGCCGCAAAAAGCTCCCCCGCCGGACAAAACTCATGGGCGGCAAAAATAAAATTGCCCATGGAATCTCCGAAGGAAAATCCCAGCTTCGCAAGCTCCCTCTTCGTCCACTCCCTGGTCTCTATCACCTTTTTACGAGTCTTTTCAAAATATTCCCTGTCCTCCATGGCCGCCTTCCCCGCCGCCAGGGCGGTCTGATCCATGGTGTAGGAATTAAAAGAGTATTTCACATTATTCAGGCACCGGATCAGCCCCGGATTCCCCATGGCGTAGCCGATACGCATCCCCGCCAGGGAACGGGATTTCGACATGGTCTGCACCACCAGCAGGTTATCATACTTTTCCGTCAGGGGCAGCGCGGACACGGCCCCGAAATCCACATAAGCTTCATCCACAATCACCACGCCGCCCGGGTTGGCGGCCACGATCTCCTCTATGGCTTCCCGGGACAGCGCCTCCCCCGTGGGCGCATTGGGATTGGGAAACACGATGCCGCCGTTTACCGCTTTGTAATCCTCCGGCCGAATCGTAAAATCATCTGCCAGGGGAACCTGCCGGTAGGGAATACGGAAAAGCCCGGCCCACACATCATAGAAAGAATAGGTGATATCCGGAAACAGAACCGGCTCCCTGCCGTTAAAAAAGGTCAGAAAAGCCATAGCCAGCACATCGTCCGACCCCACGCCCACAAACACCTGCTCCCTGCTCAGGCCGTAGTATCCGGCAACGGCACCCGTCAGCTCACCCGCTGACGGATCGGGATAAAGCCTGAGATCCTGATCCCGTATGGCACACAATGCCTCCCCCACTTTCGGCGAGGGAGGATACGGGTTTTCATTCGTATTTAATTTGATCATATCCGGCAGGTCAGGCTGCTCACCGGGCACATAGGGAACCGCTTCCCGTACATTTTTCTTCCAGCTCTCCATCTCATTGCTCCTCATAGTAAATGCTGTTTCCCTCAATGCGCAGGTTCGGTATACTCTGCAGTAATTTGGAAAAAGTGGCGTAGCCGTAATCCTTCACATTAAAATTCGGGAATTTCTTGTGCACCTTCTGCCCGGTAAATCCCAGATCCAGGCCTACAGAACCGCTGCCGCGGATGATCTCCACCAAATAGGCGTCGACCGTATTGCGGGAAGCGCCGCCGTCCTTTAAGCGGACAAACACATTATGATGGTCTTTCACCAGCTCAAAACGCTCGATCTCCTCAATAAATTTGGAGAGAGAGCTGTAACCGTAGGTTCGCACGTCAAAATCCGAGTATTTTTTCACCAGACGGCTGCCGATCTCGCCCAGCCCCGTATCCTTCTCATGGTTTTCATTCTCCGTGATGATCTCCGCGATATCGTCCTCGATATCCTGCTTCGACACATTTGCCTCCGTCTCCGCCACGGAGGCGCCTTTATCCATCTTTTTCTTGGCAGCTTCCTGCTCCGCCTTTTCTTTCCGGTTCTCGTCCGCCTGGGCCGCCAGAATCTCCAGATTCGTAAATACCGTACAAGCCGCCCGGAAAGACCGCGGCGTCTTATTTTCTCCCATACCGATCACATCCATGCCGGACTCTCTGAGCCGGGTCGCCAGACGGGTAAAATCCCCGTCGCTAGACACCAGGCAGAAGCCGTCCACATTCTCCGTGTACAGAATATCCATGGCATCAATAATCAAGGCGGAATCCGTCGCGTTCTTCCCCACGGTATTGGCAAACTGCTGGATCGGGCTGATGGAATTCTCCAAGAGCTGCTGTTTCCAGCGGGTGGTCTGGGGGCTGGTCCAGTCCCCGTAGATCCGCCGGTATGTCACCACGCCGTATTTCGTCATCTCGTCCAAAATATAGTGAATATATTTCGCCGAAATATTATCCGAATCAATCAGCACGGCATATCGTTTATCTTCCATATATATTACACAACCTTTCTACTCCTTATGATCCCCCTGATTCTTTTTCCCGGAGCCCTGTCCTCCCCTTTTATTCCGCGAGCTCCCCATCTCCTTCCCTTCTGTCCGATGAGGCTGCTCTCCGCCTTTTCTCCCGGATAACTGACTTTTTTCCTGTTCCTGCCAAAAGGCCTGCGGCCCCCCTTCTTCTTCCCAGCTGTAGGCGACCCCGCCGGAAATCAGCCATACTTTCTCATAAGCGCCCGACTCCTCGGGAAGCCCCTTTTTCCTCAGACAGTATTCCACAAAGGTTTTAACCAGATAGTAAATCACGCCGAATACCGGCACCCCCAGCAGCATACCCATGACGCCGAACAGACCGCCGAAAAGCATTACCGAGAACACGACCCAAAAAGCCGACAAGCCGGTGCTCTGGGCAAGGATCCTCGGCCCCAGGATGTTCCCGTCAAACTGCTGCAAAAGGATGTTAAATACAATGTAGACCAGCCCCGCCTTCCAGTCCGCCACAAGGATCAAAAGGCCCGTGGGTACCGCTCCGATATAGGGGCCAAAAAAGGGGATGACGTTTGTGACACCCACGATCACGGAAACCAAGATCGCATAGGGGATCCGAAGGAGCGTCGTCCCGCAGAAGCAGAGCAGCCCTATAATCAGTGAGTCAATCAGCTTTCCTGAGATAAAACCTCCGAAAATCTCATTGCTCTTTCGCGTGATAGCCAGCACCGTGTTGGCATGTTCCGGACGCAGAAAGGCGTAAAGCATCTTTTTGCTCTGTCCGATAAAACGTTCCTTGCTGCACAGCACATAGACGGAAATAATGATTCCCACCATAAAGCTGATAATACCGGATACCACTCCCATCAGCTGCCCTGTCAGGGAGAGCAGCCATCCGCGGAGCGTGGTCAACACGTTCTGGTTCAGCCATTCTGTCAGGGATTTGGATGAGTCATTCAAAAACACCCGAAGTGTAGCGGCCAGCTGGTCGTCCGAATTCAGATAATCCGAAAGCTGATCCACATAGCCGGGAATACTCTGCCCCAGGCTCACCAGTGTGTCAACAAGCTGCGGCGCCACAAAACCGATCAGAATAAACAAAATGGCCAGCATCAGCAGAATAGTCAGGGTCACGCTGCACAAGCGTATCCTGCCCTGCCGTTTTCCGCTGTTGTCCCCTTTAAAAACGAACCGGGTCAGAACGCTCTCCAGCCGCCCCATGACCGGATTCAGCAGATAAGCCAGCGTCAGGCCCACCAGAACGGACCGCAGGGAGGACAACACCAGCCCCACATAGCCCCGGATCACCTTTCCGTTAAACAGCAGGAAACAGACCAGAAGGCCCGCGCAGACCACTCCGAAAGCGGCCACGGCCGGCGCCAGATAGTTTTTACTGTTTTTCCATTTACTGTCCTGTTCGTTCATGCTTCCTCCATATGACCGTTTTCATGTCTGCATCGCTAAACCACATTCCCGCATATCCCCCTGTGTGTGCGACAGCCCCTGAGAGCCTGTATTCCTCCCAGGGGCTGCCGGTTACACTTCTATTATTTCCGCCTGTGCCCTACAGACACAGCTTGGCCGGATTTATTTATAATTCACGATCTTCCCAAAATCCGGTTTCAGGGACGCGCCGCCCACCAGGCCGCCGTCGATGTCGGGCTGGGCGAAGAGTTCCGGAGCCGTGGCCGCATTAACGGATCCGCCGTACTGGATACGGATGGCGTCAGCTGTTGCCTGGTCATAGATCTCGGCGATGCACTCGCGGATACCCTTGCAGACCTCCTGGGCCTGCTCGGTGGTCGCTGTCTTGCCGGTTCCGATGGCCCAGATCGGCTCATAAGCGATCACAGCCTTCGCCGCCTGCTCCGCACTCACACCCTGGAAGCCCACCTTCACCTGCTGGCGGATGAAATCCATGGTCACGCCCTGCTCTCTCTGAGTCAGGGATTCGCCGCAGCACATGATGGGGGTGATCCCGTGCTCAAAGGCTTTCAGCATCTTCTTATTTACGGTTTCGCTGGTCTCCGCGAAATATTCCCTTCTCTCGGAATGGCCGAGAACCACGTATTTCACACCGGCGTCGGTCAGCATGGCCGGGGAGATCTCGCCCGTGTAAGCGCCGCTCTCCTCATAGTACATATTTTCTGCGCCAACCTGGATATTGGTACCTTTGCAGGCCTCAACCACCGGGATAATATCAATGGCGGGTACACAGAATACCACATCCACCTCATCGTTTTTCACCAGCGGCTTTAAAGTCTCCACCAGAGCCACAGCCTCGCTGGGCGTCTTATTCATCTTCCAGTTGCCGGCGATGATTTTTTTCCTTGCCATGAATCATATCCTCCTGATTTATCTTTATTAGTTGCTTTTATTTATCATTGGCAGCCGCCACACCCGGCAGCTCCTTGCCCTCCAAAAACTCCAGAGAAGCGCCGCCGCCCGTGGAGATATGGCTCATCTTGTCGCCAAAGCCCATCTGGTTTACAGCCGCCGCGGAATCTCCGCCGCCGATGATCGTGGTGGCATCAGTATCGGCCAGTGCCTGGGCCACAGCCAGCGTGCCTTTGGCCAGGATCGGGTTCTCAAATACGCCCATGGGTCCGTTCCATACAACGGTCTTGGCGGATTTCACCGCATCGGCATACAGCTCGGCAGTCTTTGTTCCGATATCCAGGCCCATCTTATCTGCCGGGATTGCGTCGGAGGCAACCACCTCTGTCTCAATCGGGGCGTCAATGGGGCTGGGGAATGCCGCCGCAATGGTGGTATCCACCGGAAGGAGCAACTTCTTGCCCAGCTTTCCGGCCTTCTCAATCATCTCCTTGCAGTAATCCAGCTTGGTATCATCCACCAGAGAGGTGCCTACCTCGCAGCCTTTAGCTTTCAGGAAGGTGTAGGCCATACCGCCGCCGATGATCAGGGTATCGCATTTCTCCAGCAAATTGGAGATCACGTTCAGCTTGTCCGCCACCTTGGCGCCGCCCAGGATCGCCACAAAGGGGCGTTCCGGATTCTCCACGGCGTTGCCGAGGAAATTGATCTCCTTCTGCATCAGATAACCTACCACGGCCACATCCTTAAGCTTGGCCACGCCCACATTAGAACAGTGGGCCCTGTGGGCCGTACCGAAAGCGTCATTCACGAATACATCGCAGAGAGAAGCCAGGTCTTTGGAAAACTCCTCGCCGTTTTTCGTCTCCTCTTTTCTGTAGCGGGTATTCTCCAGCAGAACCACATCGCCGTCCTTCATGGCCTCCACGGCTGCTCTGGCATGAGAACCCACCACCTCATTGTCAGCGGCAAATTTCACTTCCTGTCCCAGCAGTTCGGTCAGCTTGGCCGCTACAGGAGCCAGGGACAGCTCCGGTTTCGGCTCTCCCTTGGGTTTGCCCAGATGGGAGCAGAGGATCACCTTTCCGCCGTCGGCAATCAATTTTTTGATCGTCGGCAGCGCAGCCGTCAGGCGGTTGGTGTCCGTGATCACGCCGTCCTTTAGAGGCACGTTAAAATCACACCGGCACAGGACGCGGAGGCCCTTTACATTGATGTCATCGACTGACTTCTTATTCAATCCCATGTTCTTTTCCCTCCATATAAAAAACAGGTCCGGTCCAAACAGACCGGACCCTCCAGAATCTAAAATTGGCCGTATAGTTTGCCGAATTATGCTAACTCGGAGAAATATTTGATTGTACGAACCATCTGGCTTGTGTAAGAATTCTCGTTATCGTACCAGGATACCACCTGTACCTCATACAGTCCGTCGCCGATCTCGCAAACCATGGTCTGGGTAGCGTCAAACAGAGAACCATATCTCATACCTACGATATCGGAGGAAACGATCTCATCCTCGTTGTAGCCGTAGGACTCGTTGGCAGCTGCCTTCATAGCGGCGTTGATACCCTCTTTGGTTACATTGTCGCCCTTGACAACGGCTGTCAGAATGGTGGTGGAACCGGTCGGGGTCGGTACACGCTGTGCGGCGCCGATCAGCTTGCCGTTCAGCTCGGGGATAACCAGGCCGATCGCTTTGGCTGCGCCTGTGCTGTTCGGAACGATATTTACGGCTGCGGCACGAGATCTTCTCAGATCGCCTTTTCTCTGCGGTCCGTCCAAAGTCATCTGATCGCCTGTGTATGCATGGATCGTTACCATAATACCGGACTGGATCGCTGCGTATTTGTTCAGGGCGTCCGCCATGGGAGCCAGGCAGTTTGTTGTACAGGAAGCCGCAGAAATGATGGTATCTTCCGGTTTCAAAGTCTCGTGATTGGTATTGAACACGATAGTGGGAAGATCATTTCCTGCCGGAGCAGAGATAACGACCTTGCGGGCGCCGGCATTGATATGAGCCTGAGCTTTCGCTTTGGATGTGTAGAAACCAGAGCACTCCAGAACTACGTCCACGCCAAGCTCACCCCACGGGCAGTTGTTGGCATCGGGTTCTTTGTAGATCTTGATCTCTTTGCCATCAACGGTGATAGAATCTTCGCTGCAACTAACCTTGTCGGCCAGAGCATACTTCCCCTGCGAAGAATCGTATTTCAACAGGTGCGCCAGCATCTTCGGGCTGGTCAAATCGTTGATAGCTACTACTTCATAGCCTTCGGCGCCAAACATCTGCCTGAAAGCCAGACGGCCGATACGGCCAAAACCATTAATCGCTACTTTTACTGCCATGATCTTGTTCCTCCTAAAAGTGAATGAATAATTGAGGGCTCATAGAATACAAGCCATCACTTGGTTAATATAATACCCAATATGCCTCAAAAATTCAAGTGTATTTTTAACAGTTATTGCCAGACCCGCAGTAAATTATCCATAAAACGCTGTATTTCGCCATATTTCAGGCATTTTTCATTTCCCTGAGCTGAAAAACATGTTCTTTCAGCCGCTCAATGACATAATCCAGTTCCTCCCTGGTTGTCTCCGGCCCCAAAGTCATCCGCACCGTTCCCCTCTGGTACTCCTCCGGCGCACCGATGGCCGTCAATACATGGGAGCCCTTCTCCGACGAAGCGTTGCAGGCCGCCCCGGAAGAAACGCAGATGCCGTCCTGATCCAGCAGCAGCAAAAGGGCAGCCCCCTCCAGCCCCGAAAAGCTGAAATTTACGTTATTGGGCAGACGCATCCGCCGATGGCCGTTCAAGCGAGCTCCGGGTATAGCCGACTCCACACCGCGGATCAGATAGTCCCTCTGTCTGCGGACCGTTTCCTGATCCCCAGACATATGGGCCATACACACCCGGGCCGCCGCCCCCATGCCAGCAATACCGGCCACGTTCTCCGTCCCTGCCCGAAGGCCTCTCTCCTGGGCTCCGCCGCACAGCAGGGATGGCAGTTCATATCCTTTTCGCATATACAAAAAACCGCAACCCTTGGGCCCGTGAAATTTGTGGGCAGAGGCGGAAAGCCAGGTAATGCCCAGCGTTTTGACATCGATGGGTATATGGCCCACCGCCTGTACCGCATCCGTATGGAAAGGAATACCATACTCAGCGGCCAAAAGTCCGATCTCCCGGACCGGCTGCAGGGTACCGATCTCATTGTTAGCGTACATCACGGAAATCAACACGGTATCTTCCTGAATCTCCCGCTCAATATCCCGCACATCCACACGGCCCTCGCTGTCCGGCATCACATAACTCACCTTCGCTCCCTCTTTCTCAAGTCGGGCGCAGGTATTCAATATGGCATGGTGCTCGATCCCCGTTGTGATGATATGCCGTTTTCCGTCCTGTCTGTCAGACAGGCAGGCCCTCAGCACCCAATTGTCCGACTCCGTCCCGCCGGATGTAAAATACAGTTCGCCCTCGTCCGCTCCTATCAGAGCCGCCACCTGCTTTCTGGCCCCGGCGATACACCTGTCCGCCTCCTGTCCCAGCTGATAACGCGCCGACGGGTTTCCGTAACGTCCCGACAACCAGGGCAGCATCTGCTGTACCACCTCCGGTGCGGGCTGCGTCGTCGCCGCGTGATCCAGATATATCTGTCTTTCCATAATCCCTCCGGTATTCTGTCGCTGTTTCCCATGTGTCGCCACATCAGTCACAAACAGTCTCTCTACCAGCATATGCCGCCATCCCCTCTGCGGTGCCTATCCTGATACAGAAAATCCCCGGGTTCTTACGAAACATTCCTTACTCTTTCAAACTGCCTACCTGAGCCGGCCCCTGGGATGGGCATTCTCATAGGCGCTCCGGATACGGTTAATATTCATATGTACATACATCTGCGTAGTGGAAATATCCGCATGCCCCATCATTTCCTGCACCGCCCTGACATCCGCGCCGTTCTGGATCAGGTGGGCCGCAAAAGAATGACGCAGCGTGTGGGGCGTGATATCCATCTGGATACCGGCTTCCTGTACATAGCCTTTCAACACTTTCCAGAAGCCCTGACGGCTCATTGGTTTCCCTGCACAATTTGTAAAAAGATAGGGACAGTCTTTCTCGCCCACCAGGCGCATGCGCTCCCTTCCCAGATATCGCTGCATCACTTCCCGGGCCGCATCGCCAAAGGGGATCGCCCTCTCCTTATCCTTATCCCGACAGACAATATATCCCAGCTGAAGATTAACATCTTCCGTGAGCAGATGGGTCAGCTCACTGACCCGGATACCCGTCGCATACAAAAGCTCCATCATCGCCCGATCCCTGACTCCTTTGGCCGTCTCCATATTCGGCTGTCCCATCAGCTTCTCGATCTCTTCCACACTGAGGATCTCAGGCTCCTTTTTTTCCACCTTCGGAGGCCGAAGATCTTCGGACGGATCCTGTTCAATCTTCTTCATCTTTACCAGATACTGAAAAAAAGCATGCAGCGACGCCACGCTCCTGGAGATCGTGGCTGTGGCAAACTTCTGTTTTTCCATAAAAAGCAGATAGGAACGTATATTTGTCTGCGTAATCTGTTCCACACGGGTGATATCCTGCCGTTCGAAATATTCTGCCGCTTTTCGCAAATCCCTTCTGTAAGATATCTCTGTATTTGCGGAAGACTTTCGATTGTCGCGCAAGTAGCTGATAAACTCCTGAATTTCTTCTGTCATAATCCTGACCTCATTCGTCCCCCCGCCGGGACTCCCCTCCCGGCTGATGTAACTTATTTAAACATAAGTTTTCGTGAAAAGCAAACGTCATTTTTTGCGGTTTTTATACCAAAAATTTCCTTTTGCCGCCATTCCACAAGATATCGTTTTATTCATCCCCCGCCATGTCTATATCTTGTATTTTGATAATCAGAAAAATTTTCACACGATTTTTGTGAGAATTGCACAAATCATCCAGACCTCGAACCCGGTGAGGATCACTGTCGCCCCAAAATACAGGAAATACCGCCCCACATGGCCGACCAGACGCTGCAGGTTCTTCCCCGAATGGAACAACAGGATATCCTCCCGTCTCCAGATCCTCTCCATACAGAGCAAGAACACCGGCCCCACAGCCAGAAACTGCGGCGCCAGGATCAGCAAACTTTTAACACACATCCCCCAGCCCTCCTGCAAAAGTATGCCGGTCAGAAGATAGCCAAACAGAAAACCGGATACCAGCAGGATCGCTGTCACCAGCAGATAGCCCCAGGCAAACAGGCCCGTAAAAAAAAGAAGCCCTTCCAGACGCCCGTAGCGGAGTAAAAGATACAGGTAGAGCTGCTTCTTATCTATATTCATCCCCTGTCCCAGATACAGCGACATCTGCAAGGAGGCCAGAGCCAGGTGGTCGGGGCTGTAACGCCAATACAGGTTCACCGTCAAACAGCCCAGCAGAAATCCTGCCAGAAACCAGACTCCCAAAAATAGCCAAGACGCCGTCCTCTCTTCCCATTCCGTACGTTTCATATGCAATCCCTCCTATAAAAGACTTACGCCCCATAGTGCGGATTTATGAATAGACCTCTGTATCTGTGATGTACAAAAAGCGTCGTACTGCACATTATCCGCCACCGGTACGGCATTTTTCCTTCCCGGGCATAAAAAAAGATGCTGTTCCCAGCATCTTTTTTTATTTTGCATAATCAATCGCACGACTTTCACGAATAATACTCACCTTGATCTGACCCGGATATTCAAGTTCCGCCTCAATCTGCTTGGCAATATTTCGGGCCAGCAGAACCATATCGGAATCATTCACCTGGTCAGGCACTACCATGACGCGGACTTCCCGTCCGGCCTGAACTGCAAAAGATTTTTCCACACCCTTGAAGGAATTGGTAATGTCCTCCAATTGTGATAACCTGTTGGTATATGTTTCGAGGGTTTCTCTCCTCGCCCCCGGCCTGGCGGCAGAGATAGCGTCCGCAGCCTGTACAATACAGGCGATCAGAGACTCTGGCTCCACGTCGCCGTGATGAGCCTCCACGGCATTGATGACCATGGCAGATTCCTTGTATTTCCTGCATAGATCCGCACCGATCTGAATATGTGATCCCTCCACCTCATGATCAATGGACTTTCCGATATCATGCAAAAGCCCTGCACGCTTGGCCAACCGCACATCAGTCCCTACTTCGGCTGCCAGAAGCCCTGACAGCTGAGCCACCTCAATGGAATGCTTGAGTGCGTTCTGGCCATAGCTGGAGCGGAACTTCATACGCCCTAACAACCGAACCAGCTCAGGATGGATCCCATGCACACCCACCTCCAGCGTAGCTGATTCGCCCTCCTCGCGGATCAAAAACTCCACTTCTTTCTGGGCTTTCTCCACCATTTCCTCAATACGTGCCGGATGAATACGGCCATCCACGATCAGTTTCTCCAGCGCAATGCGCGCCACTTCTCTTCGAATCGGATCAAATCCGGATAGAACCACCGCTTCCGGTGTATCATCAATGATCAGATCCACACCGGTCAGCGTCTCCAAAGTCCGGATATTGCGGCCCTCACGGCCGATGATCCGTCCTTTCATTTCATCACTGGGAAGCTGCACCACAGAGATCGTAGCCTCGGACACATGGTCTACCGCACATTTCTGGATAGCTGTCACCACATACTCTTTGGCCTTTCTGCCTGCCTCCTCCTTTGCCTTACTCTCCAGCTCCTTGTAGAGTTTGGCAGTATCAATCTTTACTTCGTCCTCAACAGTTTTTAACAGATAATCCTTTGCCTGTTCGGAGGTGAGACCGGAAATTCTTTCCAGTTCCCGTACTCCCTGATCGTGCAGCTCATCGATCCGCTTTTCTTTCTTTCTCAATTCGCTCTCTTTTGCTGCATACTCTGTTTCGCGTCGTTCAATTGCATCTGCCTTTCTGTCAACGGTTTCTTCCTTTGACAGCACACGTTTTTCATATTTTTGTAGCTCTGCTCTGCGTTCTTTCGTCTCTCTTTCCAACTCGTTCTTAGTCTTCAGAGATTCCTCTTTTGCTTCCAAAAGGGCTTCACGTTTTTTTGTTTCAGCCGTTTTACATGCTTCATCTATTATGTTTCTTGCTTTCACTTCCGCTGTCCCAACAATCTCCGCGTCTTTTTTGACTTTGTTGGCCACAGCAACTCTGCAAGTAATAGGGATGGCAATAAGCAGCGTGATTACCGCAGTAACAACTATGCTAATGGCAATGATCATACCAGTTGTCACAGGAGCACCTCCTTATTTAGTTTTCATTGTACAAATACAACACTACAATTCTATACTGATTTGTAATTTATGTCAAGCTCGGGAATCATATTCTATAAAGATTTGTATTACTGTTCAGTCTGCAGCTCCTCCAGGGCCTCCCTGGCGTCCCCGTAGGAAAAGCCCTTACCTATTAAGTAGCGGAAAAACTTCTGCCGGTCTCTGTCCTGGGCCAGATCCAGAGAGGCCGCCTTCTTTTCGGCATAGCGGTGGAGCACAGACTTCTCCTCGACGCAATCTGCCTCCTCCAGGGCCAGGCTCAGGGTCTCTTCGGAAATCCCCTTCTGCCGTAAATCCGCCTGCATGCGGCGCAGGCTTTTCCGGTCGCTGTACGTCTCCAGATAACGCCGGGCATAACCGGCGTCATTAATATAGCCAAAAGAAGTAACATATTCCAGCGCATACCCGGCGGTATCATCCGTGTAACCTGCCCGGCAGAGCTTGTCCCCCAGCTCTTTTGCTGTATAATCCCTCTTAATCAACAAATTCATGGCATATTTGGCTGCCCGTTTTCGCAGTATCTGCTCCTCAATCTCGGCGGGAAGCTCATCCGGCACCTGGCTCCCCTCCCGCAGATCATAACGTTTCAGCTCACCCCTGTACAGGACAAGGGTGAGCTGATGATCGAATTCCACGCTGACTTTCTTTCGGTTTATTTCTCGAATAGCCGTAACTGTCATGGTTTTTCCTTCATAGCGTCCGTCTCTGCCGAAACGGAATCTCCTGTGGCGGGGGGCTGGACAGCCGATCCGGGCAACCCATAGCTCTCACGCACCATATTTTCCACAATTGCGGCAATATCCGGATGTTCTGCCAAATACTGTTTGGCATTTTCCCGGCCCTGCCCGATCTTCGCACCGTCATAGGAAAACCAGGCTCCGCTTTTCTGCACAATATCCTGTTTGACAGCCAGATCCAGAATATCGCCATATTTAGAGATCCCCTGGCCGAACATAATATCAAACTCCGCCTCTTTGAAGGGCGGCGCCACTTTGTTCTTCACAACCTTAACCCGGACATGATTGCCGACCACCTCTCCTGCCGTCTTGAGAGATTCCGTGCGGCGTACATCCATTCGGATAGAAGAATAGAATTTCAGAGCACGGCCGCCCGTAGTCGTCTCAGGGTTGCCGAACATAACGCCCAGTTTCTCCCTGAGCTGATTAATAAAAATCACAATACAATTGGATTTACTGACTATGGCCGTAAGCTTGCGCAGCGCCTGAGACATCAGGCGGGCGTGGAGGCCCATATGGGATTCTCCCATCTCTCCGTCAATCTCCGCCTTCGGCACCAGCGCCGCCACCGAGTCCACAATAACGATATCCACCGCTCCGGAGCGCACCATCGTCTCCGTGATCTCCAGAGCCTGCTCGCCGTTGTCCGGCTGGGATATGTACAGATTATCGATATCTACGCCAATATTTTTCGCGTAAGCCGGGTCGAGGGCGTGCTCGGCGTCGATAAAGCCGGCGATTCCTCCCCCCTTCTGTACCTCCGCTACCATATGCAGGGCTACCGTTGTCTTACCGCTGGACTCCGGCCCGTAGATTTCCACGATACGTCCCCGGGGAATCCCTCCCAGGCCCAGGGCGATATCCAGGCTCAGGGAGCCGGTGGGCACAGTCTCCACATTCATATTCGCCATCGAATCGCCCAGCTTCATGATTGAGCCTTTTCCAAACTGCTTTTCTATATGCCCGATCGCCGCCTCCAGGGCTTTCCCCTTATCTTCTATCTTTGTGTCCTTATTATCTTTCATATAAGCCTCCCTTTTATAGAATGCGAACATTTGTTCTGTATCAAACTACAGTTATAGTAATATAAAATCCTGTTTCTGTCAACCAGTTTTTCTCAATCGGGAAAATATCGGCGAACTGCCTAAGAATTATACAGTGATAAGAATATCACATTTGTAGACTGCATGTCAAGAACTAATTTACTTTTTATATCGAACTGATATGATGATCGGGCAGGCATACCCCTTACGGGATATGCCCCTCTCAGATCCCGGCCGTATTCCTCTTTGCTCACCCCATCGATTCCTGCCAGACTGTCAAAACATACGCAAAACGAGCCGAAGAATTGCTTCGACCGTCGCCGCCAGATTCTCTTTGCTTTTATAGCGGGACAGGGAAAAATCCTCCGCCTTTCTATTGATGGAAATAATCGATGTCACTCCCATAGAGTATGCTGCCTCGGCCCCATCACCAACAGACCCTACCAGAGCCAGCACCGGCACTTGCTGTTTTTTAGCTTTCTCCGCAATACCGATGACCACCTTGCCTCTCAGACTCTGGGAATCGATCTGGCCTTCTCCTGTGATAATTAAATCTGTATCCTTAATTATTTCATCGAAGCGAACCAGATCAAGAACCGTCTGGATACCGGATTGCAGTTTACTGCCAAAGAAAGCCGCCATACCGGCGCCAACTGCTCCCGCGGCGCCCGCTCCCGGCAATCCGGAAACATTTATCCCCAAATCATTGCTGATCTTTTCCGATAGATACCGCAAATTGGCATCCAATACTTCTACCATTTCCGGGTCGGCGCCCTTTTGAGGACCAAATATACAGGCAGCGCCTTCGGAACCAAACATGGGATTGTCAATATCGCATATAGTGACAATCTGTACATCATTCATCCGGATAAGGGCCTCTTCCCGTTGAATATGCGCAATCTCTGAAAGAGTTCCTCCGGTCGGCACAAATCCTTTTCCATCTTTTTTTAAAAACCGAACCCCCAGGGCGGCTGCCAGTCCGCAGCCACCATCATTGGTACAGCTGCCGCCGATGCCCAGGACTATTTTTTTACATCCATAGCGGACGGCATGCGCAATCATTTCCCCCACACCATATGTAGAAGTATCACAGGGATTCATTCTTCCTTCAACCAACGGAAGTCCGGCGACCATGGCCAACTCTATAAATGCCATGCTGCCTGACCGTGCATAGTAAACGTCCATAGGCTCACCATAGGGATCATGAGCCTCACAATATATTTTTTCACAGGGCAGACATTGTAAAAAGCAGTCCGTGGTTCCCTCTCCACCGTCAGCCACAGGAATCTTGATTACTTCGCATCCCGGTATAATATCATTGATCTTTTTCTCACAAATCGTACAAATTTCCGCGGACGTCAAAGATCCTTTGAAAGAGTCCGGTATGACAACAATTTTTTTTATATGATTTTTCATTTTTCTTCTTAATTTTTATGCTATAATTGGCATACTATTTTCTAAAAAATTTTACAGATCCATTTAACAAAGGAGGCAATTTTATGATTTTAAGCGGCGATCTGGCAAATCATTTTATTGATAAGATCACTTCCTACTCAAAGTTCAATATAAACATTATGAATGAACAGGGAATTATCATAGCAGCAAGCATAGAAAAAAAACGCATTGGTTCTTTTCATGAGATTGCCTACCATATGATTCAGGAGCACACCCCCATAGTGCGTACAGAACCGGGAAACCATCATTATCTTGGAACAAAATATGGAGTAAACGTCCTTCTTCAATATGGTCACGAAGTGATTGGCGTCGTGGGCATGACGGGACTTCCTTCAGAGGTCGAGTCTTTAATTTCCATGGTCAAACTGGCTCTGGAAACTATGGTAGAATATGAATCACAGCACGATTTTATGCAGCAGCGCAAAGATCAGCAGCTGCGCTTTATGAACAATCTCCTTTTTTCAGAAAACGAAGAAGATCTCTCTTCGCTCCCGACACAGGCCGACAGTCTTGGGTATTCTGAACGGCTGTACAGAATACCCATACTGATTTCTTTTCAACCAGGAGAAAATTCCGCTTTATTCACTGATTTTCTTCATTCTTCTCAAAGCGCATCCAAACAGGATATCATCCTTACACCTGCGGAAAATGAAATATTAGTGTATAAAAGCCTGCCCCAGGAACTGGATCGGATGTTAGAAAACTATCAGTATATTATTGGGGATCTTCTGAATCCGCTCCTCAAATATGTACGTGAACACGATATTCAGTGCAAATGCTACATCGGCAGTATCCATAAAAATTTTCATGACTATCGCCACGGCTACCGTCATTGCTGCTGGATGCGTTTCTTTTACCGAAACAGCCAAAAGAACTCCTTCTATTTTTATAACTGTATTGAGGACTACCTGACATACCAGATCCCACTGACAGAGCTGGAAAATATCTTTTCCATGTTTCTTGAAAAACTGCCTGATGAACAGAAAGAGCACCTGACATTTCTGATTCCCGCACTGGACTCCCATGGTTATAACCTGAATAAAGCTGCCAAAGAATTATATATCCATAAAAATACCGTTGTGTTTCAGCTTAACAAGCTGCGTGAATACCTTTCTATGGATCCTGTCCAAAACGCCCAGGACAGAAAACTGTTATATTATCTGACCTATTATTTAAATCGCCTTCAATAGAATCCGGACATTATCTCACAGGTCCAAATTCTTCTATTTTTTTCTTCAGATACATGAAACGCTCAAAATCAGCCGCCGCCGGTAAGGTATCCGCAACGGACACAATAAAATGGTCTCCTCTGCCGATATCTTCCAGTGTCTGATCTACAATGGCAGCAAATTCCCGGTCTGTAGTACAATCTTTGACCAATGCAGTAGAGGGAACACCTCCCCAAATAGTAATCTTATGATCAAAAATGTCTATCGTATCTTTTAAGGGAATTTTTGTCATCGGCGCCGGACATATGGAATCCGCAATATCTATTCCGCTTTGTTTATACAGAGGAAGCAACATGGTGTTATCTCCATCTGTATGCGTGGCCACATACTTTCCTTTCTGGTGCGCGCGCATGGATTGCTCTTTCAAAGAAGGAACCACATAATCACGCACTACATCCGGTGTAGTGAAGGTAAAGTCATAGTTGGCTCCGGATAAGATCACTTCTGCCGGACTGTTTAAGGCAGCTTCAAACATACGGTCACAGGCGGGCTGCAATTTTTCTGCCATTTCGTCCATTGCGTCAGGATCTCCCATGCGTTCCGCGTAAAAATCTTCAAACCCCATAAGTTCTTTAATGAGATAATGTCCGCCGGACGCCCACATGGCCGACAGGGCTACTGCCACGCCCCGGTCACCAACCACGTTTTCTCTGTATTCTGCATATCTGTCATAATCAGGAACCACTTCCATGTTTTCAAATATGTATGATACAGCCTCATAATCATCAGAATCTTCCATGGCGTGTTTCGTGATCACATACAGCGTGATTCCATTTTTTCTCATTTCATCCGTATAAACCACCTCGGTAGTAACTGTTCCTTTCGGCGTGTCATACCGCACACGCAGATGACCGTTCGGACTTCTCTCTGAGGACACGCCCACATTGTGAATTTCAACATGCCAGGGCGTAAGCGCCAGATCATAGATTCCCAAGCCGACATGAAGATCTCCATACCCGCCCTCGCGCCAGCCTTTAAAATTGGGAATAATAGAATGATAACCGATTCCCAGTTCATCCACCATTTCCTGAAGCGTCGCATTCTTTAAATTATCCGGAAGTGTTCCCTGCGCCTGCTGCGCATAAAACCAATTGTCAATACGCGGCACAAAGGGCAGCGTATCGGTAGGCTCTCCTCTCAGTGTAGCCAATATTCTTTCTTTCGGGGTCATCATAGTTTTCCTCCTTCATTCTCTGTTTGATTGTAACTGTGAAGGTACTGAACAGTTACGTTTGATTTAATAAAACAGCCCTGGCAGCCAGGTCGATAAGCCAGGGAAAAGAATGATTATAAACAGTACAGCAAACATTGCCGGCAGATATTTTGCACATTCTTTCGTTATAACGGACACTGGCAGCTGCGAAACATCAGACATTACAAACAGGCAAATACCAAAAGGCGGAGTAACAATACCGGAGATCAAAGCCACGGTCATCATAACGCCAAAATAAACCGGATCGATCCCCATCTGGTTAATGATGGGAAAAAAGATTGGCGTCACCAGCAAAATCGCCGCGGTAGTGTCCATAAAACAGCCTATGATCACAAGAAGAACGGCCAGCACAAGCACAACCAGAAGAGGCCCCACATTATACAGCGGCATCAGTATATTTGTCAGCACGGTAGCAAGGCCAATTTTCGTAATAACCCATGTAAAGAAACCGGCGACAGCGATAATCAGCATAAATTCTCCCGCAGTCTCCACAGTATCTTTTAATACTTTAAAAAAGCTTTTTAAGGTCATCTCTTTGTATATAAGTCCCAAAATGATGGAGTAATCAATACAGATAACAGCCGCTTCTGTGGGGGTAAAAATCCCCGTGGTGATCCCGCCCAGAATAATCAGCGGTGAACAAAGCGCCGGAATTGCCTTCAGCAGTTTCACGGGTACTTCTCTGGCAGGCACTTTATATACAGGCCAGTTTTTCCCTTCTGTTGTAAAACGGGCCTGCAAAAAAACAGATACCATCAAGGCCAGTCCCATGATTACGCCCGGAATCAGACCGCCCAGAAACAGCTTGCCCGTAGAGATACCCGCGGACGAACCCAGCACTACCATGGCCACAGATGGCGGAATCAATGGGCCAATAACAGAAGAAGCCGCCGTAATACCGGCAGAAAAAGATTTTTTATAACCGGCTTCACTCATCATTTGCATTTCAATCGCTCCCAGTCCGCCGGTGTCTCCTACAGCGGTACCGGACATGGAGGCAAACATCATACTGGCCAAAACATTCGCATAAGCTAAGCCGCCACGGAAACGTCCTACCAAAGCCAGCGCCGCATCAAAAAGCCTGCTGGTAACTCCTCCGCTATTCATCATACGACCAGACAGCAAAAACGCCGGCAATGCGATCAATACATAAGAAAACAATGGCGTCGTCATAGAATGTGACAAGTTGGTCAGGGGAACACTGCCTCCCTGCATAATCAGATAAACAATACCAGGAACGCCAAGGGCAAACGCTACAGGAACACCGAGAAACAGCAGCATCAGAAATACAGCTACAAGTATCAGAATTTTTAATCCCATATTGGCTCCTCTCTTTTATTTTTTTATTTTCAGTTTTTGTATATGTTCAACTAACTCCACACCATAAATCAAAAACATATACAGCGAGCTAAATAGAATGGGAAAATAATACATATTTTTGGTTATACCTAAACTGGTACTGGAATGGCCTGTCATTTTTGGCTGTAAACAAACTGCGCTGACAAACATTAAGGCCAACAGGATCAGCATAATAACCCGCTGAACGATAAACAGTTTATTCTGACCCTCTGCTGATAACCGTCCGGTAAAAAAGTCTGCACAAACATGCTTCCCATTCATGGCTGCAACGCTTGCGCCACTGAATGCCAGCCAAATAAACAGGAATGTACATAATTCCTCTACCCAGTCTAAGGGACTGTTTAATACTTTTCTGCAAAATACACCTGCGGAAACAGAAACAACAATCAACAGCAGACACATTACTCCTATCCACCACTGTACATTTCCCAAAAACCGCAGAATTTTTTTCAGCTTTTCCATTCCTTCTCCTTTCTATCCTGCAAATTCTGAGAATACAATCTATTGTCCGATAGCCTGGATTTTTGCAAATAACCCTTCAGACCACAAGCCTTCTTTTTCCAGTTCTTCTGCCCTGGCGGCAACTACCTCTGCCATAGACTGGATAAGTTTTTCTGAAAGCGAATCAAATACGGTACCCTCATCCTCCATGATTTTTTTACACTCTGTAGAGGCTTCCTTCACCTGCTCTGTATACCATTCGCCGGCTTCCTGTGCAGCCTCCTTTAAAGCCTGCTGCTGACCGGCGCTGAGTCCTCCCAAAATACTCTCATTCATATATACCATAACTGAATCCCGGATGTGTTCTGTCTCCACAACATGTTTTGTGGTCTCATAAAACTTCATGGTATAAATAGAATCCATGGGAGATTCACAGGAATCTACGACGCCCTGCTGAATAGCCAGATATGTTTCTCCCCAGGCCACCTGTGCAGTACCAAGGCCAAGCGCCCCTGCCGATTCCATGTATGTTTTGATATCCGGGACTCTCATCTTCATACCTGCAAGGTCATCCAGGGAATTGATCTGCTTTTTACAGACAATGGAACGCGGGCTTCTTTGCCAGTTGTTTGCGATCACACGGACGCCTTCCTTATCTGCCAGCTGATCTTCAAATTCTCTCTCTATATCACTTTGCAGAAACCGGGAAAAATGGTCTTCATCCCGGAAAAGAAAGAACATGGACGTTACCAACGCATCATCCACAAAGGTAGAGAGCCAGGAACTTGCATCCACAAATATCTCCTGCGTACCCAGAGATACCGCCTCCATCTGGCTTGTTGCGTCTCCAAGCTGCGCGGCCGGAGATACAGAGATCTGAATGGTTCCTCCTGATTTTTCACTGGCCAGTTCAGCCATTTTTTCCATGGCCAGCGTTACCGTATCCTCTGCGGACTGTATGCCGCCCGCAGTAAGTACGACCTTTTCATCCTGGCTGAAATCATAAGACTCCAGATCCGTACTCACGGAAGGATCAGATGCCGCCGTGTTTTTTGAAGTATCTGATCCACATCCCATCAGCATAGAAGTAACCAAAGCCATGCTCAACAATGCACTGATCATCCTGTTTTTCATTTGATTTTCCCTCCGTTTGTTTTTGATAGTTGTATTATATCAAGCAAAATATATGGGTTCTTCCATCGTTGAACCAATATTTTTAAATATAATTGGTTCCTGGATACAATTTTTTGTAAACAGTTTTCATCAAAAAAACGGGACACCATCATTATGTCCCGTTTTTATCAATTATCCTATGTTTTCAGATATTTCCTAATACCCGGCCAGCCAGGTATACATTTCCTCATATTGCTTTGCCGAATTCTCCCAGGAAAAATCAGCCTTCATCCCCCGCTCCACCATCTTATTCCAGTCTTTTTTGTGGTCATAGTAAATTTGTTCCGCGTACCGAATAGCGCCCAGCATCTCATGGGCATTGTAATTGGTAAAACTAAAACCTGTACCGGTTCCCTCAAATTCATTGTAAGGCTCCACCGTATCTTTCAGCCCGCCCGTCTCGCGCACGATGGGCACCGTGCCGTACCGCAGGCTCATGAGCTGGCTCAAACCGCAGGGTTCAAACAACGACGGCATAAGGAAAGCATCGCAGGAACCGTAGATCTGATGCGAAAGCTCATTGGAGTAATAAATATTCGCGGATACCTTCTGATCGTATTTCCATGCAAAATGACGGAACATATTTTCATAACGTTCCTCGCCTGTACCCAGCACCACGAGCTGGATGCTGTCCTGGCATAATTCATCCATGATGTAGGCGATCAGGTCAAAACCTTTCTGATCCGTCAGACGGGATACCACGCCGATCATCATGACTTTGGGGTCCACAGCGAGGCCCAGCCTCTTTTGCAGATCCGTCTTATTTTTCACTTTCTCCTTCCTGAAATTGCTGACCGAAAAATTCTTCGTAAGAAAACTGTCGGTCGCCGGATTCCACTCATCGTAATCTAAACCGTTCACAATACCCCTGAGGCTGTTGCTGCGGGCATTCATCAGCCCGTCCAGCCCTTCTCCATAGAACGGCGTCTTGATCTCCTCCGCATAGGTATTGCTCACAGTGGTGATAGCATCGGCATACACCAGGCCGCCTTTCAGATAATTGGCATCGTGATCTTTCTCCAGCTTGTCCGGTGTAAAGAAATAGCTGGAAAGCCCGGTAATGCTCTTCACTGTCGGTATATTCCAAACACCCTGGAATTTCAGGTTGTGGATCGTCATGATCGACTTGATGCTGCGGTAATACTCATCGGCCGCAAAACGTTCTTTCAGATACACAGGAATCAGGCCGGTCTGCCAGTCATGGCAGTGAATGATCTCCGGATGAAAACCAACCACCGGTAAAATGGACAGTACGGCTTTGGAAAAGAACGCGTATTTTTCCAGATCCCAGGGCATGCCCGCGTAGATCCCGCCTCCGCTGAAATGCTCTTCATTATCAATGAAATAGAACTTGACACCTTCATATTCCATTTCAAAAATACCTACATACTGCTGCCGCCAGTTCAGATCCATATAGAAATTCGTGACGTACCGCATCTGATCCTTAAATTCCTGCCGGATAGCCGCATATTTGGGAATGACTACCCGCACATCAAAATATTCTTTCGGAAAATATTTTGGCAGAGAACCTACTACGTCTGCAAGCCCCCCTGTTTTGATGAAAGGGGTTGACTCTGAGGCTGCAAAAAGTATATTTTTCATAAAAAACCTCCGTTTTTCTTCATAAATTTGTCATTATTATACCTCATTCATCTGCCAAAATAAAGTGTTATCTTCGTAACGATCCAACATATCCGTATATTCCCTGTGCAAATCGTAAAAATCTGCTTCAAAATACAAAATTCTAAAGTGTGCGATACTCCAGCCGTATCTTATCCGCGATCAAAGCGATGAACTCCGAGTTTGTGGGTTTGCCCTTACCGGAATTAACGGTGTAGCCGAACATTTCATCGATAGCATCCAGTTTTCCTCTGCTCCAGGCCACCTCAATGGCGTGGCGTATGGCCCGCTCCACTCGGCTTGGCGTGGTCTGGTGTTTTTTGGCAATCGTGGGATACAGAATTTTCGTGATCGAATTCAGCATCTCCATGTCGTTAACCGACATGATGATCGCGTCTCTAAGATACTGATACCCTTTGATATGGGCGGGAACGCCAATCTCATGGATTACATTTGTTACGTCCATTTCCAGATTGCGTTCCAAAAGCTGCATCACATGCTCCGAGCTGGATTTCGCGGCCAGTTTGGGAACGCTGCCACGCACGCCATGCTTCAGATTTTTGATACGCCTGAGAACCATGTCATTATCAAATGGTTTTAAAATGTAGTAATATGCACCAAGGTTAAAGGCGTCTTCGGTAATCCTCTCCTGGCTCACCGCCGATACGACGATAAACACGGGGTGCTTTTTCATGGAATCATCCCGGTTGATCCGTTCCATGACTGTAAGCCCGTCCTCTTTTGGCATAATTATGTCCAGCAGTACAACATCCGGCTCTTTCTCTTTGATAATATCGTAGATGTCCTTTCCGTTGTCTGCCTGTCCCACGAGTTCCAATTCATTGTCGCTTTCGATCATGGAGCCCAGCATATGTATCATGCGCTCATTATCATCGGCAATCGCGACTTCAATTTTTTCCATATTTTTCCTCCAGCTTGGATTGGCTGCGGCTGTTTTTCACAGCCGCATGGTTTTCAAAAGATGAGGGGCGCCCCGCAGATTTCTCTGCGCCGTATACAGTTTAAATTATAGTTTTGACCCTTATCCAATTCAAGTGCAGCGTCCGAATAAACCGAAAAATCGACCGACAACTTTCTTCATTTTGCGACAGTTCGATTTTATTCTGCGGTTTTTTCTCAAATTTTTTTTGTTGGGGAAACTTGATTTTTTATTCCAAATTCCTCAATTTTTCTGCATATTTCAACTTTTTTCCGCTCCCACGGGCAGGATTTTCATGTTTTTTTATTCTTTTCACGGTTTTCTACATGTCCGTTTTTTCCCAAAAACGCCTGCATTTGGCTTACATGAACCGACATTTTATGACAATGCTAATAGTGTCACAGTTACGCAGAAAACATGCTTTTTTTGCTGTTATATAATAATGAAAGGAGTGATTATATGCTAAAGCAAACCTCAAGTCTGGCCATTGCCTCTGTCCCCGTACAGGAATGGGACGAGGTCTACACGCCGGAGAAATCTCTGTGCGAGGGTACTATTTTCCCGAATCTGAATCTGCCTTTTTACAAAGCTGACGACGGCGGTTCCTGTGCCGCGGAAACCGACCCCGCCGCCAGGGATCTTTTCCAGATCAGCTGCATCGGATTCATGATTAACGACCTGACCCTATATCTGGACACCCATCCGGATTGTCCCAAAGGGCAGAGTCTGTACCGGAAGCTTTTACAGGAACGGCTGAACCAGCTCTCCGAATTTGCCCACAGCCATTACCCGCTGACGCAGAGTTCTATTGTTACAGGGAACTGCGCTGAACAGAAATATTGCTGGGACGAGGGCCCGGCGCCGTGGGAAGGGGGGAATATCTGATGTGGTGTTACGAGAAAAGACTGCAGTATCCGGTGAAAATTGCCAAGACCTGCCCGCAGACAGCCAAGCTGATCATCACCCAGTACGGAGGGCCCGACGGCGAACTGTCCGCCTCTATGCGTTATCTGGCCCAGCGGTATTCCATGCCTGTCAAGGCCGTCGGCGGCCTGCTGACAGACATCGGCACGGAGGAACTGGGGCATATGGAGATCATCTGCGCCATGGTTTACCAGCTCACAAAAAATCTCAGTGAGGAAGAGGTCGTGGACGCCGGATTCGCCCCCTACTATGTAGACCATACCGCCGCGCTATGGCCCCAGGCCGCGGCGGGCGTACCCTTCACCTCCCTGGAGTTCCAGTCCAAGGGGGACGCCCTCACAGACCTTCACGAGAATCTGGCCGCCGAGCAGAAAGCCCGGACGGTCTATGAAAATCTGCTTCGGGTCATCCACGAGCCGGATGTGCGCGAGCCGTTAAAGTTCCTACGGGCCCGGGAGGTCGTGCATTTCCAAAGGTTTGGGGAAGCCCTGGAGATGACGAAAGAAAAGCTGGATGAAAAGAATTTTTACTATTTTAATGCGGAGTTTGACAAGCAGTTTTTGAAGAAGTAGGAAAAAAAACCGTAAATAAAGAAAACTTGAGGGATACGGCGGCGCCTCTGCCGCCGTTTTACCTCAACTTTACCTCACTTCAAAACAGATTCTTCAGACTGTACACCCTCTCAAAATCTCTTCCAAGGCCGCCCCGCTGCTGGTATGGCAGCGGATTACTTGTGCGTTGGCCCGTTTAGCGCCATCCACCGCACACCGGATCATTTTGTGGGAAACGGTATTGGTAAACAAAATAAACAGATCCGGCGTTCCGATCTGCTTGTCCATATCCGCAGACATCTGTGTGAATACCTTCGCCTTACATTTATAATTTTTACAAATCTTCTTATACTGGCAGACCATGCGGTCATGTCCGCCGACAATAACTATGCTCATCCCATGCCTCCTCGTCCTTCTATATAATACATAAACAGCCGTGATTTGTTGTAACTATAATATATTAGCTATTACTAACTGTCAAGTACAAAGTAAGTGGTTTTTCATTCCCGGGGAAACATATAGCCATTCTGCAATTCGTAATAGTACATGCTGATCATTTTCGTAGACATCAGGATATACAGACGTTCATCGCTGTTTTCAAGATCCAGATTTTCAATTTTCTGGATCTTGTTCAGCCTCTGATAAAACGTGTTCCGGTGGATATAAAGAGCGTCGGACGCCGCCACGGCATTACAATTACACTGGACATAAACCTCCAGCGTATGCAGTAGCTCCGTACCGTTTTTCTGGTCGTAGGTATACAGATTCACAAGGCCCGGATGGCACAGATGCCTGGGCGGGATCTTGCCGGATCCATAATGCAGAAGATAATATAAGGCGTAGTCCTTAAAATGATAACACCAGCTGTCAGGCGCGTAGAGTCTCCCCATCTCATGGGCATATTCCGCCTGCTGATAATAGATCGGCGTCGTCTCAAAACTCCAATATTTGAAGCTGATACCTGCGCGTAGCAGCCCGTCCCGCAGCAGAAAAGCGATCCGCCTGGAAATATCGAAAAACGGGCATTCCGATTTATCCAGATTAATAACCGCCACGATCCGGTTTTTGAAGGGTGCTGCCACACAAGCGGCAAACTGGTTCTCAAGCTTCTGGCAGAATGTATGAATATCCTTCATGGGCCGCGCATTTTCCTGCTTCTTTAGTACGATACAGCAGCAGTTGTCCTCCGGCTTCCAGCCCACCGCATCCAGCTGGTTTCTCATCTCCACGGAACTGAGCTTGTTGCCCTCCAGCAGGGACAGCACCAGTGAGGACAGAGCCGGAGCCTCCTGAGAATGGGCCACCTGGCCAAAGGCCGACACAAGAAATACATTCACATAGCCAACGATAGCAAGAGCCCTGCGGTCCAGTTCCTTTTCCGTCTCAAAAGCCAGAATATTGTAATTATTTTTCCTGCTGTATGTGGTGATCAGATTAAATGAGAGCCTGTCATCTTTCAAAAGCACCGCATCGCCGACATGATTCTCCTCCGTCTTCTGGTAAACCAGATTGAGCTGGTTAAAAAACTCCGTGGGCAGCAGCCGAAGGCCGGAATAGGAATCCTGATCCCATTCCAGCAGCCCCATAGCATCCGGGGAGATATACAAAAGCCGCAGAGACAGGTCAAACACCACGAAGGGAACATCCAGAATTTCCGAAATATATTTGCACAGGGCGTCCGGAGCAACCCCCTGTATCAGCCGGTTTTTCAATGTGTCACTGAAAGAGCCGTATCTTCTGAAAATATCCAGCACGGCATTTAACACCAGAAAGAACCGGTTATCCAATATGCAGAGGTAATCCACCGGGCATCCTCTGAAATAGGCAACTTCCACCCGCCCCACCACCAGCAGGGACACATGACCCGAAAACTTCCAGTGGACGGGCAGACGCCTAGCCTCCGCTACATAAAGGGTATGTGGCTCGGGAGGCTCACTGGTCAGCACGGCCGCCGCGCGCAATTCCATGGCATAGGGAATTTCTGAAGCTGGGTCCGCGAAATCAAATTGCCGTTTTAATTCATCCCGAATGACATCCAAACTCAGCCTCATGGTCATCCCTCCTTTTATTTCTGCGCCGCCCGCTCCGCGGCATATTTCTTACTGCTGTATTCGAAAATTTCTGTCGTAACTGCCGTATAGGACATGGGCGTTATGCACTTAAAAGCCAGGATTAGTCCTCCGCCTCCGCCCAGATCATCGATCACCTGACGGACATACGCGCGAAGCTGCTGTTCCGTCACATCCGGATCCTGAAGGATATAAGGATCCAGGGTATATTGAATAGCAATCCTGTTCCCGTATTTCGCTTTCACGGCTTTCAGATCATTCATGGGCTGAGCTTCCCAGAAATTGAATCCCAGATCCACCATATAGGGCACCAGGGTTTCTGTCTTCCCGCAGCTGTGACAATCCCAGTACAGGCCCAGTTCATGAACACGCCTGGCAATACGCTTCATGGGCGGAAGAATCAATTCCCGGAATACCTGGGGTGAGATAAAGGTACTGATCTGCGTTCCCCAGTCGTCAGAATTAATCAACAGGTCAAAAGGCGCCCACTCTGCTGACAGTTTATCAAGAAGGGCAATCTTATAATCTGCCATTGCATCAAAGAATTCCGCTGCATCCTCCGGTTCCTCCAGAAGCCAGCTTAAGGATTCCTCAGGAGGACACAAAGAGAGCAGACGCTCAAACAACCCGTCCTGCATCACATAACCGGTAATCTTATTAGGATCCATCTTCTCCCGCGCCTCTGCGGCGCCCACAGAGAAATCTATCTTGTCCAGATCCGGAAATACCAGCTTTTCCCTCCACTGAGAAGGGTCTTCCATAATAAAGGTATTGGGCGTAACCATCTGACCGCCCACCGCGTCCACATAGCTCCAGCTCACGCCAAACCAGTCCACGCCGCTGGTGCCAAAGGCAGGGCGGTCGTTATCATGGGGACAAAAAGTCATTCCATTGTCAATGTCCTTCATAGGTACCCAGTAAGGAATTTTGTGATTCATACACAGCTTATAATTCTCCTTCTGGGATATCGGATAATCAAATTGGGGCAGAGGGCAGGGCGGCGGAACCATCCGGCTTTCTATGATGAGAGTTTTTTTATTGGTTGACATATGATTTCCTCCTTAATACATGGTCTTGGCATGTTTCGCTTGCGGCGCCGCCAAAGGAAATCGGTAATTTTTTTATAGCATGCCCCCTGAATGGTGTCAAGCAGGGCAAAAAGGGCCCGTACACAGTCTTGCGCAAAAAGAAATCTCCTTTGCCCGAAAAAATTCAGTTCAAAAAAATACAATTTTAGTAAAATGTGTAAAATGTTTCATTGAGAATACGGCAAAATCACGAAATTACATTTTTCGCCCAAAAGGGCCCGCCAACTCAATAGGCACAATGCACATTGGTTCAAAAAAGGAACTGGCATTATACATATTACATAAAATGCAGCAAAGTTTTATGATATTTTTAGGCAAAATAGCTTGCGGTTATGCCTGAGAGATCCATATTACAGAAAAATTAAATAAGAGATTGGGAGGTATACTATGTCACAAAATTCAAACACAGCCTCAAAAAAAATGCTAAATCCTTATGTATATATTGTTATCATGATCCTGTTTTTTATGTGTTACGGAAACTGCCAGTATAAAATCAACCCGGTTCTCACCTATCTGATGGAGGGTATGGGGATCGGAACGGAGCGGGCCGGCCTGCTCACCTCCTCCGTAAACCTGCTGGGCATCTTTATCACTATTCCGCTGGGTGTGGTTATGAATAAACTCGGGCCCCGTAAAATGGGCTTTCTGGGCATCAGCCTGGTGCTGGGCGGCTCCGTTTTGGGAACCTTCTTCACCATGAACTTTTCCGTCATGCTGGTTTCCCAGCTCATCGTCGGAGCCGGCGGCGCAGCCATCTCCATCGCCTGTCCTTATGTTATCGCCTGCCTCTTTGTGCCGGAAATGCGCGGCAAAGCCAACGGCGCTTACATCATGGCCGGTACGCTGTCCCAGCTCTTTATGTACAACATTATCCCGCGGATCGTGACCCCGGCCAATGTGGCGCCGGCCTGGTGGCTGACCAATATCTGGTCTCTGGTCATGATGATTGTCTGGATACTGACGATCACAGACGAAGTGGCGCCTCCCGCCGGCGCCTCCGGACAGCAGGGTCCTTCCCTTATGACCACCCTCAAATCCCTGGGCGATTCGAAGATGATGCGCTTTTTCATCGGCGGCATGTTTATGATGGCCTCGGCCGTAGCCGTGCTTGCCATGACCCCGGCTTTCCTGGTTCAGACCAAAGGTATGGACGTGGCCGCGGCCGGTTCCCTGGTCTCCGTCTGCGCCCTGGTAGGCGCCATCTGTTCCCTTTTGGGCGGCTGGCTCTCCGACGTCCTTCATACCAGAAAATGGATCTTTGTATTCTGTTTCGCCTGGATGGCTATATCCAGGGTATTCATTGCCATCCTCCCCGCGGGCCTGCTGCTGAATATCTGTATCTGGCTCCAGGGAATTCCTTCTATTACCATGGGCCTGTTTTACACGGCCGGCAGCGACGTGATTGAAAAAGAAAATTACGCCATGTGCTGCTCCGTGTTAAGCACGGGCACCAAGATCGGCTCCTTCTTCGGGGCAACGATCTTTGGTATCCTGGCCGCCACCACACTGGGATATGCGGGCGCCTATATGATATTTGCAGCTGTCTCCGTTGTTCCGATGATCTGCATGGTCACTCTGAAAGGGCTGAAATAAATGAACGCTTTACGGGCTAAACAAAAATATGGGCTGCTGACTGCTTTGCTGATCCTGGTCGCCATGTTTTTCATCCCTGTGCCTGAAGGGCTGACCGAGGCGGGCATCCGCACACTGAGCTGCACACTGGCTTTGCTGGTCTGCCTGAGTACGGGGGCCCTGCCCCTGGGGCTGACCTCCCTGATCTTCATGATGCTCTACTATGTATTGGGCGCAGCAACCTCTCTGCCGGCGGCTGTCAGCGGCATGGCCACGCCTCCGGTATTTTTTATACTGGCCTCTTTCGGAATGTCGGCCGCCGTATCCGAATCCCCGATTTCCCGGCGGATCCTGTACTTTATGCTGAAAGTCTTCGGGAAATCGCTGAAAAGCACCCTCCTTGGCCTGATGTTTGCCACGGCCGTGGTATCGGCTTTCATATCCAATGTACCCGTCACGGCCATGTTCGTCACCATAGGCCTTGCCTTCCTGAAGCTGTATAAAGATGAGGAAAGCAGGAAGCAGACGGGCCGTACCATGATGATCGCCATCCCGGTGGCCGCTATGATCGGAGGGATCATGACGCCCGTGGGTTCCTCGCCCAATCTTGTCGCCATCTCTACCCTGAAATCTATGGCAGACTACGACATCTCCTTTGTGGAGTGGGCGGCCTACGGCGTGCCCATCGCCCTGATCCTGATCCCTCTGGCCTGGCTGATCATTACCCGCGTATTTCCGCCCGTGGAACTGGAGAGAGAACGTTTCAGAAAATTTGTGGAAGATTCCAGAGTTACGGAGAAAGTAGACCGCCAGGAGGCGAAGGTCATCTGCATCATGGGAACCATGATCGTCCTCTGGATACTCTCCTCGTGGATACCGGTGATTAATCTCTACGTGGTGGCCGTCCTCGGCGTAGCCGTCATGTTTTTACCCGGCGTCCAGGTGCTGGACTGGGAAAATTTTAAGAAAAATACCAATTGGGATGTGGTCTTTGTCACAGCCTCCGTGATCTCCCTGGGCAATATCATCAGTGAAACGGGCTTAAGCACCTGGGTCGTCAACACGGTATTCCCGGCGGATCTGTCCCTTCCGGCCTACGCCATGGTATGTATCACGGCCGTATTTGTGATACTCATGCTTCTGGTGGTGCCAATCAGCGGCGCCCTGATCCAGATTCTGGCCGGGCCGCTCATCGTGGTAGCAGCCAACTGCGGCATAGCTCCGGTGGTGCTGATCGTGACGCTGTGTTTCTGCGCCACAAACTGTTATCTGCTGCCCATCGACACCGTACCCCTGCTGGCCTACAGCACCGGCTATTTTCAGATGACGGATATGCCCAAGGCCACCGCGCCCATCCTGCTGGCGCTGGCGCTGCTGTGCACCCTGTGGAACCCCCTGCTCTGCGGATGGATGGCCTGAAGGGGTAACGACATAAATAAGGTGGTATTTGGTTAAAACCAAATACCACCCACCAGATATACCACAAAAGCCGCGACCCACGCTACTGCGCACTGTCCCAGCACCACCCCTAGGGCCCACCGGCCGCCCAGTTCTCTTTTAATAGAAGAAACGGCCGCCACACAAGGCGTATAGAGCAGGCTGAACACCAGCAGAGAGACCGCCGCCACCGGAGACAACGTTTCCATCAGAAGCTCCGTGGAACCGAACAGAACCGACAGGGTGGATACCACACTCTCTTTTGCCATAAATCCGGTGACCAGCGCGGTGGAGATCCGCCAATCCCCAAAACCCAGGGGGGCAAAAAGCGGCGCGATCCCACCGGCCACTGTGGCCAACAGGCTCTCATGGGAATCCGTCACCACATTCATATGTATGTCAAACGTCTGCATAAACCAGATGGCGATCGTCGCCACAAAAATCACGGTAAAGGCCCTCTGAAGAAAATCTCTGGCCTTCTCCCACAGAAGGCGCACCACATTTCCGGCTCCGGGCATGCGGTAATTCGGAAGCTCCATCACAAAAGGTACCGGTTCTCCTCTGAACATGGTTCCCCGCAGCAAAAAGGCCATGAAAATGCCCATCAGAATCCCCAGGAAATACAGACTCACCATCACTACGGCTCCATGGCCCGGGAAAAAGGCGGCCGCAAAAAATCCATAAATCGGCAGCTTCGCCGAACAGCTCATAAAAGGCGTCAGCAAAATCGTCATCTTCCGATCCCTCTCTGAAGGCAGCGTACGGCTGGCCATCACCCCGGGCACCGTACAGCCGAAACCGATCAGCATGGGGACGATGCTGCGCCCGGAGAGGCCGATCTTGCGGAGCAGCTTATCCATGACAAAAGCCACGCGGGCCATGTAGCCGCTGTCTTCTAAAAGGGACAGAAAGAAAAACAGCGTCACGATCACCGGCAGGAAGCTGAGCACGCTGCCCACGCCGTTAAATATACCGTCAATCACCAGAGAATGCAGCACCTCATTGACCCCCGCTCCCGTAAGAGCCCGGTCCGTGAGCCGCGTAAGCCATTCAATCAGCATTTCCAGTACACCGGCCAGCCAGGCGCCGATCACATTGAAGGTCAGCCAGAATACAGCCCCCATGATCGCCACAAAAGCCGGCAGCGCCATATATTTTCCGGTGAGTATCCGGTCAATCCGCCGACTGCGTGCGTGCTCACGGCTCTCCTTCGGCTTGATCACCGTCTCCTCACACACCTTCTGAATAAATGCAAAACGCATATCCGCCATGGCCGCCGAACGATCCAGGCCCCGCTCCTCTTCCATCTGCAAAATGATGTGCTCCACCATCTCATCCTCATTTTTACTCAGATGCAGGCTTTCCCGGATCAGCGCATCTCCCTCCACCAGTTTGCTGGCGGCAAACCGGACAGGAATGCCCGCCCGCGCCGCATGGTCTTCGATCAGATGCATGATCCCGTGGAGGCAGCGGTGCAGGGCCCCGCCATGATCGCCGGAATCACAGAAATCCGTGCGTCCCGGCCGCTCCTGATACCTGGCAATATGGAGGGCATGGTCTACCAGCTCAGCAATCCCCTCATTTCTCGACGCCGATATGGGAATGACCGGAATCCCCAGCATCCGTTCCATCTCGTTGACCAGAATCGCTCCGCCGTTATCACGCACCTCATCCATCATATTTAAAGCCAGCACCATGGGGACGTCCAGCTCCATAAGCTGCATAGTCAGATACAGATTTCTCTCGATATTCATGGCATCCACGATATTGATGATCCCTTTGGGCCGGTCTTCCATCAAAAACCGTCTCGTCACCAGCTCCTCGCTGGAGTAGGGAGACATAGAATAGATACCGGGCAGATCCGTTACCAGCGTACCGACGTGATCCCGTATAGCCCCGTCTTTCCTGTCCACCGTCACACCGGGAAAATTTCCCACATGCTGGTTCGCCCCGGTCAGCTGATTAAAAAGCGTCGTCTTGCCGCAATTTTGGTTCCCCGCCAGGGCAAAAGTCAGGCGTTCCCCCTCCGGCAGGGGATGTTCGTCTGCTTTCACATGGTATTTGCCGCCCTCTCCCAGGCCGGGATGGGGGCCGGCATGCTTTTTATCGTGCTTTTCTTCTATGTTCTCCCGAATGTAGGGTTTACCGATCTTGATCTGCCCCGCATCATCCAGGCGCAGAGTGAGCTCATAGCCGTGGATCTGCAGCTCCATGGGATCGCCCATGGGCGCGTATTTCACCAGGGTCACCTCCCGCCGTCGGCACTCACGCTGACCGACAGGTGATTGCAGTTGTTATGCAGACGCA
>CAJUQO010000014.1 GCA_910588295.1 uncultured Lachnospiraceae bacterium | reverse complement strand
AGCATCTGCCTTACAAGCAGAGGGTCATAGGTTCGAGCCCTATAGGCCCCATACCATATGCCGCAGTGGCGGAACTGGCAGACGCCCGGGACTTAAAATCCCGTGGGTAGTGATACCCGTACCGGTTCGATCCCGGTCTGCGGCACTTTTGATAAGGGAGCCTCATACATGGCTGAGAGTTGTACCTTAGGTATTCTCCGCACTGTATGGGGCTTTTTCTATTACTTGTTTTTTGGGAAAAGCCAAGAGGATTTGATCCCTCCTTCGTTTATCGGAAAATGCCGATGAGCCGGGCCCCGGAGGCTTTTCAGATGTACAAAACGTCCGGGTTCGTTAAAGGCAAGATCCTCCTGGTGAATGACGGTTGTGAATTTTAGAAATCTGTGCTAGACTACACTGGACAGTTGCCGTGGCGAAAAGCGCCGCCGCAGCGGGCGTAAACAGGACAGTGGGGTGATGACGGCTATGGCGCAGAACATTTTGATCGTGGATGACGAGGAGGAGATCGCGGATCTTCTGGAGGTGTATCTCTCCAACGAGGGGTACCAGGTATATAAATTTTACCGCGGACAGGACGCGCTGGCGTGTCTGCGGGAGCATCGGATCGACCTGGCGCTGCTGGATGTGATGCTGCCGGACATGGACGGGTTTACCCTGTGCAGGAAAATCCGGGAACAATGGTTTTTTCCGGTGATCATGCTGACAGCCCGGGTGGAGGACAGCGACAAGATCAAGGGGATCACCCTGGGAGCCGACGATTACATGACCAAGCCCTTCAATCCCCTGGAGGTGACGGCCAGGGTACGGGCCCAGCTTAGGCGGGTGGAGAAATATACACCCTGTATGGGGAGGGTTGAGGAGGAATACTATGATATCTGCGGCCTGGAGGTAAACGGGGACACCCATGTCTGCCGCCTGTATGGCCGGGAAGTCCGACTGACGCCCCTGGAATTTTCCATTCTCTTATATCTGTGCCAGCGAAAGGGTCATGTGGTGACCGCGGAGGAGCTTTTCGAGAAGGTATGGGGAGAGAAATATTTGGACTGCAACAATACCGTGATGGCCCATATTGCCAAGCTCCGTGAGAAGCTGCAGGAAAACGCCAGGAAACCCAAGTTTATCAAGACGGTTTGGGGTGTGGGGTATAAGATCGATGAATAACGGAAGCAGGAAACGCCGGATGCAGCAGCTGTCCGGACGGCTTATGAGGCAGTTTTTTATCAAATTGCTGGTCAGTATCGTGGTTATGGGGCTATTTTTCGGCGCGGCCTACTGGGTGTGCAGCCGGATCATCTGGTATGAGACGATGCCCCTGTATCCTCTGGTACACGGCGTTCATATTTATATGGGACAGGTCTTCCTGGGGCTGCTGCTCTTTGTGGCGCTGGTGATGTGCTGGCGGAATTTCCGGCGGTTTGCCACGCTGCTGGATCGGGTGGTGGAGGCTGTGGGAGAAGTCTATGAGGGACGGGACGAGGCCGTCCGCTTGCCCGACGAGCTGGGAGAAGTAGAGAACCAGCTGAACCAGCTGATACTCAAAGTCCGAGTGGACAGGGAGCGGGCCCGGGAGGCGGAGCAGCGGAAAAATGACTTGATCGTCTACATGGCCCACGATCTGAAGACGCCCCTGACCTCCGTGATCGGTTATCTGACGCTGCTCTATGACGAGAAAAAACTGTCCGGGGAGCTGAAGGACAAATATCTGGATGTGGCCCTGCGCAAGTCGGAGCGCCTGGAGGAGCTGATCAATGAATTTTTTGAGATTACCCGTTTCAACCTCTCCCATATGGAACTGGAGATATCCAATGTCAATATGACGGTCATGCTGGAACAGCTCCTGTATGAATTCCGCCCGATGTTTGCTGAGAAGGGGCTGTCCTATCAGCTGGAGCTGGAACCGGATCTGGAGCTCAGCTGCGACGTGGACAAGATGGAGAGGGTATTTGACAACCTGCTGAAAAACGCGGTGAATTACAGTTATGAGAATACGCAGATCACGGTGCGGGCCATGCGGTGGGGCGAGAGGGGAATGGAGCTGACGCTCATGAATCATGGCAGAACCATACCGCCGGAAAAGCTGGAGCGGATTTTTGAGCAGTTTTTCCGCATGGAGTCGGCCCGGACGTCAAAGACTGGTGGCGCGGGGCTGGGTCTGGCCATTGCCAAAGAGATTGTGCAGCTCCACGGCGGCACGCTGACCTGCGCCAGCGAGAAAGAGACGATCATCTTTACCCTGCGGCTTGAGGGATAGATGGAACCGCGGGAGGTATACCCGCGGGCACATACGGACAACAACGCTGGCAAACCACAGTGCTCGCCGGTATAATTTTAAGAAAAACATAAGAATTTAATCAGGAAACACGGATAAAATACATCTGCAAACGGGGTACACTATACCCGTAAGCAGATGTTTTTTGTTTAACTGTTCAGCACAGGCCCAAGTGTCTTCCGAGGGAGCGCCTCCGGCGTGCTGCTGAAGCCGTGAAAACAGGATTGTTGGAATTACAGGGGAGGATGAAAATGGTAGGTGCGGTGGCATACAGCAGAAAGATCAGAATGCGCAGGAGGAGAAGGGCTGCCCTGATCCGGCGGATAGGTATCGTTCTCATAATGATGATGGCTTTCGGGGGCTTTCTGGCCGTAAAGAGCGGGATCGGCAGGGGAGCCGCAGAGGCCTGGCATGATATATCGGGAGAAAAGACGCAGGAGTATCCCGAGGGGCTTAAACGGCTGCTGGAGAGTAACCCAGAGGCCCGCTCTTTTGTGATGGATTATCCGTCGAAGAAGGACAGCCATCCGGTCATCGATCTGTCCGGGGAGGTCACGAAGGGGACAATCCCCCTTTTCCTGCAATGGGATGAGCGGTGGGGCTATGAGACCTACGGCGACGGCCTGCTGGCCCTCACGGGCTGCGGACCCACCTGCCTGTCCATGGTACGCTGCGGACTGAGCGGGGATACGGACTGGAATCCATATCAGGTGGCCCAGTTGGCGCAGCGGCAGGGGTATTACGAGCCCGGGGCCGGATCCTCCTGGACGCTAATGTCCGAGGGAGCGGAGAGCCTGGGGCTGATGGCGTCAGAGGTGGTCTTTGATGAGGAACACATCCGAGCGGCCCTGACGGAAGGGTGTCCGATTATCTGCAGCATGGGGCCGGGAGATTTTACGACGGCCGGCCATTTCATCGTACTGACGGGGACGGATGACGACGGGAAGATAAAGGTCTGCGATCCCAACAGCAGGAAACGCAGCGAAAAGACGTGGGATCTTTCGGATCTTATGGCGCAGATGAAGAATCTATGGGCTTATAGTTATGGGGAGTAATGAAGTATAGAGAATAGTAAAACCGCCCGGGGAAATCCCGGGCGGTTTTGTATGGAAACGGATGGGCTTTGTCAGGGAGCGATATAATAGCCCATCATGCTGGACAGCCGCTGGGCGGCGGCAGCAGAATGTCCGCGAGGAACCGGATCTTGTCTTCGCCGGAAAATGCATTTCCGCTCAAACTGATGGCTCCGACGGGTTTTCCGGTCTGCCCCATGACAATGGAGCCGATGCAGCAGATACCGTATTCATTTTCCTTCACGGAACACTGGGCGATGCGCCCGGTCTTTTCGTCTTTGGCAGCAAAGCCCTGCCCTCGGCAATTGCACCTAAATTTTTTTGAATATTTAGGAAATATGCTGAAAATAGAAATATATTGCCATATATGAAAAAAGTTTCTTGACATCCCGCAAATGCGCGCTTACAATACAAACATAAATTAATTTCAATATATGAAATTTATTTCACGGGAGGTGTCGTTATGGACGGGGTATTTCTGGATATATCAAATGTGAGTAAGACTTTTCCCGGCGTAAAGGCGCTGGATCATGTCCGTTTTGATATCCGGCCGGGGGAGGTACACGCCCTGGTGGGGGAAAACGGTGCGGGAAAATCTACGCTGATCAAAATTTTATCCGGCGTGCAGCCGCCCGATGAGGGGGCGAAGATCTTGATCGAGGGGGAGGAGACGCAGTTCGCCCGCCCGATCGACGCTATTAAAAAGGGGATTTCCGTTATTTATCAGGATTTTGCCCTGTTTACGAATCTGACGGTGGCGGAGAACATCGGCATCAATGAGACAATTGAGCGGAAAAAGAGAATCGTAAACTGGCGGGATATCCAGAAAAGGGCGCGGGAGGCTCTGGATTTCCTGAATGTACAGATTGATCCCAATGCGGTCGTGGAGAATCTGTCCGTGGCTAAGCAGCAGATGGTAGCTATTGCCAGCGCGGTGGCTCAGGACGCGAAAATGATCATTATGGACGAGCCTACGTCGGCCCTGTCCCGGGGAGAAGTGGAGCGCCTGTACGAGATCATCGATCTTTTAAAAGAAAAAAATATAGCAATTATGTTTGTGAGTCACAAGATGGAGGAGCTGTTCCGGGTATCGGATCGCTTTACCGTGTTTCGCGACGGCCAGTATGTGGGCACCACAGACGCGGATAAGATCACGGAAGAAGAGCTGATCGCCATGATGGTGGGGCGGAAGATCGAGGTGAAGCGCTATGCGAACCTGGAGGAAAAGGGCGAGGTAGTCCTTGCGGTGGAGAATCTGTCCAAGAAGGGTAACTTCAAGGATATCAGCTTTGAGCTGCACGCGGGCGAGGTGGTGGGCTTCACCGGACTGGTGGGCGCCGGGCGCAGCGAGGTAGCCCAGGCGGTCTTCGGTATCAGCCCGGCGGATTCCGGCGTGATCCGGGTAAGCGGCGAGAAAATACATATTGCCAATCCGGCCCAGGCGCTGCAAAAGGGTATCGCCTACATTCCGGAGAGTCGCCAAACCCAGGGGCTGGTACTCCCCAAAACGATAGCGGACAATATTTCCTTGCCCCTCTTACGGAGTTTTGCCAACAGGCTGGGCATTATCAACAGGGAAAAACAGCTGAGCGCGGTGGATGAATGGATACGGATGCTGGATGTCCGCCCCCATGATCCCCATATGCCGGCGATGCAGCTCTCCGGGGGAAATCAGCAGAAGGTGGTGCTGGCCAAGTGGATTTCCACCAGAGCCCGCATATTGATTGTGGACGAGCCTACGAACGGCGTGGATATCGGCGCAAAGGATGAGATCCATAAGATCCTGCGCAGGCTTGCGGAAGAAGGCACGGCTGTGATGGTTATATCCTCGGAGCTTCCGGAGATTCTGTCTGTCAGCGACCGCATTGTGGTCATGCGGCGGGGACGGATTACGGCCCAGATGGACAATGAGGCCGTGACGCAGGAAGCGATCATGCAGAAAGCGCTGGTATAGAGGAGGGGAGAGCAGATGCAGAGAGCGTGGAAAAATCTCACAAAATCAAAAGAAATCAGTATATTGGCGATCATTGTCGTGCTGGCAGTCTGTATCACCATAGTGAATCCGAATTTCCTTACGGTCAGCAATTTTTTTGACATCATGAGGAGCAATTCCATATACGGGATCATGGCGCTGGGGATGCTTCCGGTGCTGATCTCCGGGGGGATCGATTTGTCGGTGTCCTCCACCATTACGCTCTGCGCGGTGGTGATGGGCAAATTCCTCCAGGCAAATCCGGGCAGCAATATGGTGGCGGCGATTCTTCTGTGTATGGCGGTGGGAGCCCTGGCAGGGCTGGTCAACGGGCTGCTGGTTACAGAATTCCATATCCCGCCCATCGTGGCTACGCTGGGAACCCAGACCATCGTGATGGCCGCGGTGCTGTTTTACACCAACGGAATCTGGATCTCCGGGATGCCGGACTGGTTCCTGCGTTTCGGCGATATCCAGTTCGGGGCTATTCCCAGCGGCGGCAAGACGGTGGGGATGCCCGTCCAGATCCTGTTCCTGGCGCTGGTGGGCGCGGCTACCTGGCTGATCCTGAAATATACGCTGACGGGCCGTGGCGTCTATGCCATCGGGGGCAATGTGCAGTCGGCCACCCGCGTGGGCTACAACGTATCCAGGGTTACGGCTTTTGTCTACATATATTCCGGTATGCTGGCGGGTCTTGCGGCCGTCACGGATATTCTGATTGTCAAACAGATCGACCCGAATACGTTTTCGGGCTGCGAGCTGGATGTGATCGCCATTGCCGTGCTGGGCGGGGCCAGCGTCATGGGCGGTACCGGCACTGTGTTCGGTACATTCCTCGGCATCATCCTGATGGCTGTGATCAAAAACGGGCTGGTGCTGGTCAGGGTATCCTCGTACTGGCAGAAAGTTGTTATGGGCATCATTATCCTGGTCACCATATCTGTGGATGTGATCAACCGCAGGATTGAGAAATCCAGACTGGTGCATGTGGATGTGGAAGAGTAGGAGGCCGATATGAAGATCTGGAAAAATATCAGAGAAAATTATCAAAATGAAGTAATCCTGTTTGGTATATTTGTGGGCCTGTTCGCCGTGATGAGTATCATCTCGCCGGATAAATTTCTCTCCGCAGGAAATCTGCAGACCATGTGCTATCAAATGCCGGAGTTTGGCCTGATGGCGCTGGCGATGATGGCGGCGGTGCTGACAGGGGGCATGAATCTGTCCATCTGTACGGGCGCCACGGTGTCCAGCATTGCGGCGGGCTGTTTCATGGCGACGGCTTTTGCCAATGAGCATCCGGCGGCGGGCGTTCTGGCAGGCATCATCCTTACCGTGGCCGTGGCGGCCGTCACAGGCCTGCTGAACGGTGTGCTGGTGGCCTATGTGGGTGTGGCGGCCATGCTGGTCACCCTGGGCACGAAGCTTTTATTTGAGGGGCTGGGCCTTGTGGTCACAAAGGGTGGTTCTCTGGCGGGTTTCCCGGCGCTGTTTCTTAAAGTAGGAAGCGGGGCGCTGTTCGGGATCCCTTATACGATATTGATCTATATCGCGGCGATTGTAGTCAGTTATTTCCTGTTTGAGCGCAGCGTGTGGGGCACACAGGTCTACATGATCGGCTGCAATGAGACGGCCACCCGGTTTTCCGGTATAGCCACCAGGAGGACGCTGCTTTTGGTTTACGTCTATTCCGGTATCATGTACGGGTTGTCCGGTGTGCTGATCTCGTCAAGATACTGCTCGGCAAAGACGGATTATGGTTCTTCTTATCTGATGCAGGCGGTTACGGCGGTGGTGCTGGGCGGCACCAGCATTAGCGGCGGTTCCGGAACGGTCGCGGGCACCGTGATCGCCGTGGCCATCATCCAGGTGGTGTCCAATGGCCTGAATCTGGTGGGCGTCAATCGGTATATGATCAATATGATTACAGGCATGATTCTGATTGCTGTGCTGATCGTCCGCTATGTCAGCGGCGCATTGAACGACAAAAAGAAGATCCGGCAGCGGGCCGGGGCATGACAGGGCTGTTAAATGGCAGTTTCGCACACGGCCATTTTAATGGATAGTACCGGAAGCCCCAGGATGGTTTTCGGTATCAATCAATACTACCATACACAAAAGTGAATGAACGGAGGTTTTTTATGAAAAAGAAATTCGTGAGCGTATTGCTCTGTGCAGCATTAGCGTGTACTGCTCTGGCAGGGTGCGGCGGCGGTTCTTCCAGCAGCGCCGGGGCTTCCAAGCCCGCCGAGAGCGCAGGGCCTGCCGAGGCGTCTGCTCCGGCGGAGGCGTCCGGGGCCCCGGAAGCATCGGGAGCGTCCGAGGCTTCTTCGGCGCCCGCTTCTTCCGCAGCGTCCGAGGCCAAGGCGTCCGGCGACGGCTACACGATTGTAGTTATGCCCAAGCTGGTCAGCATCCCCTATTTCACCAAGACGGGCGAGGGCGCCGTCCAGGCCGGTGAAGACCTGGGCATCAATGTGATCTACAACGGGCCCACGACGGCGGACGCCGCGGAGCAGGTGACGATGCTGGAGGATTACATTACCCAGGGCGTGGATGCGATCTGCGTAGCCCCCAATGATCCGGCGGCCATGACTTCTGTGCTGACCAAGGCGAAGGAAGCCGGCATCGTGGTTCTCGACTGGGATACCCAGGCGGATCCCAACCTTGTGGACGCATCCATTCACAATATTGACGATAAGGCTTTCGGCGAGCACATGATGCAGGAGCTGGTGGCATCCATGGGTACCGAGGAGGGCCAGTGGGCCATCGTTACCGGCGGCCTTTCTGCTGAAAACCTGAATCTGTGGATTAAATATGCCAGAGAATATGCGGAAGCCAACTATCCGAACCTAGAGCTGGTGGCCGACCCGTTCCCGACGGACGAGTCCCAGGATCTGGCTTATTCCACCACCCAGGACCTGCTGAAGACCTATCCTGATCTGAAAGGGATCCTCGGTATGTCCACCCCCACCGGCCCCGGCTGCGGCCTGGCCATTCAGGATCTGGGGCTGCAGGATCAGGTTTCCCTGGTGGCCAACGCCATGGAAGATGATGTGCAGAGCGTGCTGGCCGACGGTTCCCTGGACTGCGGCTGTCTCTGGGACTGCCACGACCTGGGATATTTGACCGTATGTGTGGCCAATGC
This sequence comes from uncultured Lachnospiraceae bacterium, assembly GCA_910588295.1. GTDB lineage: Bacteria > Bacillota > Clostridia > Lachnospirales > Lachnospiraceae > UBA11957. The sequence goes on along the minus strand of CAJUQO010000014.1, from coordinate 47,357 downwards.
GATTTTGAACGGCAAGACCATCGAAAGCGGCGCCACCATCGATGGATGGGATACGCCTCTGGAGATCCAGGACGGAAAGAGTGTCATCCTCGGGCCGGCTGCGGATTACCGCGCGAAATAGAGGAGAGTGCGACGGGAAAATCTGGTGAGTGCGACACCGGATTTTCTCATCCGGGGGATATCCCGAAGAGCCTGCGGATGTAGAGTATAAATGGAGGAGATCATTATGAAAGCCATTCAGATGACGGAAGTAAAAAATCTGCATGTTATCGACGCGCCCATGCCGGTGTGCGGGGCGGATGAGGTTTTGTTGAAGATTATGGCTGTAGGGGTGTGCGGATCGGATATTCCCCGCATCCTGAAATTCGGTTCCCATGTGCTTCCCATCATTCCCGGCCATGAATTTGCCGGGGAAATCGTGGAGACAGGTAAAGACGTGGAGGGTTGGGTTCCCGGCGACCATGCGACGGCGGCCCCGCTGATTCCCTGCCATGAATGCGAGTGGTGTAAAAAAGGAATATACTCCCTCTGTGAGGGTTACAAATATTACGGTTCCAGAAACGACGGCGCCTATGCCCAGTATCTGGCGGTGAAGGCGGCCAATCTGGTAAAGCTGGATCCGGCGACGCCCTTTGACTGGGGGGCTACGATCGATCCGGCGGCCAATGCCCTCCACGCTTTTTACCGGGCGGAAGCGGTTTTGGAGGATACGCTGACGGTGTTTGGCCTGGGCGCCATCGGGCTTTTTGCGATTCAGTACGCGAAGGCCATAGGAATGAAGGAAATCATTGCCGTGGATATCCAGGACGACAAGCTGGAGACGGCCCGGCAGTGCGGCGCTACCTGGACGGTAAATTCTAAAAAGGAAGACGCCATACAGGCGCTGATGGAGCGTACCGGCGGGAAGGGGACGACGATTGCTTTTGATATGTCCGGTTCGCCGGCCGCCCAGGAACAGGCGGTTCTGGCTGCGGGAAAGATGGGCAGGGTCGTATTCCTGGGTATTTCCCATGCGTCCCTGATCCTGTCGGACAAAGCGGTGGACAATATCCTGCGCTATCAGCTGGCAATTCTCGGAAGCTGGAATTCCTTCTCCCACCCGTTCCCCGGAAAAGAGTGGACCGAAGCGGCCCGGCTCATGGATGAGAAAAAGCTAAACCCCGATCTTCTGATCTCCCACAGGCTGCTCCTGGAGGAGCTGCCGGGAATTTTTGAAAAGATCGATAAGAGGGAGATTGAATTTAACAAGATCATGTTTTACCCTAACGGCCCCCTGGAATAAACGGAAAAGGAGATAAAAATGAGTAAGGAGCTTTGTAAACTGGTGGATCATACGATCTTAAAGCCGGACGCCGCGAGGGCGGACGTGAAAAAAATCTGTAAAGAAGCGAAGGCGTATGGGTTCGCCTCGGTCTGCATCAATCCGGTGCATGTGGCTTACGCCGCGGAGCTTTTGCATGAGAGCCCGGTAAACGTGTGTACGGTAATCGGTTTTCCGCTGGGAGCGAATACCTCTGTGATCAAGGCGGCGGAGGCGAAAGAGGCCATAGCGAACGGCGCCGACGAGGTGGACATGGTGATCAATATCGGCGCTGCCAAAGAGCATGACTATGAGACGGTAAAAAAAGATGTGGAGGCGGTGCGGGCCGTTGTGGATCCGGCCCATGTGCTGAAGGTGATCATTGAAACCTGTCTGCTCACCGACGAAGAGAAGGTGGCGGTATGTAAAGCATGCCAGGAGGCGGGGGCCGATTTTGTGAAGACTTCCACGGGCTTTTCCACCGGAGGAGCCACGCCGGAGGATGTGGCCCTGATGTACAAAACTGTGGGGCCCAGGGTAAAGGTGAAGGCATCCGGCGGTATCCGCTGCACAAAGGATGCCGAGGCCATGGTGGCGGCCGGGGCGTCAAGGCTTGGCTGCAGCGCCGGAGTAAAGATCGCCGGGGGCGAGTGATCCGGAGAAAGGGATAGCAGATGATGAGAGCTTTTATTATGGATGAAAACCGGAAGCTCCGGGTAGCCGATGTGCCGGAGCCGGAAAAAAAGGAGGACAATATTCTCGTCCGGGTGAGGGCGGCCTCCATATGCGGGACGGATATGCGGACTTTCCTGAAAGGGAATCCGAAGATCACACCGCCCCGGGTGCTGGGGCATGAATTTGCCGGAGATATTCTGTACGTGGGCCCGGAGGCGGCGGCATACGGGTGGAAAGAGGGAGACCGGGTGACCGTGGCGCCCGCCATCGGCTGCGGGGAGTGCTGGCCCTGCCGGTCGGGACATACCAATATGTGCGACTGTCTGGAAACCATCGGTTTCCAGTATGACGGCGTATTTGCCCCCTGTGTGGAAATTCCCGGCAAGGCCGTGCGCATGGGGAATCTAATCGCCCTGCCGGACTCGGTGAGCTACGACGACGCCACGCTGATCGAGCCTGCGGCCTGCGCGCTGAACGGCCAGTCCTATATGCATATCGGGGCGGGAGACGATGTGGTCATCTACGGCAGCGGCATCATCGGCTGTACCCACGCGGAGCTGGCGGTGCAGAAGGGCGCGGCCCATGTCATGATCGTCGAGCCCGTGGAGAAACGCGGCCGCATCGCCATGGAGAAGGTTCCCGGCGTCATCTGGATCAATCCTTTCACACAGAATACCGTGGAGGAGGTCATGAAGATCACCGGCGGAAAAGGGGCCAATGTGGTGATTACGGCCACATCCGTGCCGTCTGTCCAGGCGGAGGCCCAGGATATCGCGGCCAAGATGGGGCGGATCTGCCTGTTCGGCGGCCTGCCGGGAGAGAGCACCGGTTTTATCGATTCCAATAAGATCCATTACAAAGAGCTCCAGATCTGCGGCGTCCATGCGACTACTGTTGATTTTATGGAGCAGATCATGGAAATGATGCAGGAGGGGCGGCTGGATGCGAAAAAATATATTGAGAAAATTGTTCCCCTTGAGGAAATCGAGAAGGGATTTCTCTCCGTCCGCGACGAAAATACAATGAAAGTCGTGATTCATCCTTAGCAGCCGCCGTATCACAGGAAAGGAGAAGCTATGTCGGATAATTATATAGTGGTGGATTTGGGGGCAAGCAACGGCCGTGTGATCGTGGCGGATGTGGCTGACGGGAAAATTTCCTTTGATGTGGTGCACCGTTTTGACAACGTACCGGTATTTTGCAATGAGGAGGAATTCTGTTGGGATATCCTCAGGATATATTCCGACATCAAAGAAGGTATACGGATCGCTGTAGGCAAATATCCGGGGGCCCGATCCATCGGCATCGACACCATGGGGTGTGACTTCGGATTCATTGATGACCAGGGCAGGCTGATCGGGAATCCCGTCTATTTCCGGGATCAGAGGCAGCATCTACTGTCGGGGGAAATGCATGAAATTCTGCCGGAAGAGGAGCTGTTTGCCCTTTCCCAGGGGCCATGCAACAGGATTATGGGCATATACAAACTCTATCAGCTGAAAAAATATAAGCGCTTTGAATATGAACATGGCGCCCATCTGCTGATGATGCCGGATCTCCTGAATTATCTGCTCACAGGAAAGATATCTAATGAGTTCACCAATGCGACGATGACCCTGATGGTAAATCAGAAAGACCGCTGCTGGGAGGAGAAAATCTTCGACAAGCTGGGGTTCCGCAAAGATATCTTTACCAGATTGTCTGAGCCGGGAACCGTTCTGGGACCGGTAAAGGAATCGGTGTGCAAAGAACTTGGCATCCCGCCGATCCCGATCGTCATTCCGGCCACCCATGACACGGCCTCGGCGGTGGCCGGCATACCGGTGACCAGCCAGGATAAAAAATGGGGATTTGTCAGCCTGGGTACCTGGGCCCTGTCCGGTATGGAGCGGGATGAGCCGCTGACCAACCCGGAGGTGGTGGCTTTTGAGTTCGGCAATGAAGGCGGCGTATTCGGAAAAAGCATGCTGCTGAAGAATATCAACGGCCTGTGGGTGATCCAGCAATGCAGAAAATACTGGCAGTATGAGCTGGGCCGTGACGTGGGCTGGGGCGAGATCTGTGAGGCGGCCATGGCGGCGCCGGACCGGGACTGTGTATTTAACTGTGACGACCTGGAATTTACGGTATCCCAGCAGGATATGCCCGGGACGATCCGGGAATTTATGGAAAAAACAGGCCAGTATGTGCCGCAGTCCATGGGGGAGGTGGCCCGCTGCGTATTCAAAAGCCTGGCATGCCGGATCGATTACAGTTTCGGTAAGGTGCTCGACACGATCGGCGAAAAGATGGAACTTCTGCATATTCTTGGCGGAGGCACCCAGAACCGTCTGCTCTGCCAGTGGATCGCCAACGCCATGGGGATACCGGTGGTGGCGGGGCCTGTGGAGACGACGGCGGTGGGGAACCTGCTGTTCCAGCTCATAGCCGACGGCAAAGTTTCGACGCTGGAGGAAGGACGGGCCCTGTGCGCCGCGTCCAGCGAGCTTATGCGCTATGAGCCCCGGGATCAGGATTATTGGGTGAGAACAAAAAAATATTATCGAGAGGCATTACACATTTAAGATTGCATATGGAAGAAAAGATCAGCAGACAGATAACACGATTAAATGCAGACAGCAGCGGGGAAAGGCTGGATGCTCTCAGGCAGCTGAAAGGCTGGATCGACGACGGAACCATTCCGACGGTGGCACAGAATGCGGAGTGCAACAACCACGTACACTCCCGTTATTCCTTTTCCCCCTACTCCCCGTCGGGGATCGCCTGGAAGGCCTATCGGACAGGCCTCTCCACCTGCGGGCTGGTGGATCATGAATCCGTGGCCGGGGCGGCGGAATTTAAAGATGCCTGCCGTATTATGGGGATTGCCCCCACGGTGGGTTTTGAGGTACGGCTCAACTGGGATGCTACTCCCCTTAAGGGGCGGAAATTTAATAATCCGGATCAGATGTCTGTCGGCTATTTTCCGGTACACGGCGTTCCGGTCGCTTCCTTAGAGGCAGTAGAGGCATTCTTAAAGCCGATCCGCAGGGCCAGGGAGATCCGGAACCGGCAGATGACGGCCAGGGTAGACCGTATCCTGAAGGCTTTCGGTATGGGACTGCATTTCGAGCGGGATGTGGTTCCGGTATCCTGGTGGGAGAAAAGGGGCAGCATTACGGAGCGTCATATCCTTTTTGCTGCCGGACAGCAGATGGCCGGCCGGTACGGAAGGGGCGCGGGGCTTTTGCGGTTTCTACGGGAAGAGCTGGGCGTACCCGTGTCGGTCAGGGCGGCCAGGTATCTGGCAGACGAAAAAAATCCCTGCTATGATTTTGACCTGACCAATCTTCTAAAGGGATATTTTTCAGAAAAAATGTATATCCCCGCCGGTCATGAGGAGACGCCGCATATCCGGGAGACCATTCCCTTCCTGCAGTCTCTGGGATGTATTCCTACCTATACATATGTGGGGGATGTGACCGGCGAGTCCGTCACCGGCGACAAAAAGGTGCAGCAGTTTGAGGATGGGATATTGGATGAGCTTTTCTTTTATCTGGATCAATACGGTGTCCGCGCTTTCAGCTATGCGCCGGCAAGAAATACGCGGGAACAGCTCGCCCGGGTGCAGCGTTTGTGCGCGAAATATCACATGCTGGAGGTGTTGGGCGAGGATATCAACCAGCCTCGGCAGCCCTTTATCAACACGTCGATGGGGGCGGAGGAGAAAAAAAGATTTGACACGGCCACCTGGGCCATCATTGGCCACGAGAAGGCGGCCGAAGAGGAGCCGTCCCGCGGTATGTATGGGGACGGCGCCGCAGAGCGCTTTCCGGATATAGCGGACAGGGCGGCTTATTTCGCCGCTTTGGGGCGAGGGTAAAAAAGATGAAAGACAGGGGGAAACAAAAAATGAGCAGGATAAAATACAGTGCGATCATCGGTTCGCTGGGGCAGACTTCAGACCGGTTTATGAGATGCGGCTATAAAGATCCGGCATCAGACAAAGTGGAATTTGCGGATGTGGTCAAAAACCTGGAAAAAATGCAGGTACTGGACGGCGCGGATCTCTACCAGGCGCCGGAGGGCCCGCTCTCCCGGCCGGATACGGTCAATGAGATTCTTACCGGTTCCGGCCTGGTGGCATCCTCAGTATTGCCCCAGGTATTCGGCGACCGGGCCTGGCAGAGAGGTTCGATTGCGGCGGCCGATCCGGAGACCAGGAAGAAGGCTATGGCCCTGATCCGCCAGAATATTGATTTTAACGCAACCCTGGTGGGGAAGCCCAGTGTGAACCTCTGGCTGGGCCAGGACGGTTTTGACTACCCGCTGCAGACAGATTACACAAAACAGTGGGATTATCTGGTCAAATCGGTCCGTGAGCTGGCAGATTATAATCCGGAGGTCAATCTGACCCTGGAGGGGAAAATCCGGGAGCCCCGGAACCGCTGCCTGGTGGATACCACGATGACGGCCCTCCTGGTCTGCATGGAGGTGGACAGGAAAAACGTGGGTGTTGCCATTGATACCGGCCATGTATTCCAGGCACAGCAGAGCGTGGCCCAAAATATCGAAGTGGCGGCCCGGTACAACAAACTGTTCATGATCCATGCCAATGATAACTACAATATGTGGGACGACGACATGATCGTCGGCTCCCTGCGGCTCACGGAATATATTGAGATGTTTTATTCCCTGCGCAAAGCCGGATACGACGGATTTATTGCCGTGGATATTTTTCCTTACCGTGAGAATTCCTATCTGGCGACCCGTGAGAGCGTCCTGAATATGAAAGCTTACGATGGCATGGTGGACAAGATCGGGTTTGACAGGCTCAAAGATGTCATTGAAAATGGTGATCCCTGCGAGATGACGAAGGTTGTCCGCGAAGCCGTTTTTGCATAAAAATTTGTAATAAGACACAAAAATAACTGCCCTGCTTCGTAAAAGTAAGGCGGTTATTTTTGCCATAATGAACCCATGTGTTTTCGCGGTGGAAATATCATGGGGGGTATGTTACACTAACTATATATGCAAGGCGGGGAGGGAACAATATGGAGATGATTTCCAGTCAGTTTATCCGGGTGATCAAAAAACATTATCTGCTGCAAATGAGCCAGAAGGATATTGCGGTCAGTGAGAAGCTGTCCACGGCCACCATATCCCGTATGCTGAAAAAGGCGGTGGATAACCATTACGTAACGTTCCATCTGCATCTTCCGGTGATGAACCACTATGAGCTGGAGACGGAGATTAAGACAAAATATCAGCTGGAGCAGGTAACGGTGGTCAACGCGGATATCGACAGCCCGGAGATTATCGGGAGGGAGGTCAGTGCGGCTGTGGCGCCTTTTTTGAACCAGATCCTGAAGCCGGGAGATATTTTGGGTATCCCCTGGGGAACCACCATGGATACGGTTGCCTCCTATCTGATCCCCAAGGTGGTGCCGGATCTTAAGATCGTAAGCCTTCACGGAAGTGTGACATGCAACACCAGCAGCAGCGGGGCGGAGAGCGTGATCCGGCGGTTTGCCGACAATTACCACGCCCAGGGCTATACGCTGCCGGTGCCTTCCCGGGTGGGCAATTCCGAGACGGCCCGGGTGCTTTTGCGGGACTCCAATGTCCGCAGTATGATGGATCTCATCGAGCAGACCACGGTTCTTATGTTCAGTGTGGGGCGGTTGAGTCCGGATTCGGTATTGATCAAGGGCGGCTATTTTACTGAGGGGGAATACCAGGGGATGCTGGAGGAGGGCTATGTGGGGGATATCTGTTCCCGGCATTATCTGGCGGACGGCTCCTACCGGGACGGGGAGCTGTATAACCGGATCATGGCCATTGGCCTGGAAACCATTCTTCGGAAAAGGATCCGTATCGGCGTAGTGATGGACAGGAGGAAGGCCCTAGCGCTTAAAGGGGCCCTGGCCGGACATTACATCACCCATCTGTTCCTGGATGAATATACGGCGAGGGCCCTGCTGAATACCCCTTAAGACCGGCGGCCGCGGATGTGATTTTTTTTGTTTTTTCCTCTTACCGATACAAATATGATACAATTACTGGGTAAAGTAATCGTGGGCTTTTTCGGCTTGAATAAGGGCAGGCAGGGGAAGTACTACAGATGAGGTGGAGTATATGAATCGAATATTGGTAGTAGAGGATGAGGAGCCGATCGCTAATCTGATCCGTATGAATCTGGTGAAGAACGGCTATCAGTGTGATTGCGCTTACGACGGCCTGGAGGGAGCGGACCGTCTGGAGAAGGGGCACTATGACCTGTGCCTGTTGGATGTCATGCTGCCCAAGGTGAATGGGTATGAGCTTCTGGAGTATGCAAAGCAGTTCGATATTCCGGTGATCTTTCTGACGGCGATGGGGACGACGGCGGACAAGGTCAAAGGACTGAAGGCCGGGGCGGACGATTATATCGCCAAGCCTTTCGAGGTGGTGGAGCTGCTGGCGCGGATCGAGAGCGTGCTGCGGCGGTTCCACAAGACGGATCAGACGATAGAAGTGCTGGACGTGGTGATCGATATCCCCTCCCGCACCGTGACCAAGGGCGGCGCGGAGGTCAGCCTGACTCTGAAAGAGTTTGAACTGCTGCTTTTGTTTGCCCAGAATCCCAATATCGCACTGTATCGGGAGACCATTTACGAGCAGGTCTGGCAGAGCAGCTATATGGGTGACAGCCGCACGGTGGATCTCCATGTCCAGCGCCTTCGGAGGAAGCTGGGCTGGGAGAGCCAGATCGAGGCTGTGTACAAGATCGGGTATCGCCTCCATGTAATGTGAGGCAGGGGAGGCATCAGGCAGCTGGCGGGGTGAAGGTATGAAACTGTATGGAAAACTGTTTTTGGGAATGATGGTTTCGACGCTTCTGGCCTTTGCCCTGTTCGGCGTCTGGGTGCTGAACGCCAACTATCAGACTTCCTTGAACCGGGAAAAGGAGAGGAGCTTCCGGGAAAACCAGATGTACCAGTATGCCTTTCTGACGGCGCTGCAGAATCTGCCCGAGGAGCAGATCAATGACGAGAACGCGGCCAGTATCGCGGAATCCATCTGGGAGAGCATGGGAAATGAGAGAAACGTGTTCCGCATCTATAATTCTCGGAGAAAAGCCATTTATGAAAAGGGCGATTATGTGAGCGGCCTTGTGGATATTCCACTGGAGGAATCGGAGAGCGTGAGCCAGATTTCGGACGAGAACGGGCGGTATTATCTTGAGGCGCTGTTTTATATGGAATATGAAGGAAATGTCTACTACATGGAACGGAATGTGGATGTTTCCTATATTTATGAGGATCGCCAGCGGCTGTACGGACAGTACAGGGTGGCGATCCTGATTACGTTCTGCGCGGTGGCCGTGTGGGCCCTTTTGTTTGCCCATGGGCTGACGAAACCGATTCGGGATCTATCTCGGGTGACGGAACGTTTTGCAAAAGGAGATTACTCCAGTCGGGCAAAGCCCAAAGGCCATGACGAGGTGGCCGAGCTGATCGGCGATTTCAACCATATGGCAGATCGGCTGGAGCAGAGTATGGAAGAGCTTAGAATGTCCGCCCGCAGACAGGAGGATTTTACGGCGGCCTTTGCCCATGAGCTCAAGACCCCGCTGACCTCCATCATCGGCTACGCCGATATGCTGCGGATGATGGATATGAATGAGGAAGAACGGCTGACTTCGGCGGACTATATTTACCAGCAGGGAAAACGTTTGGAGCGGTTGTCCCACAAGCTGCTGGAGCTGATCGGCATGGATAAACAGGACGTGGCTTTCCGGCTTTTGGATGTGGAGGAATTGGCGGGTGCGCTCCGGCAGATGACGGCAAAACTCCTGGAGGAAAAGAGGGTCACGCTGATCTTCCGGATGGATCCGGGGCAGGTCTGCGGGGACAGGGATCTTCTTCTGTCCCTGTTTGGCAATATCATTGACAATGCCCGGAAAGCCTGCCGCGAGGGCGGCCATATCTGGGTTCGGGGAAAAGCTGTTCCGGGCAGCTACCAGGTCATTTTTTTGGATGACGGCGTGGGTATGCCCAAGGAGGAGCTTTCCCGGGTGACAGAAGCCTTTTATATGGTGGATAAATCCCGCGCCCGCAAGGAGGGCGGCTCCGGCATCGGTCTGGCCCTCTGCGGGAAGATTGTGGAACTGCATCAGGGAAAATGGTATATGGACAGTGAACCGGGTAAGGGAACGGGTGTACTGGTGGTTCTGCCGGATCATGAAACAACGGTGGGCCAGGCTTCCCGGGAAGAGCTGCCCGCTGGGCCGGCCCTTCCGGAACGTGAGAAAAGACTGTCCGAAAAGGCAGGGGCGGTGAAACAGGGCAGAATGGATGGGCCCCGCAATATTGCGGTAGGAGGCGATGGGGATGCGTAAGAGGCAGAGTCTGTCGGGGCGTATGGCGGCTACAGGACTCATGCTGTTCTTTCTGGCGGCGCTGGTGCTGGGGGCGATGCGTCTGCCCCAGGTTTACGGCAGTTACAGCGACCGGCGAACCCTGAACCGTCCCGAGTATACGGAAAATGATGTGAAGATTTATGTCTACGATTATGCGTCTATGGAGGAGAAGCTGCAGGACATCGCATACTACGAGAGCCGTTCCATTGAATGGCAGAATGTGCTTATTCCGGCGGCGGGGGATACGAAGGCGTCCGATGACGAGCTGAACGGGTATCTGCAGCAGGAGCTCGATCAATTGTACGGTCTGGGTATTCTTCGCGCGAGGGTGGATCTGTCGGCGTTCCGCCAGGCCCGCCGGGAGCTGCGCAACATATATCCGAGCAATGGGGATCGGCTGAAAGGACAGATCAGCTACTGGCAGCTGTATTATGAGAGCGAGGAGGGGCTTTTGATCACCCAGATGGATACAGAATATCATAAGCTGTACAGTATAAATCTGGACGGTGTAAACGCACAGAGGAACTGCAGCGCCGTGGGAGAATATTTGGCCGACAGGATATTGCGCGGGCATACATCCGGCGCCGAGGCGGTTCAGGATCTGATGGGCAGCCTGTCGGAGGGGTATGCCAAATATTATGGCATTGCTGTTTCAGCGGAAGCGGAAGATTTAGATGTATATAAGGAGAAAATGGCCGGTGAGTGGGCCGGGCCGGCGGAAACGGCCGCCTTGATGGCTTCGAAAGGGGACGAAGGCTGGGGATTTGGTGTGGAAAGCGCAATAGCAGTAAAGGGGGATGGCAGCGGCCTGGGAGTATGGGGCAGCTATTACACCGGCGACGCCTCTTTTTCTTCTGGAATCCTGTGGGGAAATTGAGCCGGGCAGCTGGGGCAGCCGGAGGCCCCAGACGGCAGAAAGGAGGAGAATTGTGCGCGAAAGAAAAGAACGGCCCGGAAGAATGGCGGCCACCGGCAGTATGCTGCTGTGTCTGGCCCTGTTGGTGCTGGGGGTGATGCGTCTGCCCCAGATTTACGGGCGCTACAGCGATGAGCGTACGCTGAACCGGCCTGAATATGCGGAAAATGAGGTGAGCGTGTATTCATACAATTATGCCTCCATGACAGAAAAAATGCAGGACATTTTTTATTATGAGGCCCGGGGGATTGAACTGGCGTCCATGGCCCTGCCCTCTGTCGGCGACGCCGAGGTATCCGACGGGGAATTGGAAGCAATTCTGCAGGAGGAGCTGGATCAGCTGTACGGCGCAGGAGTTCTTTTGATGAGGGTGGATTTGGCGGAGTATGTCTGTGCCCACCGGCAGCTGCGGAGTATTTATCCTGCCAATGGCGACCGACTGAGGGGGCGGATCAGTTATTGGGAGACTGTGTTTGAAAGCCGGGATGATATGGATGACCGTGTAACACTTCTGGCGGATACGCAGTATCATAAGCTTTACAGCCTGACGCTGAGCGGGGCGGCGGGGGACAGGATGTGTTTCGCGCTGCAGAACTTTCTGCTTGAAGGGATAAGGGGCGGTGGAAAAAGCGGCGCCCAGCTGGCCGCAGAGCTGTTAAACAGCCTGTCGGAGCAGCTTGCCGATTATTATGGGAGTACTGTCCCGGAAGGAAGTGAGAAGACAGCGGAGGATGTATATATGGCAATCCCGGGTGACGGCGGCCTTGTGCCGGAAAACGGGGCGGGTTATGCAAGGAGCGAAGTGTTCGATGCGGAAAATCCTTATGAGGATATCTATTATCTGGAAAACTTATTTTATAATATCATAGAGGATAAGGAAACCGGAATGTGGTATCTGATATTTCCGGCGTCCATAGATATAGGCAATGGCAGCGTGAGGGATATGCCTGTTATATATGATTACCAAAGTGATATTTTCAGCGTAGGCATTCCGTTTTCCCAGAGCTATCCGGAGGCGGGCTAAACAGAGGGCCGGCAAAGATTTGATACAAAAAAGATGCATAAATGCTGAAAGACAGAAACACGGCCATGGTATATTTCCTGTCAGAACAGGTAGGAGGGGTAATCATGGATGCCACGGAGATGACAATGAAGAGACGATCCGGATTTGATGTGCGTAAGCTGACAGTCACTGTTGTGACGTCGGTGTCACTGGCCGTGATTATACAGGCCCACTGGTTTCCCGGGGGTGTGGTCGGTCAGCATTTAAATAAGAGGCCGCAGAGGGGGGCGAACGTGGAGAGTATGGCGGTGCATCCGGAAACGGAACCCGGGAAGACGGTTCAGGAAAGAGGAAATGCGGCGGCGCCGGGAGACGGTGGGAGTATGGCCGCAGACGGCAGGCCGCAGGGCCTGGACATCGGCGTTTCCAGGAATGAGGTAAATGAGATCTATCGGGAGAATCCTGAAGAGCTGGTGCTGGTGAACCGGGAGAATCCATTGGAGTCATCCTATGACTCTATGCTCCGGCAGATCTGCGGCGGGCGTCTGGAGGCATCTACGCGGCTGTATGGGGAGCTGCAGATGATGCTTGAGGATGCGGCGGAGGCGGGGCATACGTTCTGGATTGCTTCGGCATACCGCAGCCGGGAGAAACAGCAGGAGCTGATTGACGAGGAAGTGGAGATGCTTGTCAATGAGGGGCTGAGCCGGGATAGCGCCCTGGAAGAGGTATACCGGGAGACTATGCCGGCGGGCTGTAGTGAGCATGAGACAGGTCTGGCGTTGGATATATTGGCTTCGGGGAATGTGGAGATGGATCAGAGCCAGGGAGAGACGGAGGGAAACCAGTGGCTTAGGGAGAACTGCCAGGACTATGGGTTTGTGCTCCGCTATCCCGAGGATAAATCGTCGGTGACGGGGGTGGATTATGAGCCTTGGCATTTCCGGTATGTGGGAAAGCGTGCGGCCCGGTTCCTGAAAAATCATGGGCTGACGTTAGAGGAGTTTTATCAGCTTATAGAATTATAGACGTGTTACGACCCCGGGCCGGGAGGCCGGGGGTTTCCTTTTGGTGCGGAGTGTGGTATGCTCTTACGGGAAATTAAATGGAATGTCAGGATTGGTCTGCCGACGGGTGTCAGACCGATCCAGGGAAAGGCGGTTTAAGGTATGAAAGCTGACGGGGTTATTTTTGATCTGGACGGAACGCTGTGGGATGCCACAGAAAATATAGTCAGGAGCTGGAATCAGGTGCTTTTGGAGCTGGGCTATGCTTACAAAAGTGCGGAAGAGGTGAAAGGCTGCATGGGTCTGCCCATGGGGGAGATTTTCAGGAGGCTGTTTCCCGGTGCCAAGGAGGAAGAACGGCGTCGGATAGCAGAGAAGCTGTATGCAGCGGAGAATGCTTATATAGAGAAGCACGGGGGCATTCTGTATGAGGGGCTGGAGGATACGCTCAAAGCTCTGGAAGGAAAATACCTGCTGGCGGTAGTCAGTAACTGCCAGGCAGGCTATATAGAAGCTTTTTTTATGGCTCATGGACTGGGGAAATATTTCGCGGATTTTGAGAGCCTAGGCGGCACGGGGCTCCTGAAAGCCGATAATATCCGCCTCGTGGCCGAACGCAATCATTTGAAATATCCGGTTTATGTGGGGGATATCCAGGGGGATTGCGACTCGGCCCACGAGGCGGGAGCCGCGATGATCTACGCGGCTTACGGTTTTGGTGAGGTCGTGGGAGCGGAAGGCGTAATCCGGGCCGTCACGGAACTGCCGGGGCTGCTGGAGCAGGCCTAAAAAGTGCTTCGGCCATAACGTGTGACGACGGAGAGGATCTCTTTCTGAAGTATATCGGAGAGATCCTCTTTTTTCAGCCGCCACCGCCAGTTGGTTCCCACGGAGGAGGGGCGGTTCAAGCGGCAGCGGTTGTCCAGGCCCATGTAATCCTGCATGGGGATGATGCAGGTCGCAGCCTTGCTTCTCATGACCAGGGCGATAAAAGAACGGTACAGTTCATTTTCCGGCGTATACCGGTCGCACAGGTAGTTCCGGGCCATTGTACGTTCATTTTCCGTGATGGAGGTGAACCATCCGGCGATGGTTTCATTATCATGGGTGCCGGTGTAGGCTACGCTGTTTTCGGGGTAATTGTGGGGCAGATAGTCGCTGGCAGATCCGGTATCCCGGGAGTCAAAAGCAAATTCCAGCACCTTCATGCCGGGAAAGCCGGTGTCTGCCACCAGGCGGCGAACCGAATCGGTCACGTACCCCAGATCTTCCGCGATTACCTCCGGTTTTCCCATCTGTTCTTTCAGGCATCGGAAAAGATCTATGCCGGGGCCTTTTTCCCAGTGTCCGCCCACCGCCGAATCGGCTCCGTAGGGGATGGAAAAATATTCGTCAAAGCCGCGGAAGTGGTCGATGCGTACCACGTCGTATAGCCGGAAGCAATACTCCAGGCGGGAGAGCCACCAGGCGTAGCCGGTCTCCCGGTGATGATCCCAGCGGTACAGCGGATTGCCCCAGAGCTGCCCGGCAGCGGAAAAACCATCGGGAGGGCAGCCGGCCACGGCCAGGGGCACGCGGTTTTCATCCAGCTGGAAAAGTTCCGGGCCGGCCCAGACATCTGCGCTGTCCATGGCTACATAAATAGGAAGATCGCCGATGATGCGTATACCGTTTGTATTGGCGTAGTCCTTTAATGCGCGCCACTGGGTATGGAATTTGAACTGCATAAACTGTTGAAAACCGATCTCGTCCTGCAGTCTGCCGCGCCACGATTCCATGGCGGAGGGGGTACGCAGACAGATATCCCGGGGCCATTCCTGCCAGGGGATGCCGCCCAGGTGGTTTTTGACGGCCATAAACAGAGCGTAGTCGGAGAGCCACCAGGCATTTTCTTCCGCGAAACGGCGGTATGTCGGATCGTCGGCGATATGGCTTCTCTTATAGGCTTTTCGCAACAGCGGATATCTGTTATCGTAAAGTTTTTTGTAGTCGATGTCGTCTTCCCTGTATCCGAAATCCGTACTGTCGCATTCGTCGGCGGCAAGAAGGCCCTCGGATACCAGGGTATCCAGACTGATAAAATAGGGATTTCCGGCAAATGTGGAGAAAGACTGGTAGGGGGAGTCGCCGTAGCCGGTGGGCCCCAGAGGAAGAATCTGCCAGAAAGTCTGTCCGGCCTCTTTCAGCCAGTCTACGAAATGATAGGCGCTTTTTGAAAAACAGCCGATGCCGTGCCGGGAGGGCAGGCTGGAGATGGGAAGTAAGATACCTGCGGTTCGCTTCATAGATGTTTCCTCCTGATATGGTGTGTCTTCTGATAATGATCATTTATCCCGCTTTTGCAGTAAATCATACGCGGCGGGTATTTTTTATTGTTTTTTGCCGGTCGATTTTTCTGATTCGGGCTGGGCGCCGGTTCTTTTTGGGGCCTGCCCGCCGCCTACGCCGAAGTCGGTATTTTCCATCAAAATATCCACCCTGGGGTCGGCGATGTACAGGGGATAAAGTTCTCTGGCAAAGACGGCGATGACGTCCCGGTCAGGTCGGACGGCGGTGGTGTTTTCCGTCATAATATTGATACAGACCCTCTCGTTCAGGGCCAGGCCGGTCTCAATATCCCGCCGCATGGAAGCGGCGGTCTGGCCGGTCAGGCCGAAGAGCAGGCAGATTTCGTCAAAGGGGGCGCAGAGGCGGGCCGGATCGGCCTCGTCTATGCCCTTTCTTAAGATGTTTTCACGGAAACCGTAGTCGAAAGTCTCGATACCGCTCTTGATCTTGACCGCGATACCTTTGTCGGCAAAACGGCGTCGGACGGCGGGGATCTCTGAGCGGTGCATCCAGTGGCACTCAAAATGGAGCTGCCGGATGCCCCGCTCCAGGCAGGTCTCTTCGATGAGCGTCATGGTGTCCTCGTCCAGATCACAGAAGCTGCCGGAATTGATGGCTTCCAGGCAGTGATAACGGCCCGTGACCTTCGCCAGTTCGCGCCGGTTCAAATGATAGTTTGCTTCCTCGTCACGGCTGTAGTCCAGATGATAATCGCAGAATACGCAGCGGCGCCAACGGCAGCCGCTTCCCCGGAGAAGCACGATCTCCCGGGGATTTTTTTCTGTGATGACGCTGTAGCGTTCCAGTTCTTTTTGTTCATTCATGGTGGGATCCCTCCAGGCCGGGCCGGTGCAGTTACATATGTATCCTATGCAATCGTCCCGTATAAAACAGTCGATGGTAAAACAATATATGTTTATTATGGTGGGCGTACACGAAACTGTCAAGCAGATGGCGGGATAAAAATTGTGTGTGGGTCAGGAAGAAAAAATTAGAGGGCCGCCCTGAATATCTGTTTCAGGACAGCCCTCTGTCTTTTACTCTCTATCGGAGCGTCCTCCCCGTGACCTCCTCATACATGGCGATCAAATTTTGCGGTGAGAACACCCAGGCACCGTCTGTTCGAGATGGCGAGGACGATATCCATTGCGGACTTATAAAATAGCTCTCTCTTTTGCAGGACATCCACAATAACGCAGGTATCAATCAATACTTTCATAGTTTATTTGTCCTTTCTGCATGCGCTTCCTCCAGTGTGATATCAGCTGGGATCACACCCAGAAGGGATTTAGCCATTATAACGCGGTCAGCGTTGGAGTTAGACAGTTTTGCCACAAACTTTCCGTTTTTTGTGATGGAGATATCTTCACTCTCCGCAAGCTGAAGATATTTTCCCAGTTTCAGTTCCGTGGCGGTAATTGACATACATAGCACTTCCTTGCGCAGTTAGTATGCAGGGTTTTGAGATTATATTTGAATCGAACGAAAATATCAACAATTTCGTTCGATTCTTTGTGTTTCCGGCATTTACCGTAAAGCCTGTACTTTAGGCCGTGGACAGCCAGACATACATGTATGAGAATAATGTGTAGTTAATCAAAAAATATGGTTGCATAGATGAATTTTATGTGATAGGATTAATATATCATTAAAGTGAACATATCTGGTGCCTACTGGCACATCTGGCGTTTCGCCAAATATTCACTGAGAGAAAACAGAATATGGCGGAGACGGATGTATCGGGAATGCCGGAAAATGATTTTTGGGGAAATTCCTGCTGTATCCTTCTGCCGGGAGGAGGAGGATGCAGGAGAAAAATGCACTGGCAATGGAATACCTGGATGACAGAGAACGGATCGCGGATTTTGTTAATGTGGTTTATTTTCACGGTAAGCAGGTGGTGAAGGCTTCTGACGTGCAGGAGGCCGACAGCGTACAGTACCGGGTCAGAAAGGAAAATCGGGAGGTACGGGCGGGACAGGCCGCACGGGACAAGGTGCGAAAAGTGGTGCTGGGCATGCAGTGTGTATGGATCGGTATTGAACATCTGTCTTCCGTCCATTCGGCTATGCCTCTGCGGGTAATGGGGTATGATGTGGGGAGTTATGAACGGCAGGCAAAAAGACTGCGGAGGGAACACCGCCGAAAAAGCGATTTAAGCGGAAAAGAGTATATCAGCGGTCTGGCAGTTACAGACCGCCTGTGGCCAACGCTTACCAGCGTCTTGTATATGGGGGAAGAGCCCTGGACAGGCCCCCGTGACCTGCACGGCATGCTGGAATGGGGCGGTGAGCTCGCGCACCTTAGAGAATACGTGCCCAATTATAAACTGCATATCATTGAAGCCGGTACATATCTGGAATGGGAAAAATTTAGTACAGACCTGCGTCTGCTGTTTGGCTATCTGCACCATCGCGGGAGTGAAGAACAGATGAGGCGTTATCTGGAGGAATACGGAAAGGAGTACGAGAACCTGCAAGAGGATCTGTATGATTTGCTGGGCAGCATAAGCCATGCGGATTATTTGCTGGAGGCCAAAGAAAAGAACCGGACAGAACAGGGAGGGATTAATATGTGTAAGGCGTTGCAGGAATGGGTGGAGCATGAGAGGAGGGAAGGGATGGAACAGGGAATAGAACAGGGAGAGGAGCGTATAAACACTTTGTATATGAATCTTCTCCGGGATTCCCGTGGGGAAGATTTACAGAGGGCCATAGAGGATAAAGCCTACCGCGGGCAGCTGTGCCGCGAATATGGTTTGAAAGCTGCCGCGGGCATTGTTGGTGTGCACAGTAACAGCCTGAACAGGTGGAATTGATGATATATTCATTGTAATAATGGATCAAAAGCCGTTTTTTTGAAATATAGGTTGACATTCCATTTGGCTAGTGCTACCATAATACCTGTATTATTCCATATTACCAATTCAAGTGCTTCTGGCGATAGCCAGTTGGAAGAGGGAATCAGGTCAGAATCCTGAGCGATCCGGTCACTGTATTTAGGGAGCGAGACTCAATATTCCATTGTATGTCCTCAACGTATGAGAAGGAGAGTCAAGCGATGATCTATAAGTCAGGAAACCTGCTTGAGTTGTAAGGTTGAGACTTCCGAGTAAAGTTGAACAGCTATCCGGTGTGAGAACAGGTAAGATGTCTGCTTTATTCAAGCAGACATCTTTGTGGTTATACACCCGGAAGAATCCGCCGTGCCGAAGGAGCATCTTGTGTGACGGCTGGTTCGTAGGTGGAATATCATAAAGTGGTATTTACTTGGCCAGTAACCTTGAATACGGAATAAGTGATTAAACGGCTGGGTGAATACTCCGGCAGGACGGTTTTTCTAATTCCATCGTTTTTCCTCCGCAACGAAAATGATGTTATTTCCTCTACATGAAAGCCGTGCGTGCCGGGGTAGGCGTCCTCCTTGGTCTGTAAGTTCTTTCGGCGGGTTCCCGCCTTTTTTATTTCAGCCATACAATAAAACAGAATAGTTGAAATAAAGCCGCCGGGATGATAAACTTTTAGACAGGGTTATTTCCGGGACGAAGGGGGCTGCTCGCCTATACCAATGCTGAATATGTTTGACGAGTTTTCCATGACTGATCCCGGGCCGCCGGCTTTTTATGCGGGCTTTACAGAAACAGAGGAGCCGCCCATATATATCCCCCGCTCGGTGGTAAGATGTATAAGGTTCGGAAAAATCGGCAATGATTGGAACCAGACGGAGGCCTTCGATGCTTTGCGGATCTACATGGATATGGATTTTGCGGGGCTTTGAGATGATGTGCCGGCCCACAGTAAATTTTTTGGCTTTGTTGCCGGGGAGGCAGGGCGATGAAACGCATTTCTCTGGAAGAGCTGTTGTATAGCCGTAGGGGACAGCCCTACGGGGAGCAGCATCGGTACGTTATGGAGCTTATCGGGCAGGGCAGGGTCAGGCCGGTAAAAGCCTCGGATACGAACGGGAAAAGCCCGGCGCTGCATCTGTCCTACTGGCTTTTGGAGGAGAAGCCGGACTACAGCGTCTGGGAGGAGGAGCTTACATACCGGCTCCATCCGAAAATAGGCGTGGACTATTATCTGGCCCACCCGGAACAGTACGGGAAGGACCGGGATGATGTGCTGGCCCTTGACCGGTATCTGCGGGAGGACGCCGCCCTTTTAGACTGCCCGGAGTCCGTCAATGAGCGGAGCTTTGAGATCTGGAACCGGGAAAAGTTTCTCACCAGGGGATCGGGAAAAACCATCCTCAAACGCTGCGGGCTGGAGCCGGAGATGTTGTGCTTTTATGAAACGGAAGAACCCCTGGCCTATTATGCCTGTACCCGGGAAACGCCCCAGGAGCTTTTGATCCTGGAAAATAAGGACACTTTTTTTAGTATGCGGAAGCACATGCTTGCGGGAAATACGCGGATTTTCGGCCGGACAATAGGGACGCTGATCTATGGGGCGGGAAAACGGATTCTGCGCTCATTCCGGGATTTCGGCCTCTGTGCGGAACCTTACATGGCGGAAGGGGGGAATACGCTTTCTTATTTCGGCGATCTGGATTACGAGGGTATCGGTATTTACGAGCAGCTCTCGGAGGGTTTTCGGGAGCGTTTTTTGATTGTGCCCTTCGTCCCGGCCTATGAGGCCATGCTGCGCAAAGCAGACCGGGCAGTCCGGCTTCCCGATACCAGCGAGGGGCAGAACAGGAAAATTTCTGGCGAGTTTTTCTCTCACTTCAGTGCGGAACAGATCCGGCGGATGGAGGTTATCCTGGAGGCGGGACGGTACATCCCTCAGGAGATTGTGAACCTTTGGGATTTTTGAAGTGGATTTTTATTACGGAAGAAGAGGATGTCAAAATGCAGTATGAATTTCTCCGACAGTTTCCCCGGCGGATGAAGCATGTGGGGATGTATGCCCTTCTGATTGCGAACAGCATCCAGAAAACCACCTGGAAACAGTACGGTTTTGTGAAAGCGGACGAGCAGATCAACCTTCTTTTTGCCGTGCTTTTATATATTATGGAGCAGTCGCTGAAAGCGGAGGCCTGCACCATGGACGATATCGGCGCATGTATCGACAATATGAACGGTCAGCATTTTAAGAAAAAGCTGACCTATGACGAATGCCGGCAGCTGGGGGACTTTATTGTCAATGTGGTTCTTTCCAACGAGGGGAAGGCCATGTATTTTGATGGGTTTGATTTTGAACAGAACGCCTATCATATCATGCATGTGAGCTATGTGGCTAACAAGATTGTATATGTGGATCACGAGCTGCGGCGCACGTCCTATTATCTGACGGACGACGGGTATAATCTGCTTCTGTCCACCCTGGAAATCGAGAATAATATGAAGCTGACGGTCCACGAGATGATTTTTCAGATGCATCTGGAGAAACAGAGTTACGACAAGGCCGTGGACGAGATCAAGAACATTTTCAATATGCTGCGGATCCAGCTGCAGAAAATCCAGGAGGCCGTGGGCCGGATCCGGCGCAATGCCCTGAATTATTCTGTGAAGGATTATGAGGAAATCCTTTTGGAAAATCTGGACGCTATCAGCGATACCAAGCGGAAATTCCAGGATTACCGGGAAATGGTGAAGGGGCGCGCCCGGGAGCTGGAGGAGGAGAATATCAACGTGCGGCGGCTCAGTAAAAAAGAGGAGGAAAAGCTTGCCCATCTGCGGGAGATTGAACAGTATTTAAACCGCACCATTGACGAGCACCAGCGGATACTGAACAGCCATTTTGACCTGAAAGAGGTATATACGAAAGAATTGGAGGCTCTGGCGCAGATGTCGCTGATCAAACGGTTTTCTCTGCGTACGGAGTTGTATGATAAGCTGCTTTCGCGTCCGGAATCTCTGGGGGATCTGGATTATTTTCTGCGCCCTCTGTTTAACCGCGATATAGAAAAATCTTACAATATTAATAAGTCCATGGAGCTGCAGAGGCCGGTGCGGAAAAAAGAAGAGGCGGATTTCGCGGAGGAGCTGGATTTTGACGGGGAGGAATGGCAGAAGGAGCAGGAGCGGCGGCGGCGCGAAAAGCTGGGCCGCTATGAGGCCTGTCTGGGCTATCTGCTGGGGCAGGCCTGCGAAAAAGGGGAGATTTCCCTGGGCGAGCTGCGGGAAAAGAGCGGGACAGAGCGGCTGATCCCCAATGTGGAGGTTTTCAAGGAGATTATGGTGGAGCTGATCAAGTGCCAGGCCATGGATATGGCGGCCCTTAAAAAGGAGCGCAGCGAATTCATCCAGGACGGTCCGGCGGAGTTCCAGCTCCATGAGATGGCGCTGCGCCTGGTGGAGGAAAACCCGCGGATGGCTGGCGTCACGCGGATCGAAACGTACCGGCTGCCCGGGAGGGAACCGGTGGTATTCGAAAATGTGGTAAACGAGAAGGGCGAGAAAAAGAGTATCCGGTGTTCGGACGTGGCGGTGCGGGTGATACGGGATGGGACGTCATTTGGATAAGCCCGGACGCCGCCGCCTGCGGCAGCTGTTCGTGGGCTTGGCAAAAGGACATTGGATACAGGAGGAATATGGGATATGGCATACGAAATGGGAGAGGTGAGGCTCAGCCAGGAGATTTTCTATTATCTGCTGGAAAACCATGAGCTCAGGGAGGATGGGGAAAACACCCTGTACCGGGCCTATACGGAGCGGGAGGAGATCCAGAACCTGGTGAAATCCCAGGGGGAAATCGCCGGGAGCACGGTAGAGCGTTACGGGAATGTGATCTATCTGATCCCCAAAGAAGAAAATAATTTCCTGGGTTTTTCCAAAGCCCAGCTAAAGGCGGCCCTGTGCAGATCGGGGGCTACCGACAGGGACTATTATCTGTCCCAATTCGTGGTGCTGACCCTTTTGGTGGAGTTTTTTGACGGCCAGGGGAGCAGCAGCAAGACTCGGGAGTATATCCGCGTCGGCGAGCTGCAAAACTGCATTTCGGAACGGCTCAAGGAGGGGGCGCAGAATACCCCGGAGGAGCAGGAGGAGGGCGGGATCGCCTTTTCCGATATCCTGCAGGCTTACGAGGCGCTGCGTTCCGACGACAGGGGTTCCCGGGCCCGCACCACGAAGGAGGGTTTCCTTCACCAGATCCTGGTCTTTTTGCAGAAACAGGGGCTGGTGGAGTACGTGGAACAGGACGAGATGGTGAAAACCACCAAGAAGCTGGACAATTTTATGGACTGGAATTTGCTGAATCAGAATAACTACCGCCGGGTGCGGCGGGTACTGGGGGTGGCCGAGGATGAGTAGAATCAAAGCGATCCGGCTGGTCAATCTGAATTACAATAATAATGCGATCAAGGTCAGCGACGAGACGTTTCATTTGAATGGGGAGAGCACCCTGCTTTCCCTCCGGAACGGCGGCGGAAAATCGGTGCTGGTGCAGATGTTGACGGCGCCCTTTGTGCACAAACGCTACCGGGACGCCAAGGACAGGCCTTTTGAAAGTTATTTTAATACGCCAAAGCCCACCTTTATCCTGGTGGAGTGGTCGCTGGATCAAGGGGAGGGCTGCGTGCTGACGGGCATGATGGTGCGCAAAAGCCAGGCCATAGATGGGGAAGAGCCGGACAGGCTGGAGATTGTCAACATCGTCAGCGAGTACAGTGAGCCCTGTATGCAGGACATCCATCATCTGCCGGTGGTGGAGAGGGGAAAGAAAGAGATCGTCCTGAAAAGCTTTGCCGCCTGCAGGCAGCTTTTTGAACGGTTTAAACGGGAAAACCCTTCCCGGTTCTTTTTGTATGATATGGGCAACGCCGCCCAGTCCCGCCAGTATTTTGACAAGCTGCGGGAATATCAGATCCATTACCGGGAGTGGGAGACTATTATTAAAAAGGTTAATCTGGAGGAGTCGGGGCTGTCCAACCTGTTTTCTGATTGCAAAGACGAGCGCGGTCTGGTGGAAAAATGGTTTCTGGAGACCGTGGAGGGCAAGCTGAACCGGGAGCAGAACCGTATGAAGGAGTTCCAGTCCATCACCGGGAAATATGTGGGGCAGTACAAGGCCAACCAGTCAAAGATCAAACGGCGGGATACCATCCGCCTGTTTAAGGAAGAGGGGCGGCAGATTGCGGAAAAAGCCGGGCAGTACCAGGCAGTAGATGAGAAAAAATCACAACAGGAAAACCGGATCGCCGCTTTTATCGGGGAATTGGAGCAGTTAAAAGAAGAGACGGCGGGGCGGCTTTTGGCTGTGGAGGAGGAGGTTTCGGAGAACCGGCGGGCGCTGGGGCGGGTACAGTATGAAAGGCTGTCCGGAGAATATCATACGCTGGCGAAAGAACAGCGTTTTTTCGCCGGGAACCGGGATATGCTGGAGGCGGAGCGGGACGCATGGGAACGGGATACGGCGGAGTATGAGGAGCGGCTTCATCTGTTGTCCTGCGCGAAACAGCGAGATATTGTGTCGGAGGAGCGGGAGGATTTTATGGAAGCCGGGCAGCGTCTGGCTGTCTGCCATAAAAAGACGGAAGAGCTGGCCCCGGAGCGGGATTACCTAGGGTACGCGCTTCATTGCCATTATGGGAAGGCTCTTGCGGAAAATGAGGCCGGCCTGGAGGAAAAGGACGGGGAAAAACACCGGGCCAAGCAGGCTGTTTCGGACAGGCAGGAGAAGATCCGGGCGACAGAGCTGTCCCTGAGGGAGAATGCCTCCCGGGAAGGGGCGTTAAAGAGCAGCGTGCGGTCTTATGACGAGGCGGAGACGTTTTTCAACAGCCGCTATGGGGCGGGACTTGCCCGCAATATTCTGGGCCGCTATGAGCCGGGTCTATTGGAGATCCGGAAGGAAGAAGACAGGCAGGCCCTGGAGGAAGAAGCCCGCGGCCAGCGCAGACGGCAGCGGCGTCTGGAGGACGGGCGGGAGAAAAGCCGCAGCCTGAAAAGCGCCCTAGAGGCCCTGGACCAGGAAAACCAGCAGAAACAGTGGGAGAAAAAGCAGGCCCTGGAGCTGAAAGACCTTTATGGCCGGGAGCTTGCGGAGCGCGCGCCTGTCCTGAAATATCTGGAACTTGCAAAGGAGGATCGGTTTGATGCGGAGAAAATCCTCCGTGCGTCGGAGAAAAAGCTCCAGGAGATCGCCGGGCTGCGCCGCATCCTGGAAAAGGAGGAGGATCAGCTTGAGAGGGACTACCGGAAACTGACCCAGGGCCGGGTGATGGAGCTGCCCGGGGAGCTGCAGCAGGAGTTTGCGGACCGGGGCATCCGGGTGGTATATGGGATGGAGTGGATGAAAAAGAACGGCTATTCCGAGGAACAGAATAAAAAGATCGTGCGGGATCATCCGTTTCTGCCGTATGCTCTGATCCTGTCGGGACAGGAGCTGGAAAAGCTGTCCCGGCTGGAGAGCGGCGTGTACACCTCTTTCCCGGTTCCGGTGGTTCGCCGGGAGTTTCTGGAAGAAAAGGCCGGGGAAGCCGCGGAAAGCGGCGTGATCACATTTCCCCAGGTGAGTTTTTATGTGCTTTTTAACGAAAATCTGCTGAGCGAGGAGAAGCTGGCCCTGCTGGTGCGGGAGGCAGAACGGAAGATTGAGAAAAAGAAGGAGGCCATTGCTATCCGCAACCGGGAATACGAAGAGTATTTCGCGCGGAAGGAGACGGTCCGCGGTCAGGCGGTTACCCGGGAAAAGTACGAGGCTAATGAAACGCTCCTGGCGGAGCTGGAGCGGGCCATACAGGAATTGGCCGTAAAGCGGGACGATACGGCGGCAGATCTCGCGGCGACGGAGGAAACTGTCGCGGGCCTGGAAAAGGAGATCCGGAAAACGGAGCGGAAGATCGAAGGGATGGAGCGCAGGCAGGAAGATTTCGCCCGGCTCTGCGAGGCTTACGGACGGTATGAAGAGGACTGCCGGAGGCTGGAGGGCTGCAGGAAAGAGGCCGCCTCCCTGGAGGAAAGGCAGAAACTGGACGCAGGGCAGCTCCTGCGGGAACAGGAGCATCTGGAGAGCCTGCGGATGGAGACAGAACGTCTGTCCCGGGTGCAGCAGGAGCTTACAGAATGCTGCCGCCGGTACGCCGCCTACGCCAGGAAGCCGGAAACAGCGGCGGATGAGGAACTGGAAAAACTGGATATCGCCGGCAAGGAGGCCCGGTTCAAGGCCATTACGGCCGGCCTGTCCCAGGAGCTGCAGGAGCTGGAGCTGCGGGAGCAGAAGGCCCGGAAGCGTTATGAGGAGGCCGGACGGGAACTGCGCCGCCTGCAGAAAAAATACGGCCTTGCGGACGGCGCCTGGGAGGGCTGCGCCTATACCCAGCAGGAGGAAGAACATACAGAGAGGCAGCTGTCCGGCGCCCGAAAGAACCTGGAAGAGAAAAAAAGGCTCTGGAATGAGGCCCAGACGCAGGTCGCCGTGCTGGAGAGCCGGAAGAAAGCCTGTCTGGACCAGATCCGCGAGGCCTGCGGGGAGGAGGGGCCCCTGGCTTTGGAAGAGATACGGATTCGGGATTTTGACGAGGCAAAAAGCCGGCTGGAGTACCAGGGAAAGCAGCTGCAGAAAAAAGCCGCGTCCCTCCACGAGGCAGGGCAGGGGTATGAAGAAAACCTGACGGCCCTGGCGGAATACAGCGACTTGCCCCAGACGGGACCCGTTGAATGGGAGGAACCCCTGGCAGAGCTGGACCGCGGGCAGCTGCGCCGGAAAAAGGGCGAGCTGGCCAGGGATTACAAAGCCATTCTGGAGAATCGCCGGGATGCGAAGGAGGGCCTTGTCCGGACGCTGAACCGAATCCTGCGGATGGACGCCTTTGCGGACGAGTATTATAAAAAGCCGCTGGAGATCCTGCTGGAGCTTACAGAGGACGCGTCCCAGGTACTGCGCCAGCTGGCCACCACGGTCCAGTCCTTTGACGACCTGATGGAAAAGCTGGAGGTGGATATCTCCGTGGTGGAGAAGGAAAAGGAACGGATCGTGGAGCTTCTGGAGGAATATGTCCGGGAAATCCATGCCAACCTGGGACGGATCGACAGCAATTCCACGATTACGGTCCGGGAACGTCCTCTGAAAATGCTGAAAATACAGCTGCCGGACTGGGAGGAAAATGAAAGCCTCTACCGTGTCCGCCTGTCTGACCTCATTGACGAGATCACCCGCCGGGGGATTGCGATCTTTGAGCGCAACGAGAATGCCCAGGAATATTTCGGCGCCCAGCTGACCACGAAAAACCTGTACGATACCGTGGTAGGTATCGGGGAGGTACAGATCAAGCTGTACAAGATTGAGGAGCAGCGGGAGTATCCGATCACCTGGGCCCAGGTGGCGAGAAATTCCGGCGGCGAAGGTTTCCTCTCCGCTTTTGTGGTATTGTCCAGCCTGCTGTGCTACATGCGGCGGGACGACACGGACTTTTTTGCCGATCGGAATGAGGGCAAAGTGCTGGTGATGGATAATCCCTTTGCCCAGACCAACGCCTCCCACCTGTTAAAGCCGCTGATGGATATGGCCGGGAAAGCCAATACCCAGCTGATCTGCCTGACCGGCCTTGGCGGGGAATCCATCTACAACCGGTTTGATAACATTTATGTGCTAAACCTGATCGCGGCCAGTCTGCGGAACGGGATGCAGTACATGAAGACCGACCATATCAAAGGCAGCGAGCCGAATACGCTGGAGGTGTCGCAGATTGAGGTGGTGGAGCAAATGGAGCTGGTGTTTTAGGGCGGCCATTGTGCGTCCCATGGGAAAGGGCATGGCAAAATCACAGGAATAAAGGATTTTGCCATGCCCTTATAGTATTGTACTGAGTACAGTTATCGGGTTTTTGCTTATTTATACCATGTATAGAATTTCCATTTGGATAAATCCAACTGCTTAATAGCGGATGTATCAATAACATTCGTGTCTGTGGCGGGGCAGAACTGATAACAAGTCCCATCTTCGACGGATCGCGCTATCATATGCCACGCATACCAATCTGGCGTACCATATGGATATTTGCCATACATATTTTCCAGCGGATAACCGATCATTTCTCCAAAGGCCGTTAAAATAGCGGGCGAAGTGTAAGAATTGACTTCAAATTTTGGGAATTTCCAAAAAGGTATCGCCGTATCCGCAGCTAAAGTAACATAACCGGGGCGGCCGTCTGCTGGTGTTTTACTATAAATAGAGTTTTGGGCCAGATAGCGTGTGATCGCTTCCATTTTAGCTTTTTTTGTCATGGATGCTGTAGTTACTTTGTCAATGACGGACTGCCGCCATATCCTTTCCTCCTTAGCCATATCCTTTATGTCGATATATCCCTTCCCGGCGTCTGCAGTTATCGGGGTTTGGTATAGCGGGGGGATATCTCTATAGCTTCTATAGTGTATCCTGTTACCCTTGGCGTCAGAGAGATATTCTGTAACGGAAATCCTACATTTCCCTGGATCCAAAAATAAAAATACGCCAAGATATCCGCCATCCGTTTTATACAAAAAACCGGGAGTCATAGTGCCCATCCGTTTTAAATCTGGGTAATAACAACTAGTCATAGCGACCAGCGGATCATTTTCTTCGCCAGTGGCCACATCAATGAATTCTAATTCAAAGTTTTTGGAAGACGGATTATCGGTTTTTATATATACAAGATTGAATGCGCCATATGAATATGGCGGGTTCAAAAAGTTGATTTCATAGGTATACTGGGGCTTGGGAGCCACAACCTTGATCTTTTGGCTTACACTTTTACCGTCTACAGTGGCCGTAATGGTGGTTGTTCCGGGGTTCTCGGCACCAATTATTACAGCCTCCTCTTCCTTCGGGCCGTTAAAAAAATCATCTACAAAATCTATAACGTCGGTATTAGATGATTTCCATGTGATCTTTCCATGCTTGGAAGAACTGCATTCGACACGGATAATGAGTTCTTCCGTTGGATACATGGTACTGACCATATCTTTAGCAAAACGGATACTGCTCTGGCTGTTTGCCGCTTTTTTTACCGTCAGCTTGCAGACGGCTTTTTTTCCGGTTCCGTCCGCCGCTTTGGCGGTGATGGTGGCATTTCCGTTTCCGACCGCTTTTACAGTCCCTTTGCTGTTCACTGTCGCAACTTTCTTATTAGAAGTTGTCCATACGATATCCTTGCTGTCGCCTGCGCTTGCCTTAACGGCCGCCGTAAGTTTTACTGTAGCGCCTGTTTTAAGCGTGTGGGAGGTCTTGTTCAGTGCAATGTTTGTTACTTTGCCTTTTAGCACTTTGACAGTGACCGTAGCTTTTACCTTCTTGTTTTTGACTGATGTTACGGTGATTTTCGCTGTACCCGGTTTTTTGCCGGTAATCACACCCTTGCTTGTGACAGTCGCTATTTTTTTGTTTGAACTTTTATAAATGACCTTTTTGTTTGCCGACTTATTTGGCGTAACGGTCACAGTCGTTTTGAGAGTAGCCTTTTTGCCCTTGGCAAGTTTGATCGTCTTGCTTTTCGTCAACGAATTCACGGAAGCAACTTTTTTAACCGTCACTTTTGGGGCCGCTTCAACCGTCCTGCCCATTATCACAAACCATGCCATTGCAATAAGGAACATCACACTTCCGACCATAAGCGCCCGTGGCTTTCTTTGCGTTTTCATGATACCTTCTCCTTTATATTGTAGTTCTCATAGACAAAATGTATAATATTTATTAAAATTAGTCAATTATTTTTACATTACATGTGAATTTTTTTCAAGCGGATAATATTCGAGGTAAGAAGATTAGTTACAGTGCATCTCAGGACTTTGCCGAAGGCAAATTACGAATATTCCTTCTTGACAAACCCCGTCCCCTGCGTTTATGATAAATCCACACAGAAAAAGGTAGTGAGAAAGAGGAGTATCCCGGTACTGACCGCAGAGAGGGACGTCCGTCGGCTGAAAGATGTCCCGGAGACAGGCGGGGAGAAGGTGGCTTTCGAACCGGTTCGCTGAAAATTTCCTGCAGTTTTGACTGTGGGGCATAGTAAGCGGGCACGTTTCATCCCCGTTATCGGATGAGAGGATACGGATAGGGCGAATGAACGGATCGCTGCGTCGGGATGACGCGTTTTGTATGGCGTGTATTCGCGGTATCTGTGTTGAAATAAGGTGGTACAGCGGCTGCGTCGCCCTTTGCTTTTGGCAGAGGGCTTTTTTTTATGATTTGGTGGGTCTGGCGGATGTACCAAAGACTGGAGAAAAAATGACAGGAGGTTATGATGAAAAAAGAACTGGCAAAGACCTACGACCCCAAGGGGATCGAGGAGAGACTGTATCAGAAGTGGATGGAAAGGGGATATTTCCACGCCAGGGTAAATCCGGACAAGAAGCCCTTTACTATCGTGATGCCGCCGCCCAATGTTACCGGGCAGCTGCATATGGGCCATGCCCTGGACAATACTATGCAGGATATTTTGATCCGTTTTAAACGGATGCAGGGGTATGAGGCCTTGTGGCAGCCGGGCACAGACCACGCGGCCATTGCCACAGAAGTGAAGGTGACAAACCAGCTCAAAGAGAAGGGGATCGACAAGGCGAAGATCGGCCGGGAGAAATTCCTGGAATACTGCTGGGACTGGAAGGAGGAGTACGGCGGGAAGATCATCAACCAGTTAAAAAAGATGGGCTCCTCCGCCGACTGGGAGAGGGAGCGTTTCACCATGGACGAGGGCTGTTCCCGGGCCGTGGAGGAGGTATTTTTCAAGCTCTATGAGAAAGGCTATATTTACAAGGGCTCCCGCATCGTAAACTGGTGCCCGGTGTGCCAGACGTCGATCTCCGACGCCGAGGTGGAGCACGAGGAACAGAAAGGCCATTTCTGGCATATCAATTATCCCATCGTCGGGGAGCCGGGGCGTTTCGTGGAGATCGCCACCACCAGGCCGGAGACCATGCTGGGTGATACTGCCGTGGCTGTGAACCCGGAGGATGAGCGGTATCAGGATGTGATCGGGAAGATGCTGGAGCTGCCGCTGACCGGCAGACGGATCCCCGTGGTAGCGGATGCCTATGTGGACAGAGAATTCGGCACTGGCTGCGTGAAGATCACACCGGCCCACGACCCCAACGACTTTGAGGTGGGCAAGCGTCATAATCTGGAGGAGATCAATATTCTGAATGACGACGGCACGGTCAATGAGCGGGGCGGCAAGTACGCCGGTATGGACCGCTATGAAGCCCGGAAAGCTATCGTGGCCGACCTGGAAAAACTGGGCCTTCTGGTGAAGGTGGAAGAGCATGTGCACAACGTGGGCACCCATGACCGGTGCCACACCACGGTGGAGCCCATGGTGAAAAAACAGTGGTTCGTCCGCATGAAGGAGATGGCCCGGGCCGCCTTGGATGTGGTGAAGACCGACGACCTGAATTTTGTACCGGAGCGTTTTGACAAGACTTACAATCACTGGCTGGAAAATATCCGGGACTGGTGTATTTCACGACAGCTCTGGTGGGGCCATCGGATTCCGGCTTACTACTGCGACGAGTGCGGCGAGATCGTGGTGCAGTCCGGGATGCCGGAAAAATGCCCGAAATGCGGCTGTACCCACCTGACCCAGGATGAAGATACCCTGGACACCTGGTTTTCCTCCGCCCTGTGGCCTTTTTCCACCTTGGGGTGGCCGGATAAAACGCCGGAACTGGAATATTTTTATCCCACGGACGTGCTGGTGACTGGGTATGATATTATTTTCTTCTGGGTCATCCGCATGGTGTTCTCCGCCCTGGAGCAGACCGGAAGATCGCCATTTAAGCATGTGCTGATCCACGGTCTGGTGCGGGATTCCCAGGGGCGCAAAATGAGTAAGTCCCTGGGCAACGGCATTGATCCTCTGGAAGTGGTTGACAAATACGGGGCCGATGCCCTGCGCCTTACCCTGATCACGGGCAATGCCCCGGGCAATGATATGCGCTTCTACTGGGAGCGGGTGGAGTCCAGCCGTAACTTTGCCAACAAAGTGTGGAACGCTTCCCGGTTCATTATGATGAATATGGGCGACAAGGCTCCTGTAGAACCCGCCACGGATCAGCTCAAGCCTGCGGACCGCTGGATCTTGGCTTTGCTGAATGACCTGATCCGGGATGTGACGGACAACATGGAGAAATTTGAGCTGGGCATTGCCGTGCAGAAGATCTTTGACTTTATCTGGGATGAATTTTGCGACTGGTACATCGAGATTGTCAAATCTCGCCTGAATCCCCAGGGGAACCAGACGGCAGAAGCAGAGGCGGCCGATGGAAATGCCTGTGAGGGGGCAAAAGAGACCGGGGAGAGCGCCGGCGCGGCCCTCTGGACGCTGACCCATGTGCTGGGTGAAGCTTTGAAACTGCTCCACCCCTATATGCCCTTTATCTCCGAGGAGATCTACTGTACCCTGTACCCGGAGGAGGAATCCATCATGGTCGCTTCCTGGCCCGAGGCCCGTGCAGAGTTCACTTTCCCGGAGGAGGTATCTTTCATCAGCCATGTCAAGGATATGGTTCGCGGCATCCGCAATATCCGGTCGGAGATGAACGTGCCCCAGAATAAGAAAACCCATGTCTTTGTTGTGACGGAAAACGAGAGGCTTGGGGCCATGTTTTCCGGCTATAAGGATGTATACCAGAAGCTGGCCGGAGCCAGCGCGATGAGCGTTCAGGCGGACAAAGCCGGGATCGGTGAGGACGCCGTGTCCGTGGTGATCCCCGATGCGGTGGTTTATATGCCCCTGGAGGATCTGGTGGACAAAGAGAAGGAGAAGGAACGTCTCTTAAAAGAGGAGCAGCGCCTCACCAAAGAGATTGCCCGCGCGGGTGGGATGCTGAAAAACGAGAAGTTCCTGGCCAAAGCCCCGGCGGCGAAGGTGGAGGAGGAAAAGGCAAAGCTTGAGAAATATTCTCAGATGATAGCTCAGGTGAAGGAACGCCTGGCCCAGATGTAACGGCAGCCCGTGGGCTGAACTGCTACACAGCAACGATTTTAGTCAGAAACTGCGATATTATTTACTTGCAAATGATCGTCACTATATTATAATGTTAGAGAGCCGGAACTATTCAGCCCAGGTCGAAGCGTTTACTGCCAAGACCGTAAAAGCATGATTCAGGAGTGCGAAATCTCATTACTGAACAGTTATAGGGAGCCGTAAAGTCCGGCATCAGACAAAAGGATAAAGTGGTGATCATTTTGCATTATCAGAAAATCGTAAACTATATAGAAGAAATACCCAAATTTTCGACGAAGCATCCGCTGGAGCACACAAAGAAGCTGCTGGAGCGTCTGGGGAATCCCCAGAATGAGTTTAAGGTGATTCATGTGGCGGGAACCAATGGGAAGGGCAGCACCTGTGCCTATTTGGCGTCCATGTTCCACGAGGGGGGGCTGCGTTGCGGCCTGTTCATTTCGCCTCATCTGGTGACGATCAGGGAGCGTTTCCAGATCGACGGCCGGTTGGTCAGCGAGGAAGACTTTGTGGAGGTGTTTGGCCGCGTCAAGGAGCAGATCGACCGCTTTGTGGCGGAGGGGGAGGGCCATCCCAGCTATTTTGAGACCCTTTTTGTGATGGGGATGCTGTATTTCCGGAAAAAACAGGTGGAATATGTGATCCTGGAGACGGGACTGGGCGGCCGGCTGGACGCCACGAACACGGTGGAATGGCCTCTGGCCGATATCATCACCTCCATCAGCCTGGATCATACGGAGTGGCTGGGGGATACGGTGACGGCCATAGCCGGGGAGAAAGCCGGGATCATCAAGCCGGGGGTGCCGGTGATCTTTGACGGCCATGTGACGGAGGCTTCCGCAGTAATCCGCGGGAGGGCAGAGAAGACTGGTTCCCTGGCTTACGAACTTACGGAAAGCATGTATGAGATTACAGATGCCGGCAGGGAGGGAATCACATTCTGTTTCCATAATCCTTACAGCGGGGACATCGAACTTCACATTCCCTACATAGCGCCCTATCAGATGATGAATGCCTCATTGGCCTTCCTGACTATGCTGGTGCTCCAGAGGGAGCACCGTATCCCTCTGGAACGGCTGAGGGAAGGGATCGCCCATACCCGCTGGCCGGGGCGGATGGAGACCGTGCTGCCGGGAGTGGTTATAGACGGCGCCCACAACGCGGACGGCGTGGCCCGTTTCGTGGAGACGGCCCGTAGGTTTGTCGGGGAGTGCGATATTACGCTGCTGTTTTCTGCGGTGTCCGACAAGGAGTACGACAGGATGATCGGCGAGATCTGCGAGGCTATTCATCCGGCCCATGTGGTGACGACTCAGGTAGGCGGCGGCCGGGAAGTTCCCGCCGGACGGCTGGCGGAATCCTTCCGGCGTTTTGGATGCGCGGCTGTGGAGAGCGAGCCGGATGCGGTTCGCGCCTTTCGGCTGGCGCTGGAGGAAAAGGGGGACGGCCTGCTGTTCTGCGTGGGTTCCCTGTATCTGGTGGGGGAGATCAAAGCATATCTGGAGAGGAGTACAGATGATTAATTACGAGGAAGAACTGAAAAAATTCAAACCGTGCCTGGAGGTAAACGAGGTGGAAGAGACTATCCACAACCAGGAGCTCACGGATATCATGGATATTGTTAAGGAAATGATGGACAACCGTTCCACCGGTTTTCGGCAGTAAGGGGTATAAAGGATGAGATGTATAAGATGTCAGACTGAACTGACGGAATCCCCCTTCTGTCCGGGCTGCGGGTGCGACGTGACGATACAGAAGCGATCCTGGCTGGTATCCGATATGTATTATAATCACGGGCTGGAAAAGGCGGAGATCCGCGACCTGTCCGGCGCGGTGGATTTGTTGGTGCGGAGTCTGAAATTTAATAAAAGAAATATACAGGCAAGAAATTTACTCGGGCTGGTCTATTTCGAGATGGGGGAAGCCGTGGCGGCTATGAGCGAGTGGATCATCAGCGCGAATCTGCAGACCAGCGGGAACATTGCCTCCGAGTATATTGAGCGTCTGAAAGCTAATGCCAACAAGCTGGACACTATCAATCTGTCCATAAAGAGCTATAATGAAGCGTTATCTACCTGCCGGAATGGCCATACGGACACGGCGGCGATCCAGTTAAAAAAGGTTTTGTCCCAGAATCCCAAGCTGATTAAGGGCTATCATTTGCTGGCTCTGATTTATATGAAGGACGGGGAGTATAAAAAGGCCAGAAGAATTCTCAAAAAAGCGGCAAGGATCGACAAGACTAATTCGACAACTCTCCGCTTCATGAAGGAGATCGACGAGCAGACCGGAAGCTCCGGCAGACGGGAATTTGTGTGGCCTTCCTTTGGCAGAAAGCCCAGCGCCCAGGAAGTGCAGGAGAATGCACCGGAAATTTTTCTGTCTGATAATGACGTGGTCATTCAGCCGCCCGCTTTCCGGGAGAGTTCCGTGCTGGCCACCTTGATTAACCTCTGTTTCGGACTGGCCGTGGGGGCGGCGGTGGTCTGGTTTTTGGTGGTTCCGGCCAATACCCAGAATATTAGCCAGGACGCCAACGAGAAAGTGGTGGAGTACAGCAATACCATGGCCAGCCAGTCCTCGGAGATTACCAAGCTGAGATCACAGATCTCCGAATCCCAGGAGACGGTGGCTTCGGCCACAGCCCAGATCGAGACGGCCACGGCCCAGGTGACCAGCTATGAAAATCTTCTGAAGGCCTACAATGCCTATCAGGAGGAGAACTATGACAGCGTGGCCAATGTGTTTGGCAATATTGACACTAGTGTATTGTCCGTGGACGGGCGGATGCTCTATAATACAATCTATGATAGGGTCAGCAGTTATATGTTTGACACTTACAAGGATACGGGTATTTCAGCTTATCTGAGCGGGGATTATCAGCAGGCGGTGGAGAATCTGACAAAAGCCATGGAAATCCAGGACGACGATTATCATGTGATGGATTACCTTGCCAACGCCTACCGCTATCTGGGTATGCCGGATGAGGCCAGGGACATTTACCAGAAGATCGTGGATACATTCCCGAACAGCAGCCGTTCAGAAAATGCTCAGTCCTATATCAATGCCATTGACCGGGGCACAGACATTTCCGTAGAAATGAAAAATTCCGGCCAGACGGCGGATATCGGTTCCCTGGACAATGACATCGATTCCGGGGACGGGGATGACGCGGGCAGCGGCACTGGAGGCGGAACCGGGGATGATGACAGCGGAACCGGGGATGATGGGATCGGAGGTGGAACCGGAGACGACGGTGGTATTGGAGACGGAACCGGCGACGATGATGACACCGGAGGCGGCGACGGCATGACACCTAATGAATAGCGGCCGGGGGCTGCACACATGAAA
The DNA here is from genome assembly GCA_910588295.1 of uncultured Lachnospiraceae bacterium. Classification (GTDB taxonomy): domain Bacteria; phylum Bacillota; class Clostridia; order Lachnospirales; family Lachnospiraceae; genus UBA11957. Next base: position 11,513 of record CAJUQO010000014.1, on the reverse strand, counting down.
TACAGAGGATGTGGCTGTGAAGGGTTTTTCGCAGTTGCATCCTTTTTCTATACTTCAGTATGCAGAAACGACGGTTTTTCTGTATATGTTGGTATATGAAACAGCTGCCGCTTTAAAGGTATACCCTGTGTTGTGGCAGACGTTTTATACTCGCGGGTTTGACAGATTAATTAGGGAGGAAGATATGAACAGCGTATTTCAGATCAGAGATAACTGCATGACCATACGTGTGCCGGAGGAACTTGATCATCATAACGCTCTGCCCATACAGCAGGAGGCGGACGAGGTGATGATGAACCGGAATATACAGACGATTATATTTGATTTTCGGGATACGTCCTTTATGGACAGCTCAGGTATCGGCGTGCTGATGGGGAGATACCGCGCCATACAGCGGAAAGGGGGAAGGATACAGGCGGAGAACGTAAACGAACGCATCGAGAAAATCCTTCAGATGTCGGGGATCAGCAAACTGATACCGGTAAACAGGAAAAAGGAATGGCTGTAGGCAGGGGCGCATTTGGCATCCCTGAATGGATGCCAAATGCGGCGGCGGATTTTCAGAGTAAAGAAAGGGGATTATCTATGGAAAACACCAATGAAATGTTTTTGGAATTTGATAGCAGATCCTTAAATGAAGGATTTGTGCGGGTGGCGGTGGCGGCTTTTGCCACGCAACTGAACCCGACCCTTGAAGAAGTGGCGGATTTAAAGACCGCTGTGTCTGAGGCGGTAACCAACGCGATCATCCATGCCTACGGTGGACAGGCGGAGAAAATCCGGGTTAACTGCCGCGTGAGGGAGAGGGAGATGGAGGTGGAGGTTGTGGATCACGGCGTGGGTATCCGGGATGTGCCAAAGGCCATGGAGCCGATGTACACGACGAAACCAGAACTGGATCGCTCAGGAATGGGATTTGCCTTCATGGAAGCGTTTATGGATGAGCTGCAGGTGAGATCCGAACCGGGCGTGGGCACCACCGTGTGGATGAAGAAAAAATTTGGCTGCCAGTCCGGGCAGAGCGATCTGTCCGGGGAGGCGTAATATCGGCATACTGGCCTGGGAGGTGGCATGGAACGTACCCTTGCATTGATTGAGAAGTCTCACCGGGGCGATAAAGGGGCGAGAAATACACTGGCGGAGGAAAATATGGGACTAGTCTGGAGTGTCGTCCGGCGCTTTTTGAACAGGGGCGTGGAGAAGGAGGATTTGTTTCAGATTGGGAGCATTGGATTACTGAAGGCTATCGATAAATTTGACACCAGCTATGACGTGTGCTTTTCCACGTATGCCGTACCTATGATCAGTGGGGAGATCAAACGTTTTCTGCGGGACGACGGTATGATCAGGGTGAGCAGATCGTTAAAAGAGCTGTCGGTCAAAGCCTGGCAGAGCCGGGAGGAGCTGGAGAGGCAGCTGGGCCGGGAACCCACGGTGACGGAGATCGCCGGGGATCTGGGGATTGAGGTGGAGGAACTTTCTATGGCCATGGAGGCGGGGGCGGATGTGGAGTCGCTGCAGCAGGTCATCTATCAGGGGGACGGCACGGAGATTACCCTGATGGACAAGCTGGAAAATGACGACGAGTCCACAGGGCGTGTGCTGGACCGCATGATCCTGGAGAGCCTTTTAAAACGGCTGGACGCCCAGGAGAAACAGTTGATCCTGATGCGGTATTACCAGGAAAAGACACAGTCGGCCATTGCCGAGAAACTGGGAATCTCTCAGGTACAGGTTTCGCGGATGGAGAAGAGAGTGTTGAAAAAGCTGCGTGAGTTTACCTAATGGAAATCTTTTGTGATCGCGGGTATAAATACGAAAGTGATGCATTTTTTGAAAAAAAATGTACAGACTACTTCGTATGGATCATAGAACAATACAAACGGGAGGATGCTGGTGTGCATAGACGGACAAAACGGAGAAACTGGTATCTATGGTTTTTAGTTGCGGCGGGAGTGGCCGGCCTGGTGGCGCTGTGGCTGATGATAGGCAGGGATATGCAAGGCAATATGGCTCAGGGGGCTTTGGTATTCCGCCGGTAGACGGTCAGGCAGGGAAGCTCTATGTGCAGGTGGGACGCCATAACATGGTCGGGCCGGGGAAGGTGCTCCTTGGTGATGTGGCAAAGCTGTACTGTGTGAGCCGCCGTCTGATGGAAAAGTGCATGCAGATTCCTCTGCTGGAGGTCAAAGAGGGGAAATATGGCCGGTATCTGGTGTCCGTGCGGGATATTATTGAAGTCATTGGGAGCCGGTTTCCCGGAGTGGAAGTGGTACCCCTGGGGGATCCGGAGCTGGTACTGGAGTACGCTAAAAGGTCGAGGGGGCATGTCTGGCTGAAATACGTCAAGACCGTGCTGGTGAGCCTGATCGTTTTTGTGGGGTCGGCCTTTACGATCATGACATTTCTGGCGGAGGCCAATGTGCCCGGTTTGCTGGCCCGGGTGCGTGAGGCTTTTGAAGTGAAAGAAACCGTGGGGCAGACGGGCATGGAGATCTGCTTTTCCCTGGGTATCGGCCTGGGCATGATTTTCTATTTTAACCACTTTGGCCGCTGGCGTCTGCAGCAGGAGCCCACACCGATGGAGATGGAGCTGCATCAGTATATGGAGGATGTGGAGGAAACGGTGCTGGAACTGGAAGACGGTATGCAGGAGGAATAGCAGAAAAACGGTAGAAAAAAGAGAGGACGGTGATTAGCGGTGGGGATCGTGTCGGCCGGGGCGGCACTTTGTGTGGCTTTCTTTTCCGGTATGGCGGTGGCCTGTAGTACAGCGGCGTTTATTCTGGCCCTGGGCATTGTCCCCCGGGTGGCGGCCATCAGCGGCACTACCCGGCTGATCCTCTGGTATGAGGATTGCATGATGGCGGGAATCTTCATCGGCATTCTGCTGGAACTGGATTTTATCAGCCTTCCTCTGGGAATGCCGGCGCTTTGGGCTGTCGGCATCCTGGGAGGGATGTTTCTGGGCTGCTGGACGGCGGCTTTGGGAGAGATCGTCAATATTTATGCGGTGCTGCAGAAACGGGCGAAAATCGAGAAGGGATTTGCGCTGGTGGTGTTGGCGCTGGCCCTGGGAAAAGCGGCCGGTGCATGGATGTACTTTTTTTGGACAGGAGGTCATATATGGTAACGGAGGAAGAAAAGAAAGAGTATCAGGAGTACGTGGAGGAAATTACCCCCACCCACAGTTTGCCAAAAAACATGTGTAAAGCGTTTTTAGTGGGCGGCGTGATCTGCGTGGTGGGGCAGGCTTTCCTGAATGGTGGGGCAGCCCTGGGGCTGGATGAGAAGACGGCGGGGAGCTTTTGCTCGATCCTGCTGGTGCTGGTCAGCGTGGTGCTGACGGGCTTGAATATCTGGCCCTATATCGGTAAATTCGGCGGAGCCGGCGCTCTGGTGCCGATCACAGGCTTTGCCAACAGCGTGGCGGCCCCGGCCATTGAGTACCAGAAGGAGGGTCAGGTGTTCGGGATCGGGGCCAAGATATTTACCATTGCGGGACCGGTGATCCTGTACGGTATTTTAAGCAGCTGGGCGCTGGGGGTGGTTTACTGGATCGGGAAGTGTTTAGGGGTATTTTAAAAAATGCGGTTGATCATTTGAAAATCATTCGCCGTCATGATGCCCGGCGTGGTGGCTTTCCGAATGATGGCTTTCCGAAAAACTGCTATATTCCGGAAAGTAATCACTCTCCGGATTGTATCCATTTTCCGCAGACATGGAGGGATCCGGTACATCGGCATAGAGCCCATCCCGGGCGGAGCCGTCTGCCTCGGGCATATTGGAAGACGGCGCATCTTGGGCAAAGCCGTTTATGTCCGGTATATCAGTATAGGGCGTATCCTGGGCAAAGCCGTCTGAATCCGTTGTATCGGAGTAGGGTTCATTCTCGATGGCCTCATCCGCATCCGGCAAGATGCTGTCTCCGGCAGCATCTACATCCTCATCCCACAGGCCGGCGGCGGTGGGGTTGGCGGCGCAGACAAAGACGGCGGCAAGGCAGAGGGCGGTCGAGAGCAGGACGACAGCGGAGCGGGGCGGTTTCCAGCTCAGGATGTGCAGGATTCTTTTTTTGATATCGGTTTCCCCGAAGGCCAGAGGACTGGGTGAAGGGAAACGGCGCCGCAGGGCAAAAGAGAGCAGGGCATCGCTGTAGCCGCTGGAGATATGTTCCTCCTGATCCAGCACATGTTCATCACAGCTCATTTCCATATCCTTGCAGAACAGATGGAAAGCGAGCCAGCATAACGGATTGAACCAGTGCAGGGCCAACAGCAGATAGGCAGCAGTTTTCAGGATATGGTCACAGCGTTTTATATGATAATTTTCATGGAGCAGGACATAATGCAGAGTCTGGCTGTCCAGGTGGTAGGGGATATAGATCTTCGGATTAGCCAGCCCCAGGATAAAAGGGGACTGTACATATTCCGACTGGAACACATTGTCTTTCAGGCGGACGGCCATGCGCAATTTTCCCGCCAGACGGATGTAGGAGATCAGTCCGTAGGCCGCAAGTGCAGCCGCGCCGGTAAGCCACAGAGCGGTTCCCGGGATAAGCCATATCTGTGGGGAGACGAAATTCGGGAGAACGGCGGAAAAACCGGCCGGGGGGGACATGCCCCCCGAACCGGCGGAAAAAGACGGGGATATCCCCGGGAGCTTCAGACGGAACAGGCTGACAGCCGATAAAAAGGATACAGGGCAGCAGAGCCGGAACGCCACGACGCTCCATAAAAGATAGGAATATTTTTTCGGCGCTTTTTGCAGCAGGAACCGGACAAGGAGTACGGCTAAGATGCTGTAGCTGGCGGTCAGGCTCATAGAGAGCATTGACAGGAACAGATTGTTCATAGGATTAATAGCCTCCTGGGAATTTATGGAAATAATGGCTGCGGATGGCCGACAGGTGTTAATAGGATGTCACGGCAGAGTGGCCGTAATAATATTTGCCGCTGTGCTTGTGCTTTTTTGTTTTCGTACATCCGGCTACGGTACACTGGCTGTATACCTTGCCGCTGCCGGCGTGCCCATAATAGTATATGCCGCTGTGCTTATGTTTTGTTGTTTTCTTGCATCCGCTTACCGTGCATTGACTGTAGGTGATCCTGCAGCTGGAATGGCCGTAGTAAGTTTTGCCGTTGTGTCGGTGTTTTTTTGTTTTTTTACATCCGGCTACGGTACACTGGCTGTAGGCGCTGCCTGAGCCGCAATGTCCGTAATAGGTTATGCCATAATGTTTATGCTGGCCTGTTTTTTTGCATTTGCGTACAGTGCACTGGCTGTAGGTGACGCATGTACCGGCATGGCCGTAATACCGTCTGCCACTGTGGGTATGTGTTCCTGTCTCCCTGCAGCTGGACATATTGCATGGATGCTGTGCCGTATAGGATGAGCCATGGTGACCGCCGCCGTGGTGTCCGTGGGCAGCCACGGCCGCAGGCGCCTGCAAAAGGAGAAGGATGAGGGTGATAAACAGCAGATTTTTTTTCATGATACAGTTACCTCCTGTGCTGATCAATCAGTTTTTTGAGTTCCTGGGCTTCCTGCCCGGAGATGGCCTTTCCGTCAAAAAAGGAAGTGAGAAACTGGGGCAGGGAGCCGCCAAAGGTGTGATCCACAAAATGTCTGCTGGCAAAAGCCTGTACCTGCTCCTTTGGGATGCAGGAGGAGACGATGGTATCCTTGTTTTGTGCCAGGCCTTTTGTACAAAGCTTTTTCAGTGTGGTATAGGTGGTGGATTTCTTCCATCCAAGAAGTTTGTCGCAGTATTCCACCAGACTGCGGGATGTAAGCGGTTCGTGCTCCCAGATAACGCACATAAAGCGGTAATCGCTTTCGCATAATTTCAATGGTTCCATAAAATTCCTCCTTGGTTGGCGATTACCAACCATAGACCCAGTCTATAACAACAGACCAGTTTTGTCAAGAGGGAAAGGAAAGAAAGTTTTCACAGGTGCGATGTCCGGTTGGGCCGATTCTTTACTTGACAGAATTTTACCCACCCCTTAGAATAAAACACAGGTTTGGACGAAGCCGTCAGGCAGGATAGTTTTTGATAAAGTGATTCTGTCTGAGCGGCTGATTTTGCGTGAAGAGAATTTTGCGGGGGCGGCAGATGAAAGACTGGAAAGAAGCATTTGCTCCGGCCACACTGAATATGGGGCGGGAACTGTATAAAAACGGCGGCGTGACGAATCTGGAGCAGACGGACAGGGGTTATGAGGCGTTTGTCCGGGACAGAACCGGCTATGTAGTGAAGATTGGTATGAAGGGCGGCGTGGTGAAAAGCATGGTCTGCAACTGCCCGGTGGCCAGCGGAAAAGGGAATTGCAAGCATATTGCCGCGGTGATCTTTGCCGTACAGCAGAGGCTCCGAAAAGAGCGGAAGGCTCGGTCTGCGGAGATAGGGGCACAGGCAGATCAATACAGCTATTTTCAGATGGACGGGCTGCAGAAAAAGCTGGGTCTTACGGCATCAGATCTCAAAAAGGCGGAAAGGCTGGTGGATGGCGGTGTTGTCCGTCTGGATTCCGTGGAGCTGGGGTATACGGAATACGAGGACGCCATGGTCTGTGCGGCTAGGGGATCATTTCTTAAAAAGAATGTCCACTATGAAATATCTCTCAGTATGACAGCCGACCAGGTGCTAACAAAATACTGCGACGTGGCGGGGTGCAAGTGCGGCGCTTATGGCTGGTATGGCAAAACCGAGAAGACCTGTGAACATTTGGCGGCTCTGTTTTTGCTTTTCAAAGAGCATGCGACTAAAAACCGCCTGGGGGATGCCACAGACAAGGCGGGAACGCTGATCATCCGCTCGTTTCAGGACAGGCGGGCGGTGGGCGTGGTGGCCCAGAATGAGACGCGGGAGCTGCCTCTCCTGGTGCGCCCCCGGGTGGTACAGAAAGAAGACGGGTTCTGGCTCTCTTTTAAAGTGGGTGAGAAGGGTGGACGGCTCTATCTGATCAAAAACATGAAGGAATTTACGGCGCTGGTGGCAAGCAGCGGTAATGGCCGTTACGGGAGCACAGCAGAGTTTAACCACAGCCTGGAGAATTTTTCCGGGGACAGCAGGAAATACATATCGTTTATCCAGGAGATTGTCAGCGACGAGGAGGAATTTATCCAGCGCTATGCGGACAGCTACGGCGGATACCGGATGAGAAACACTGTCAGCCAGCAGATCCAGCTCTCGGGACGGCGGCTGGATATTTTTTACGATCTCTGTGAGGACGGGGAGGCGGAATATGAAAACCGTACGGTCAAGCCGGTGAAAAAGGGCGTGCTGACCTGCGCGGAGGGCAATCCCCGGCTGGAGCTGACGATCCGGAAATATGAGGATACGGATGTCCATGTGTTCCAGGGTATTGAGGTTTCGGGAGATATGCCGGTATTGCTCCGCGGGCAGCAGCATCGGTATTATTTGGAGAATCTGCGGCTGTACCGGCTGGAAAAAGATTTCGTAGAGCATGTGGAGCCCTTGCTGTCCGGTTCCCGATGTAATACCCTGTCCTTCAAGGTGGGGCGTCAGAAACTGGCCGCTTTTTATTATACGGTGCTGCCGACGCTGCGGGACTATGTGGAGATCCGGGAAGAGGATGCCGGGATGGTGGAGCAGTATCTGCAGCCGGACGTGCGGTTTGTCTTTTATCTGGATGCGGTGGACCAGGACGCGGTCTGCCGGGCGATGGCTGTGTACGGGGAGGAACAGGTGGCTCTGGCTGATCAGAAAAGTGTTTTGCGGGCGGAAGCTTTCCGTGACCAGTATCGGGAGTCGGAAGCCCGTTACACGGTGGGTAAATTTTTCCCCGAGCTGGATGAAAGGCATCAGGAGTATCATTGCGGAAAGGACGAGGAGGCGGTTTACCGTGTGCTCAGCGAGGGCGTGCAGGCGCTGATGGCCATGGGCGAGGTGCGGAGTACAGATCGCTTTAAACGGCTGAATGTATCCCGAAGGACGAAGGTGACGGTGGGGGTTTCCCTGGAGAGCGGTCTTCTGAACCTGGACATTTCCTCTGAGGATATTTCTCAGGAGGAGCTCCTGGAGGTGCTGGCCAGTTACCGGATGAAGCGCCGTTTTCACAGGCTGAAGAATGGAGATTTTCTCTCATTGGAGGATGACAATCTGGCCATGCTCAGCGAGATGATGGAGGCCCTCCACATGACGCCGAAGGAGTTTGTAAAGGGTAAGATGCAGATTCCCGCCTACCGGGCGCTGTATCTGGATCGGATGCTGGAGGAGAACGATCAAGTATACAGCAACCGGGACAGCCGTTTCAAACAGCTGATCAAGGAGTTCAAGGTGGTCTCCGACGCGGATTTTGAGGAGCCGCCCACGCTGCAAAAAGTGCTGCGGAAGTATCAGAAAACGGGGTTCCGATGGCTGCGCACCCTGGAAACCTGTCGGTTCGGCGGGATCCTGGCCGATGACATGGGCCTTGGCAAGACCCTGCAGGTGATCACGGCCCTGCTGTCCCTGAAACTGGAGAGCCATTTGAAAACGTCCCTGGTGGTCTGTCCCGCGTCCCTGGTATACAACTGGGGCGAGGAATTTTCCCGGTTTGCCCCGGAACTCTCGGTGTGTCTGGTGACGGGAACCCAGGAGGAGCGCCGGGAGAAGCTGGCGGGCTGCCAGTCCTATGATGTGCTGGTGACGTCCTATGACCTGCTGAAACGGGATATCGTATCCTACGAGGATATCAGTTTCGGCTATGAGATCATCGATGAGGCCCAGTATATCAAGAATCATACGACAGCGGCGGCCAAGGCGGTGAAGCTGGTGCACAGCGACACCCGTTTTGCCCTGACCGGCACGCCGATCGAGAACCGCTTAAGCGAGTTGTGGAGTATCTTTGACTATCTGATGCCGGGATTCCTCTACCGGTATGAGACGTTTAAGAAAGAGTTTGAGACGCCCATCGTGCGAAACAGTGACGAGAAGGCGGCCGGGCGGCTGCGGAAGATGACGGGGCCCTTCATTCTGCGGCGATTAAAAGGAGATGTGCTCAAGGATCTGCCGGACAAATTGGAGGAAATCCGGTATGCCCGGTTTGAGGAGGAACAGCAGCGGCTCTACGACGCCCAGGTGGTGCATATGCGCCAGACCCTGGCTGAACAGGATCCCGAGGAATTTCAGAAAAACAAGCTGGAGATCCTGCGGGAACTCACCAGGCTGCGTCAGATCTGCTGCGATCCGTCCCTGTGCTTTGAGGATTATAAGGGCGGCTCTGCCAAGCTTGCGGCCTGCCTAGATCTGGTGGAGAGTGCCGTGGAGGGCGGGCACAAGATCCTGCTGTTTTCCCAGTTTACCACGATGTTGGAGCGGATCCGCCAGGCTTTTTCGGACAGGGGGATCACTTTCTATGAGATCACCGGCAGCACACCCAAGGAGAAGCGGCTCTCGCTGGTGCGGCAGTTCAATAAAGACCGGGTGCAGGTATTTTTGATCTCCCTGAAAGCCGGGGGCACGGGACTGAACCTGACCGGGGCGGATGTGGTGATTCACTATGATCCCTGGTGGAATGTGGCGGTGCAGAACCAGGCTACGGATCGGGCACACAGGATCGGACAGGCAAAGGTGGTTTCGGTGTTTAAACTGATTATGAAAAACACTATTGAGGAAAAAATCTGCAAATTACAGGAGAGCAAGCAGAATCTGGCGGACCAGATTCTGAGCGGGGACGCGGCCAGCATCGGTAGCATGAGCAGGGAGGAACTGCTGGAGCTGCTGATGTAGGGGAGCGTGAGCTTTTATCATTAAATATACCGGTATTTCTTCCCGTTTTTAATCAGGAAGCAGACCGTCACGGCCAGGGACAAAAGTTCCGAGGCCAACAGCGCCAGCCAGATGCCGTCCAGGCCCAGGAAAATGGGCAGGAGCAGGACGCAGACGGACTGGAAGACCAGGGAACGCAGGAAGGAAATGACCGCGGACACGAGGCCGTTGTTCAGTGCGGTGAAAAAGGCGGAGCCGTAGATGTTGAAACCGCAGAGTAAAAAGGCGGCGGAGTAGATCCTGAAACCCCGCACGGTCATGGCGTACAGGCCGGCGTCATAGCCCACGAAAATGCGGGATACGGGGGCGGAGAGCGCCAGGGATAAAAGGGTCATGGCTATGCCGCCAAGCCCCATCAGTGTGAGACTTTTTCTCAAAAGGCTTTTCAGCTCGTCCGGATGGCCGGCGCCGTAGTGAAAGCCGACGATAGGGGCGCTGCCCACGGCGTAGCCTAGGAAAATGGCGGCGAATATAAAACTGATATAGGCGATGACGCCGAAAGCGGCCACGCCGTCCTCCCCGGCCAACCGCAGGAGCTGAAAGTTAAAGAGGATGGTGACGATGGAGGAGGCCACAGAGTTCATGAGCTCCGAAGAGCCGTTGATACATGTGTTGGCCAGTACGCGCCCATAATATTTTGTTTTGCAGAAACGCAGCAGACTGCTGTTTTCCTTGGAAAAGTAGATCAGGGGAACCGTGCCGCCTACGATCTGGCTTATGGCCGTGGCCAGGGCCGCTCCGGCCAGCCCCCAGGAAAAGACGGCTACAAAGAGGGCGTCCAGGACGATATTCGTGCAGCCGGAGGCTACGGTCACGGCCAGCCCCAGTTTTGGCTTTTCCGCTGTGACGAAAAAACTCTGGAATACGTTTTGCAGCATAAAAAAAGGCATGGCCATCTGCACGATCCGCCCATAGAGGACGCAGTTATCCAGTATTTCCCCGGAAGCGCCGAAAAGTACGGCGATGGCGGGCAGGAAAATCTGTCCGGCCAGCGTGATGATGACGCCGCCGATCACAGTTACCCAGACCAGCATGGTAAAATAACGGTTGGCATCCTCCCGTCTCCCCTCCCCCAGTGTCCGGGCCACGATGGCGGTGCCGCCTGTGCCGACCATGAATCCTAGGGCTCCCGTGATCATCAGAAGCGGATAAATCAGATTGAGGGCGGCGAAGGGAGTTTTCCCCGCATAGTTGGATACAAATAGTCCGTCCACTACGCTGTAGATGGAGGTAAAAATCATCATGGTGATGGATGGAAATACGAAACGAAGGAGCTTCGTGTAAGTAAAGTGTTCGGATAAACGGATTTTGTTCATGTTTACGGGGCCTCCTTTCTTCTTTTGCGCATATTTACAGGAAATATGCGGTCTGCCCGTCTGAGGGTATGTCCTATGATTAAAACACAGTCGGGAAATATAGTCAAGCATGAGTCAGATGGGAGGGGGTGGCGGTTTTTTGTGGAATACATGAAAGAAATGATCAGCGTCAGGGATACGGCCGTCCGGAAAGACATGAAAGAGAAATGTTTACCGTTAGAGGGAAGCTATTTCAGGTTAGGCGGTATAGCCCCGATTACAAGGGCTGTCCTTTTTTGAGGGTGCGCCCAGTATGGGCGCAATCTAATCGGTGAAAGTCCGTAACACACCCTGGTAGTGGGAAGTGTATAGCCAAGAGCAAGGGTGAAGTGCTATACTAAAGTTGTAACAGAAGTGGCTAATGAGATATAATCAAAATA
>CAJUQO010000013.1 GCA_910588295.1 uncultured Lachnospiraceae bacterium | reverse complement strand
AGCAACTATGTGGCTTTCAGACACTTTCACGGCTGTGCCGTGAATAATCTAGGTTAATTTTTCGTGGATTATTCCTAATCCAAAGCCTTTTTATAGCAATTACCATCTATAATTCCACACCGTGCAATTGCATAATCACCCTTCTGTCCGCCCGCACCGGCGCCCGAATATGTCATCCCGTTGACATTCCTTAGAACTTCTTATTGCGCCGCCTCTCCTTTTTTGCTACAATGGTCTGACAACACTATCCTTTCATCTTTACATATGTCCGACCCATGTTCAACAGATTCTCTCACTATACACTAATCCAAGGAGGACACCTATCATGAACAAACTTTTCAATCTGGACAATCCTTTCTGGAACAGCATGGACAGGGTTTTCGATCTGTTTATCGCCAATGTCCTGTGGCTGGTCTGCTGTCTGCCCGTCTTCACCATCGGTCCCTCCACCGCCGCCTTTTTCTACGTTCTGATCAATATGGCCCGCGGGGAGGACGGCATTGTATCCAGAGACTTTTTCCGTTCTTTCAGACAGAATTTTCGGCAGGGAGCGGGGTTTGGCCTGCTGATGACGGCCACAGGGGCCTTTCTGGCCATTGACATCAATATGTGCTACCATTCCGGTACAGGCATCTATACTTTTTTTATGGTATTTTTTGCCGTTTTATTCCTGTTGTGGGCATCTGTCGCATTGTATTCCTTTGCCCTGCTGGCAAAATTCGAAAAAAAAAATATGGAGATCCTTGTCTGGGCCTTTTTACTTGCCATGGGGCATCCGGCCCAAACTATTCTGATGCTCTTTGTAACCGCCGTAGGCCTGTGGGCCTGCCACCTGCTGCCCGGCCTGGTTCTCATTGTCTTTGGCCTGGTGGGAAGATTTCACTCTGTACTGCTTGCGTCCATACTGAAGCCCCATCTGCCGGAGACAGATAGGGATGAGGATGAGCTAAGACCGCTCAGCTTTATCACAGAACCGGAAAACGAGGATAAAACATGAAAAGAGCAAAAAAAGAACCGTCTATATTCCGCCAGGAGCTTCGCCGTGACTGGAATACGTTTAAAAGCCTTGACGGGAAAAAGAAACTGCAGTTTTTGTGGGACTATTACCGCTGGAAAATACTGGTTTCCGCTTTCATTATCGTTACCGTCGTCACCTTCGCCGGTATGCTCTGGGAAGGCCAGAAGCCCCGCAGGCTGCGGGTCTGCGTGGTTCTGAACAACGACGCGGACTGCAGCGGCTGGTTCCGTCAGTTCACCCAGGATCTGAAATCCGACGGGAAACCGGGCAAGGTGGATGTCAACCTGGATCAGCCCTTTGATTATGACAATCAGTATTACTATGTACAGGAACTGGAGGTTATGACTGCCGTATCCTCCAGACGCATGGATCTGGCCGTATGCGGCCCGGATATGTACAGCTACCTGCTGGCCATTAACGCCTGCATGCCCCTTGACGAAGCGCTGCCGGACAGCCTCTCCGCTAGCCTCATAAAGAACGGGAAACTGGTCTATGACACCGCCAATCTCACCCAGGACGAACGCGGCAACGTCAATCCCGCGGACGGGATCGACGGCTACTATGCCGTGGATCTGTCGGGAACCTCATTTTACGACGCCTACAACCAGCCGGCAGACGAAAAAGAACAGGAGCCCCTCTACGCAGTCGTCATCTCCAATACGGAGCACATGGAAGACTGCAGGGAACTCCTGGATGCGCTTCTTAAAAAATAGATTTTACGTGGTCTCCCGCTCCACCAGGTGGACCGGCAGCACCGTCCGCCGGGGAACCAGTTTTTCCTGCACCGCATCGTGGAGCAGGGAGATCGCGATTTCTGCCATCTCTTTGACCGGCTGATGGATAGTCGTGAGCTGGGGCGTCGTGATCGTGGCGATCTGCATATCGTCGAACCCTATAATCTTCATCTGATCCGGCACGGAAATACGGAGCTTACGGCAGGCCTGCAGCGCCTGGGCTGCGATCACATCGCTGCTGGCAAAAATTCCGTCGGTCTGAGCATATTTCCGCAGGGCATCCTCCAGTATCTCACTGTAACGCATGTTATAATACTGGGCCTCCTGCACGGACACCTCCACAAAGCTGACATTTTCCCTCTCACAGACGGCCCGGAACCCCTCCGCCCGCGTATCCGCCGGCATGGGCTGGTTAGCGATATTTCCCACCTGCAGCAGATTGCGGCAACCACAGGAGATCAGTTTCTCCGCCGCCAGTTCCCCGCCCTGCCTGTTATCACATTCCACCGAAGCCGTCCCGTTATCCCGGAAACGCTCCATCGTGATCACCGGAATATCCACCCTGCCAAACTTTTTCGTCTCCAGCGTTCCGCTGCAGAGGATGATCCCCGCCACCTGATTACCGGTGCACATATCAATAAACTCCTGCTCCCTCTCGCTTCTCTGGGAATTGCACAGAAGTATCCGATAGCCTTTTTTGTACACCTGGTTCTCCAGATTGCTGATCATCTCAGCAAAATAGGGATGACGGATATGGGGCACAATGAGCCCGATCATATTGGTGCTCTTCCTATGAAGAGAACGCGCCACCTCATTGGGGCGGTAATTCAGCTCTTCCATGGCATCCGCCACTTTCTGGCGGGCATTATCGCTGATATACCCTCTGTTGTTTAGTATCCGGGATACCGTGCTGACAGTCAGCCCTGACTCCCTAGCAACATCCTTTAAGGTTGCCATCTGCCGTTTCTCCTTTATTACTGTAAAAATACAAAAAGGAACAAATACGCAAGACTGTCAGCATTTCAACAAGTCTACATATCTGTTCCTTTTCATAACTGCTGCCCATCCTACATTTAACTGCCTATGGAAAACGCAGAATACTGTTTCTATCTGCCTTTTCCGTCAGCCCGTCAGGCTGCTCCGGCACTCTTATAATACTCGTCAAAGAGATTATTAATGGCAGTATGGGTCTCGCCGCTGATAGAGGGAAGCTCCTTCCCCCATGACTTCGTAGCCGCCTGGAAACCCTTTTCCACAGCCGCCTGCATCTCTTTCATTTTTTCAGTGTCATCACCGGCGATCGCGTAAGCAAAATCAAAAATCCTCTGGGATGTCTGCTTCACGCCCCAGTAGCCATTCTCAGAAATAGCTTCCTGTGCCTGTGCCTTGGTCTGGGCATCCACGGTAAAATTGCCGCTGGCGATCTGCCTCCAGAACGCGTCGCTCCCGGCGGTAAGGCCGGTGATGCCCTGTTTCTGGAACATGCCCATCATCATGTTGGTAAAGCGGTTCATCTGGTTATCCATATCCGCTTTCAGGCTCTCCACAAGAGCCGCCCTCTCAGAATCGCTCATTTTTCCGGTAGCTGCCTTGGCATCGCTGCTGAGCTCCACACGATCCTTGTTCACCGCCACCTGAGCGGCATCATCCGTACTGCCGGCCGACTGGCTCTGCCCGGCTTCACTGGTCTTCGTTACACCTCCGGTGTATACTGCTGTGTTGCCATAACCCTGGTTATAAAGATCATCAATCCTCACTGTGTATCCTCCTTTTGATTAAAAAATGTAAATGCATGTATCTGCCCGGTACTATATACCAGAGATATAAGATGTATAAATACTATCGACACAATCCCATAAAATGTTAATACCCCCGGCAGTCCGAAAAACATTTACTTTTTTAATACCCGATGATTACACCTCCTCTTTTTTTCCACGGTACAGCCACACAAAATCATGGCCCTCCAACCAGAAAGTCTCACCCTTCAACACCCTCTTGCTGAGTATATCCTTATAGCAGTCCCCTTCCTGGAGCACCACTGTCTTCCCGTCCCCGCTGAAATTGAAGAACCCCTTCATGAGAGATTCCTCCGTCTCCCGCTGAATGCAGATCAGAGCAGGATCCCCCATGTCCACAGTGGTCACAGATGCTTCAGCGTCAAACACCTCTGACTTCCTGCGGGCCACGACCAAAGCCCCCAGCGCCGAAAACAGACGTCCCTCCACGGAATCCGGATTCTTGATATTCTTCTCCAGCTCCCAGCGGAAAGCCCCACGGTGGATATACCGGGAATCCTGATTTTTCTCCCAGTCCTCTTTGTAGGAGTAATCATTCACCTGGCCCACCTCGTCGCCGCTGTAAAGCATCGGAATACCGGACTGGGCCAGCATGTAAGCATGGAGCATCACATCGAGGCGTATGGCCCGCTCCATTTTCTCCGGATTATTTTCAAATCCGGCGCTCTCAATCCCGCACATGGAGGCGACGGTACCGCAGAACCTGGCGTCCCGGGTTACTGCGTCATCATTATAGAGCTCGCCGCGGCTCTCGCTGCCCGGGAAATTTCCGGTATAGTAATCATTCAGGAAACGTTTATGGAGCGCTTCGTCTATCCCCCAGCACTTGAGAATACCATAATCCAGCCCCCAGCCAATATCATCATGGCAGCGCAGGTAATTCAAGAAGGTATACTCCCGGGGCAGAGAAGAAACCGTATCCAGCTGCATTTTCAGCAAACGGGTATCCTGGGTCGCCAGACTGTGCCAAATGGTGGCCATCGTCGTGACATTGTACAGCATATGGCATTCCGGCTTCTCCACCGTACCGAAATAGGGCACCACCTTCTCTGGTTCCATGACCACCTCGCCCAGCAGCGCCACGGCGGGACACACGATCTCGCCGATCATGCGCATCATACGGACAATGGTATGCACCTGGGGCAGATTGCGGCTCTGGGTTCCCAGCTCCTTCCATATGTAAGGCACCGCGTCAATCCTTATGATATCAATACCCTGATTGGCCAGATAGAGGAAATTATACATCATCTCGTTAAACACACGGGGATTCCTGTAATTCAGATCCCACTGGTACGGGTAAAATGTAGTCATGACGAAATGCTTCATATCTTCAATATAGGTAAAATTACCGGGAGCCGTAGTGGGGAATACCTGGGGCACCGTCTGCTCGTACCTGGCCGGGATATCGTAGCTGTCAAAGCAGAAATACCGGCTCATATACTCGCCCTCACCGCCCCTGGCCCGTCTGGCCCACTCGTGATCCTCCGAGGTATGGTTCATCACAAAATCCATACAGACACTGATTTCTTTGCGATGACACAGGTCTGTGAGCTCCGCCAGATCCTCCATCGTTCCCAAGTCGGGACGCACTTTTCTAAAATCCGACACCGCATAACCGCCGTCAGACCGCCCCCTGGGGGTGTCCAGAAACGGCATCAGGTGAAGACAGTTCACCTTGCAGGAGCGAATGTAGTCCAACTTATCCTTAACTCCGGGGATATTACCGGCAAAATTGTCTATATACAGCATCATGCCCAGCATATCCTTCTGTTTAAACCAGTCCGGCTGCTTCTCACGTCTGGCGTCCCGGTTGCGGAGACTTACCTTCCGCTGCCGGTAATACTCATACATCTGTGTACACAGTTCAGAAAACATGGAATCATTCTGATACAGCTCCATATACAGCCAGCGCAGCTCATCATGATGCCGCTGTAATCTCTGCTGAAAAATCTCATCTAGCTTTGACATAATCTTCCCTCCGGCAAACGATTGACATATAATCCGAAATATGTCAATCGTTAATCATAAAAGTACTTGTATTGTATCATATATTTCGCCTAATATTCACTATATTTTGTGCAAAAATCCATTTTCCATAATTTGACGGTTTTTTTTAACACAGTGCCCTTTCTATTTTGCCTTTTTGTTTAAAATGTCTTCCGGAAAGAATTCTGTCATACGGTAGTCATATTAAGCCGCTCCGTTCCCGCATATCCGGCCTCCCAAAAAAAACGTTGAGTTTTCCCGCTGTATTTGGTATGCTTTTATTCAATACCTGCAAAGGAGGAAAACCACAGAAATGATCGCCATTCTGGAGTCCATTTTAAATACCATCATTGAATTCGGTATCCTGCTTCTGGAATTTATCGGTGTCTGCATTATCATTTATACCAGCCTGGTCAGCCTCTACAAATACATTGCCCGCAGCTCAGATCTGAAAATCTATCTTGCCAACGGACTGGCTATCGGACTGGAATTCAAGCTGGGCAGCGAGATTTTACGAACCGTACTCGTACAGCGTTGGGAAGAAATCGCCATTGTGGCTGGGATCATCCTCCTGCGGGCGGCGCTGACCTTCCTTATTCACTGGGAAATTAAAGAAGAAGAAAAAGAAAAGAAAATGGAAGGGAACTAGACGCCCTCCCGTTTTCTTTTATGAGAGGCAGCTGTTCAGTACTTTCGCGGCTACTACGACAGCACCCTGTTCAGCGTCTCAAACAAAACCTTCACATCCAGCGGCTTGGCTATATGGCCGTTCATACCGCACCGCAGAGCCTCCTGCCGGTCTTCCTCAAACACATTGGCAGTCATGGCCAGAACCGGTATCCGGGATAATTTCTTATCTGAAAGATTTCGGATCTCACGAACCGCCTCATAGCCGTTCATCACCGGCATCTGCACATCCATGAGCACCACCTGATAATAATCTGGCCCAGAGTTCTTCAACATTTCTACCGCTATTTTCCCGTTTCCCGCGATCTCCGTGGTAAACCCGGCATCACCCAGGATCTCCACGGCAATCTCCTGATTCAGTTCATTATCCTCCGCCAGCAGGATACGCCCCGGCCGAAAGCTCACCTGCTGGGTGTCGTTGCCCGTTTCCTCATCTCCCTCCACACTTACAATGGAGCGCAGGCAGCTTCTTAGCTCCGACATGAACAGAGGCTTACTGCAGAAGGCGATAACACCGGCTTCCTTCGCCTCATCCTCGATCTCCGACCAGTCATAGGCAGTAAGAACGATAACCGGCGCATCTCCCCCCGTCTCCTTCCGTATCCTCCTGGTGACTTCGACCCCGTTCATGTCAGGCAAAAGCCAGTCAATGATATACACGCGGTACTCATTGCCCCGCGTGACGGCCTGGCGGGTACGCAGCACCGCCTCCTTACCTGAGAGCGTCCACTCCGCCTGCATCCCCATCTGTCCCAGCATATAGGACACGCTGTCACAGGTATTGAAATCATCATCCACCACCAGGGCCCTGCAATTCTTAAGTTCCGGTATATCCAGCGGCTCTTTCTCCCCCGCGTTCAGCTGGAAAGTAAAAGAGACCGTAAATTCCGTTCCCACCCCCTGTTTACTCTTCACCTCAATAGTGCCGTTCATCATATCTACGATATTTTTCGTGATAGCCATGCCCAGGCCCGTTCCCTGGATACCGCTCAGGGTCGTATTTTTCTCCCTCTCAAACGGTTCAAAAATATGGTATACAAACTCCTCGCTCATGCCAATGCCCGTATCCTTAATGACAAATACATAGTTGGCGTACCCCACTGGCGCCCCGGGCTTCTCCGAAATCCGCATACTTACCGTACCGCCCGCCCCCGTATATTTGATCGCATTGCTGAGCAGATTCAAGAGAACCTGATTCAGCCGCAGCTTGTCACAGAAAATATCCTCGTCCAGCACATCCACCGTATCAATATAGAAATCCATCTCTTTAGCGCGGATATCCGCCTGGACGATATTGCGCAGCCCATGAAGGATATCCGGCAGACGACAGGGTTTCTCATCCAGATACATTTTGCCGCTCTCTATGCGGCTCATATCCAGCACATCATTGATCAGGCTCAGCAGATGCTCGCCGGATCCCATGATCTTCTTTAAATATTCCTCTACCTGCACCCTGTTTTCAATATGAGTCATAGCCAGCGCAGTAAAACCGACAATGGCGTTCATCGGCGTGCGGATATCATGGGACATATTAGAAAGGAACACGCTCTTGGCCTTGCTGGCCCTGTTGGCCTGCAAAAGCGCATCTTCCAGCATGCTCTTCTGCTCCATCTCGTTCCGTATCTCCTCATCCACGCTGCGCAGTCCCAGAACAATGCCGTGATTTTCGTCCCAGGCGCCGGCGCACACCACTTTGATCTGAAAGTATTTCATCACGCCGTCGTAGAAAGTACGGTAATTCGTATAATACAGCCTCTTTTCCGCCAGCTCCTCCTCCAGATTTTCCCGGGAGAACGCCTGCCGCATCATACTCCGATCCTCCTCATAGACGAATTTCTCTATATACTGTTCCAAGCTGTCTGTCAAAGAGATATTCCCCGCAAAAAAGGGCTCGTATTTTTCGCGATACCCATCAGCAATCCGGATCGACATGCCGCGTCCCGTATTCAGCTCATAATAGCACACCAGATTATACTCAATACTCAGCGCTTGGATCAGCTCCATCTGATGGCGCTCGTTCCGTTCTTCCTGCAGCTTCTGAGCCGTACAGTCTAAAAGAAAACGCTGGTAGAAAAGTTCCCCGTTCTCCTTCAGCAACTTGATATTCCCCATCACATGGCGCAAGCCCCCGTCCCTATGTAGCACCCTGTACTCTACGCTGACGCTGTCCCCTTCCTTTTTCAGAGATCGGATACGTTTGCGGAGGATATCCCTGTCGCTCTCCAGCACGGAAGCCGCCACCGTATCAAACCCTGCCGCCAGCATTTCCTCCTGGGAATCATACCCCAGAATCGTGAGAGCGGCCTGGTTGACGCTTATGATGCGCTGGCCGTCCAGCGTATGGCACATCACACCGCACTCCATACTGGTGAAAATAGTCTCCAGCATATGGTTTTTGCTTATGATCTCCTTTTCATAGACACGCTCCTGGGTTACATCGATCCCGATGCCAACCGTACCCATGACACTGCCGTCCAGATCATACAACGGAGATTTGTAAGTGGTAAGCAGACGCTTCCCCGCTCCGGTCTGTATGGTCTCCTCAGCCATACAGGTCTTCCTCTGAGTCATAACCACCCGCTCAGACTCTATGCAGGCAGGGTCATCCTGCTCCACATCCCATATATAGGCGTGGCTCCTTCCCTCCACCTGCTGTTTCGTTTTATTGACAGCTTTACAAAAACTGTCGTTTACCTTCTCATGAATGCCGCGTTTATCCTTGTACCAGATCAGATTCGGACTGTTATTGATAGCCGCTTCCAGATAATGACTGGTCTGCCAGAGCTCCGCCTTCCTTTTCGCATCCTGCTGCCATTTGCGGAAGCGAAAACCTACTTCCTCATCCGTCATGGGCGTTGTCCATATATCCCCGATCTCCGGCAGATACTCTGCCAGATCCGATATCTGTCCGCTGTCGGCCAGCAGGATCAATTCCGCCGTCTCCTTTTTTCCGTCAAGCAGAAAACGCACCGCTTCCTTCCAGTCACCGCCGTGCAAATCGACCAGAATCACATCGGCCCTGGCTGCCAAATCCTCCTCCGGCTTTTCACTTTCCACAAACGTGTGTATAAAAGCGGGCAGCGGGGCTATTTCTTTTATAATCTCAAATACTCTGCAGGGATCACCCACTAAATATAACTGAACATGACAATGATACATTTTTCCTCTCCCTATCCCGACATCAAATTAAGAAACTGCTTTTTATTCTATTCTAACAAGCAGAGGAAAACCTGTCAATATTGCGGATATCGCTAAAAGCCTCCATTCTCCCAAGATCATTCTATGCGAAAACTTACAAAAATCCGAAAAATATACAGCCTGTGTTGACAGGCCGGATGCTTTTCCGTTAGACTGTGAGATGATATCATAATTGTATTAAGGGGGACATTTTTATGAATAGTCAGACATTGCGTGAAGCACGCAAATACGAGGAGGCTTTCGGGAAGATGATCACGCCCGAAGACAGGCCGGCTTTCCACCTGTCCACCCGCACGGGCTGGATGAATGATCCCAACGGCTTTTGTTACTATAAAGGGGAATACCATATGTTTTACCAGTATCATCCCTACGATTCTGTATGGGGGCCGATGCATTGGGGCCATGCGGTAAGCAAAGACCTGCTCCACTGGGAGTATCTCCCGGCCGCCCTGGCGCCGGACGAACCCTATGACCGGGACGGCTGTTTTTCCGGCAATGCCATCGAACTGCCGGACGGGAGATTGCTGCTGATGTATACCGGCGTGGCTACCCATACGTTAAATAACGGCGGTTCCTGCGATATCCAGACCCAGTGTCTGGCCGTGGGCGACGGCATAGATTTCGAAAAATACGAAGGCAACCCGGTAATCGACGCCCAAAAACTTCCCAGGGGAGCCAGTGAAAATCATTTTCGGGACCCAAAACTCTGGAAAAAGGAGGACGGCACCTATCTCTGCGTATTCGGCAATCTGGCGGAGGATGACGCCGGACAAATCCTGCTCTATGAGAGCGACGACGCTTTTCACTGGAACTTCAAAAAAGTACTCGTACAAAATCACCATCGTTTCGGAAAAATGTGGGAATGCCCCGACTTCTTTGCGCTGGACGGCAAACAGGTATTGCTCACCAGCCCCCAGGATATGCTTCCCCAGGGCTTCGAGTACCACAACGGCAACGGTACCCTCTGCCTGATCGGCGGTTACGATGGGGAAACGGACACCTTTACAGAGGAAAATAACCAGGCCGTCGACTACGGTATTGATTTCTACGCACCCCAGAGCGTGCTCACACCGGACGGACGCCGGATCATGATCGGCTGGATGCAGAACTGGGATACCTGCAATATGAGCAGCCCCCACATGAATGAGGATCTGTGGTTCGGTCAGATGAGCCTGCCCCGGGAGCTCTCCGTTAAAAACGGGCGGCTCTACCAGAAACCCCTGAGGGAATTCGACGCGCTGCACTGCGATGAAGTGTGCCATGAACATGTGGTCTTCTCCGATGTCATCCGCCTCCCCGGGATCAGCGGACGGCTGGTAGATCTGGAGATTGAGCTCTCCCCGGCGGACGGAGAAAATATCTACCGGAAATTCGCCCTGCGTTTTGCGCAGAATGAACAGTATCATACCTCCGTCAGTTTCCGCCCCCATGAATCGGTGGTGAAAATCGACCGGAAATTCTCCGGTTCCCGCCGGGCCATCATCCACCAGAGAAGATGCCTGGTGAACGCCGCTGGCGGAAAGCTGAAGCTCCGGCTGATTCTGGATCGTTTCAGCGCGGAAGTATTTATCAACGACGGCGAACAGGTGATGAGCGCCACGATCTATACCGACCAGGCCGCCGACGGCATCTCTTTCTTTGCCGACGGGAAAGTGCGGATGAATGTGGTAAAATATACGATTAAAACAGAAGGATAACGATGCATTCCATTCATAACATGACATCCGGGAAACCGGGCAGACTGATTTTTTCCTTTGCGCTTCCGCTGATGGTGGGGAATTTATTTCAACAGCTTTACACGGTAGCCGACGCAATGATCGTGGGACAGGTGTTAGGCGTTGACGGTATTGCCGCGGTGGGGGCGACAGAATGGATGATCTGGCTGATGCTGGGAATCATACAGGGATTTTCCCAGGGTTTTTCTATCTGGATGGCCCAGGCTTTTGGTGCAGACCGGTTAAAACAGCTCCGTAACATCATTTTGAACGCCGTCATTTTGTCTGCGGTAATCGCGGCGCTCATGCTGGCCTGCGGCCAGCTTGCCGCGGCGCCGGTCTTGCATATACTGAACACACCGAACGACGTATTCCAGGCTGCCGCAGTATATATGCGCACCATGTTTATCGGCATTCCCATTACGATGGCCTACAATCTCCTTGCCGCCGTCCTGCGCTCCCTCGGCGACGGAAAGACTCCGCTGTATGCCATGGTATTCGCGGCGATTCTGAATGTGGCGCTGGATCTGCTGTTTGTGGCGGGCTTTGGCGCCGGCGTGGCGGGCGCAGCCGCGGCTACGGTTATAGCCCAGTTTTTTTCCGGCGTTTTCTGTTTGGTCAGAATAGGCAAAATTGATTTTCTCCGGATACAAAAAGGTGATTTTTCTGCCAGCCTTCCTACCTATACGCGCCTTCTGAAGCTTGGCTTTCCCATGGCGTTCCAGAATATTGTCATCTCTGTGGGCGGTATGATCGTACAGTCCGTGGTCAACGGGTTTGGCGTGCTTTTCATCGCCGGATTCACCGCCACCAATAAATTGTACGGTATGCTGGAAGTGGCCGCGACCTCCTACGGCTTTGCCATGACCACCTACGCAGGACAGAACCTGGGCGCGGGAAAGACGGCGCGCATCCGCACGGGCTACCGCTCCGCCATGGGAATCGCCGTGATTACGTCCTTCGTCATCATGGCCGTCATGGTGCTCGGCGGAAAAATAATTCTGGGCTGTTTTATTTCCGGCGACGCAAAAACAGTGGCAGACACGCTATGGATCGCCTACCACTATCTGTTCATCATGAGCGTCTGCCTGCCCATTCTCTACTATCTGCATGTGACGAGGGCCTGTATCCAGGGCATGGGCAATACGGTACTGCCCATGGTGTCCGGCATCGCCGAGTTTCTCATGCGCACCGGCTCCGCGTTGCTGCTGCCTCGCTTTATGGGTCAGGAGGGCATCTATTACGCGGAGATTCTGGCATGGATCGGCGCGGACGCCGTGCTGTTTTTCAGTTATATATACTGCATGAAACGGCTGGGAAAATAACAGGAAAATCCGCTTATCCGGGATTTTCTGCCAGCCTGCCATCATACATATTCCCCTATGATGCGCTTTACTGGGAAAAGGTAACTCCCGCCAAACATATTCAAATGATTTAACAGATGATACAGATTATACAGGTTCCTGCGGCGGCCATATCCCGGCTGCAGCAGGCCTGTTTCTTTATAGGCATCGTAAAAAGTCCGGGAGAAACCGCCGAAAAGCTCTGTCATGGCGATATCCGCCTCCGCATGGCCCACATAGGACGCCGGGTCGATGAGCCAGGCCCTGCCGTCGTTTCCGGTGAGAAAATTTCCCGACCACAGGTCTCCGTGCAGCAGGGACGGCCGTTCCGGTTCCACCAGAAAATCCCCCAGCCTGTCCAGCAGCCGCCCGGTCTTCTTTCTGTCTCCCCTGTCAAAATAGCTCTCCGCACTCCGAAACTGAGGTTCCAGCCTGCAGTCCCGGAAAAAAGAGATCCAGCTTTCATGGGCCGTATTGGCCTGCGGGCGGGCGCCGATGAAATTATCCCCGCAAAAGCCATAAACGCCTCCCGGCGTGAACTCCGCCGTATTCGCCCGGTGCATGGCGGCCAGCTGATGAGCAAAAGTCTCCCAGTAATCAGAAGCCTGCTTCCCGCCGACGACAAAAGACAGCAGCAAAAAAACTTTATCTCCCTCTACGCCGCAGCCGAGAACCTGCGGTGTGCCGATCTCCCCTGTACAGGCGATGGCGGCGAGCCCCGCAGCCTCCGCGGCAAAGAGGGGGGCATTCTTTTTTGTATTTGCTTTCATGAAAACGGTGGTTCCGTCCGTAAGGGTAAGGCCATATGCCTCATTGATATCGCCACCGGAGATCCGGCGAGAGCGGGCCACCGTGACGCCGCCGCCAAAAATGGCAGCCAGGGCGCTCTCCAGGGACGGAAATGGCTGTAGTGTGGAAAAACTCATGAGAAACTCCTCTCTCTGTAAAGCGGGACATGAAACACTGAAATTTTTGCTTCCTGAGGACGGCATATATCCTCCTGTCTTTCAGACCGGATATGGTCAGGCATAAATCGCGACGGGAATTACTATGACCGCGGGGCCCGTAATTGTCGTTTTTAATTCAGGCAGGTTAAATTCACTGAGCCCCTCATCCTTAAACCCTGAAATCATTTCTGATAATGCCTTTTC
Source organism: uncultured Lachnospiraceae bacterium (assembly GCA_910588295.1). Classification (GTDB taxonomy): domain Bacteria; phylum Bacillota; class Clostridia; order Lachnospirales; family Lachnospiraceae; genus UBA11957. Next base: position 45,569 of record CAJUQO010000013.1, on the reverse strand, counting down.
TGAAAAAGCAGAGAGCGCCGTTTTCCGTAAAAGATCAATACTTTCTGCATCATCCCTGCAAATGGCAATTACCTTCCCCAATACTTTAAAATGCCCGCCCAGTATTTCAGAGACATTGTCATTGGACAGATACTGCTCCTGGGCGGAAAGCACCGCTGTCCCTTTCCTGTCCGATAAAATGAAATCAATCGTACCGCTGTGTTTCAATTCCTCTGTAAAGGCTTTAATCTGCCGCTGCATTTCCGATTCTTCCCTCATCTGTTTCTTTGCCTGCGTTCGATTACCCAATTGAGGTTTTTCCGAGAAAATGCTGACCATACGAAGTATATCCATAAACGTATCCATATAATCGATCAGCGGATTTTTCTGCAGCACGCCCTCCATTTCGATATAGTCTCCTACCTGCATTTGAGACATACTAAAATCCGTACACAGTATTTTTTTGTCAATCAGAAAATCGCGGAACTTCGACAGCAGCGATACATTCGTATGCACTTTTTCCCTTATCGTGTTTTCCTCCTCGCTGCTGCCGCCGGAATGGGAGATGCTCCCCTTTAAATCTATTTTCAAAAGTTTACTCAGCAGGGTTGCCGATGTTGACAGCTCTGCCTCCCCTTTTTGCGACGTCTCGCGCTCCTTATGCTCTGAATAATTCACCTGACTGACCTTTGAAAACCCATCCTCGATGATCGCAAGCATATCCAGTACAATTTTCTCGTTAATATACACCGGTATCATAAGCTGCGCCGGATTTATATTCTTTCCCATAATCAAACTCCTTTCTTCTATCATCCGTTTACCCTATCCCCGATACGCTCTTTCGCAGCAGAAGCGGTATCCGTCGATTTGATAAAGAAAGCATACTACGATTGACATGGGTTTTGGTGTACCGCCGGCACAATTCTATCCGCCAATTACCACAAGAATGAAAACCAAAACGACCAGAAAGATCACGGGCCACAAAATATATCCTGCCCGGCGCAGATATCTCCTCTGCATCAGCGGCAAAGACTTTTGCCAGCCAAGGTAATCCGTGTAAAACGCAACTGTCAGCAGGCACCAGGCTAAAAAGGTCAGGCGGTTGGCCCACAGGAAAAAGCCCGTTACCGCGCTGCCGTCCTTCCCTTTTACTTCCAGGGAAAAGCTCATACAGAAAATAATCAGATAACCGACCCCGCCGGCTGCCATTTTCCAGACCGTACCCGTCCGGAAGCCCGGCGGAAGAAAGGGCGTCGCCCACAGCCCCTTTTTTTCAGACGAATTGTTCTGCCGATCGGTTGCGCCTGCCCGGTCCGCCTTTGGTGTCCCGGCCAATACAGCCTGCAGATCCCGCCGCAGATCCATCACCGTCTGGTATCTGTTGTCGGGAGAAAATTCCACGCATTTACGAATAATCTCCGTCAAAGAGACCTTTCCGTATTTTTCAGATATATATAAATATTCGTCCGGATATTTTTTTGTAAGCAGGTAATTCATCATAACTCCCAATGCATAAATATCCGTTCTTGCATCCGACTGCTTATAGCCAAATTGCTCCGGAGCCGCATATTTTCGTGTTCCGATAATAACCGTATCGGAATCCCGCCCCTGTTCATGCCGCTTCGCCGTATTAAAATCTATAATTTTCAGGGAACCGTTCTCCGGGATCAAAATATTTTCTGGTTTTAAATCTCTGTGAATAACCGGCTGCGGAAGCTGGTGAAGCTGCTCCAGCACATCACATATGGTAATCGCAAAACGGCAGACCTCCTCCCGGGAGTAAACCCCGATTTCCTCCAGATGATCCGCCAGGGATTCTCCCTGTATGTACTCTTCTATGATAATCAGCGTTCCCTTATCTTCCACACATTCAAATATTTTCGGAATATGCTGATTTCCGCAGGTTTGCAGATATTCATATACTTCCCGGTTATAAATTTTCTGCTCTTTCTTTATAAAGATCCGATTTGTCTCCACATGCTGAACAAGATATACATTTTTATGCGCGCCGATATCCGCTATCTTTTTATAATAAGATAATCTGCACTGTTCTTCTAATGTCATAATCGTTTGTCTCCCTTGTCATTCCGGCCCTGTTCCTTTATCATAGATTCTAACAGGCATTTTCACCATTATATATCCGCTCAGACAAACCGAACTGTTACCATTATACACAAAAAGGAGTTATCTATGAACGTAAAAAAGGAAACGCGCACCACCATTTTATTTCAAGAACTGGAACACATCTCTCAGGGGAAGAAGTCCTATCAAACCTTTTTAAACGAGCTGAAGGAAGAAAAAACATTCACCTCACTAAAGGATTTCATCAGCGACTATATGTCGCATCGCCAGGACGTCACCATCCCCTCTATCATACGCGACTCGAACCTGAGCAAAAACTATGTCTATCATATCTGTGACGGCAGAAAAAATCCGTCAAAATACAAATTGACGGCTCTTTGTATCGGGGCGCATATGAATCTCAGAGAAACGCAAAAAGCCCTTTCCCTGGCTGGATGTTCCGAACTTCATCCCAAAAATCCTGCCGACGCCGGCATCATTGTGTGTATCAATCAAAACTATAAAAATGTTACAGAGGTTGACATATTTTTGGCCGAAAACGGCGTGGAAAGTCCTTTCTCAAAAGACGGCGCAGATAAATAATCTGCGCCCATCCTTGATTCTCTGACCCCCCATGTGTCGGAACCCCTTGTTTTCAGCAGTTTTCCTGCTATTCTGTTCATCTCCTTTGTATCAATTAAGCGGTTTACATTTCCCTTTCCCGCTCTGAGAAGAAGCCCAGTCCGTCCAGCGCATCTACCAATTTTCCAACATATTCTCTGGAAGTCGTAGGCCAGTGATATCCCATACGGTACAGCACTTTCATCGTATAATCATTTTCTTTTGCAATCCCTGTCGTCCTTTTTCCATGCCCCATATTCTGGTAGGCAATCATACTGGACAATACCTTTGCTTTCTCAGGGTCACGCTTGGCTTCCTCCAGCGCCCGCTCATACTCCTCATCCTCTGAAAGCGTAATGTCCATACCGTATTCTTTCATGGCATAGATAATATCTCCCATATATATACTGTGGTTATTGTAAGGATGGAATACACAGCAGGGCTCCGGAGTCCGGGCCAGGGTCAGAATAGCTTTTGCCGTGCTGTCAATGGGCGCCATCTCCGCCGTGACATCCATCATGGAATACGGAAAACGTCCGATCAATTCATAGGACTTCAGCCTGCCCACAAAGCTGTTTGTAGAGAAGTTCATCTGGAACTCGCCATCCTCATCCCGGGCGGAAAGATTGCCCACTCTCATAATTTTCGCGCGCAGCCCCCGGGAAACGGCCCCAAGGACAGCCCTCTCTGCCAGAAATTTGCTGTGTCCGTATTTTGTATCCAGCGCCTGACCAAAATAGAGCATCTGCTCATTCATAACCGTATCTGCGGGAGGCACATTTCCCACGCTGAATCCGGATACACTGGTGGTGGAAATATGGATCAGGCGGCTCCCCGTTTTCTCGCAAAAATCTATGGCATGCAGCACACCTCCCACATTAACATCTTCAATATCCGTGCCGGCGGAAAAATGTTTGACATTCGCCGCACAGTTTACTACTGTATGGATATCCAAAGCTGTCTCTGCCATGCGGTCAAATACAGCGGCATCCGTCACATCCCCTTCCACTGTGTAAAGACGCGACTGAAACAGCTCCTCATATGTATTTTCAAAATAATAGAAAAGCAATGATTTCATACGTTCTTCTACACTGCTGTAGCGCCCTTTGCGCAGGAGACAGTATACTTTCCCGCACTCCGATTCCAGAAACTCACGCAGCATATGAATACCCAGAAATCCTGTCGCCCCTGTGAGAAGTATATTTCCGATGGGCTGCTCCTTCCCTTCCCGGAATGCCTCAAACGTATTGTGCTCCAGCACCCGCTCTATGTCTCCATAATCGTATTGGGATAAATCCTCCAGCCCCGACGACGCCGACACATCTTCCTCCTGGAACATTTCAGCCAGGGCGCGGGGCGTGGCATGGGTAAATACATCGCCGAACGTGATCTCAAATCCTTCTTCTGTAGCCGCAATGATCACGCCGGTGACGGCCAGGGAAGTCCCGCCGATTTCAAAAAAGTCATCCTCCCGGCCCACCCGGTCCATATGCAGCACTTCCGCAAATATCCGGCAGAATATCCTCTCTGTCTCTGTCTTTGGCGCCCTGTATTCCCCGGAGCCGGCAAGGCACGCTTCCGGAAGGGCTTTCCGGTCTATTTTCCCGTTTGGCGTCATAGGGAACCGCTCCAGCTGCATATAGGCATCCGGTATCATATATCTGGTCAGACTGCTTTTCAAAAGTTCTCTCAGCGCTTCCGGAGAAACCGCTTCATCCGCCGTATAATAGGCGCAAAGATGTTCCGTTCCCGCTATGTCCCGGATCAGGACGACGACCTGCCGAATCGCCGGGCAGCCGAGGATTGCCTGCTCCACTTCCTCCAGCTCAATGCGCAGTCCTCTCAGTTTCACCTGATTATCGGTTCTCCCCAGGATCACCACTTCGCCCTCTGGCGTCCATTTTGCATAATCTCCTGTTTTGTATACCCGCATTCCCCGAAACTCTGCGAATCTCTCCGCTGTCATTTCCGGAAGGCCATGATATCCTGCGGCGACACCGGGGCCGCCTACATACAATTCCCCTGTTACGCCCGGCGGCAGGAGATTTCCGTCGCTGTCTGCAATATATTCCACATAATTCAGGAGAGGCCTGCCTGCCGTAATCCTGTCCCGGCCCGTCAATTCACAGGCATTGGAGGACACGGTAATCTCCGTAGGCCCATAAGTGTTAAAAATCCTGGCGGACGTCACCTGTTTCAGTTTCTCCAGGAGCTGCATACTGTACGCTTCGCCCCCTGACATCACCACCCGGCAGCCGGCCAGAGCCTGGCAGAATGTTTCAGACTCCATATACTGCAGCATCCGGGAGGGCGTTGCGTTAAAAATATCCCCTTGGGTTTCTTTTATCAATTCCGCCAGACGGACGGGATGATTTGCCTGTTCCTCATCGGCAAGCGCCAGCGTCAGCCCGTTGCACAGCGCTACCGCCGTTTCTTTCAGCGACATGTCGAAAGAAACGGTCGTCACGGATACCATCACATGGCCGTCTGTCACGCACGCATGCACATGACTGTTGGCCTCATGGTTACGCACATAATTTACGATTCCCCTGTGGCTGATCATCACCCCTTTCGGTTTTCCGGTAGAGCCGGAGGTATAGATCAGATACGCCAGGTCTTCTTCCCCAACGGCAATCTGTGGATTTTTATCATCCCGGCAGGCCAGAAGAGCCTCTATGTCGACAGCATTCTCATAAAATCCGACGCGCTCCTGCGTGGTAATAATAAAAGAAGCACAGCTGTCCTTTGTAATCTGCAAAACCCGCTCCGGCGGATATTCCGGATCACAGGGGATATAAGCGCCCCCGGCTTTCATTACGCCGTACATGGCCATGATCTGTCTGCCCAAACGGGGAAGTAGCACCACCGCTGTGTCCCCGGGACGGAAACCCCGGCGGATCAGCCCATTGGCCACCCTGTTCATTTCCCGATCCAGACTTTCATAACTCCATCGTCCGTCCGCCGCGATCAGAGCCGTTTTCCTTTGGGAGACAGCGGCCTGCCGCTCAAATACGCCATGAAAGCTCAGAGACTCTGTACTGGTTTGCGCAGATACAGAAAATCCATCCAGTATCCGCCGCTGCCCCTCTGTCACAAGGGAGATTTCTTTCAGAAATCCGTACGGATTGGCGATCATGCGGCTGACACATACGGCGATAGACTGCGCCAGCTGTTCCATCCGCTCCCGGCTATAAAGGGCATCGTTGTACTGAAGGCACACCGACGGCTCGCCGTTCCGCTCTTCGATATGTACGGACACCTTGAACTTTGGCCTGTCAGACTCCATACTTTCTATCTGAACGGCTTCGCCTCCCACCCGCTGTTCTTCTACCACGCCAAGCTGGCAGGCATACATGATTTCCGGCGTAAATCCATAATCTGCCGCTATTTTCGTAAAAGGATAGTCTTCATAGGAGACGACGTCCAAAAACATCTGCCTTACTTCTCTGACAAACGCAAGCGCCGTCTTATCTCCCGCGATATTCCCCATAAGAGGCAGTGTTTTTACAAACATTCCCATACTGCCATGCAGCTTTAAGTCTGCTCTGCCGTTGCTGATGGTGCTGATATATAATTGCGGACTGCCTGTATAGCGGGCCAATGTGTAAAATGTCCCTGCCAAAAACAGATGCGCCGGTGTCACTCCATATGTCTGACAGAATTTTTCCGTTTCTTCCCCGGAACAGGGCGCCGCACATTCCGCTTTCTTTCCGTCTTTTTCTTTTCCCTGAAGATCCGGTGTAAGGCAGGAAGCATGCTCATAATCCCCGAGCATATTTTCAAAAAACGCCTGCCCTTCCCGATAATGCTCTCCCCCCTCCAGTCTGCGCTCCTGCAGCGCAAAATCAAAATATGTGAAGGTTTCTTTCTCCGGCAGTTTTCCCTCGCAGGCCCTTGCCGTCTGAGCCAAAAACAAATTCAGAGAAGCCCCGTCAAAAATGATATGGTGAAAATCTGCCAGCAGGCAGGTGCTTATTTCCGTCTGCACCACCACGATCCGGTATAATGTATCCCGGGTCAGATCAAATGGTTTTACATAGGATGCGCCATACTCTTTCAGTTCTTCCTCCGTCATGGAAAGCACGGGGATACTCTTTCCTGTGCCGGATTTCCCGCCCGGCATTTGCCTCAGTTCTCCGGCCCGGTAACGGATACAGGTATTGACATAAGGATGCGCCTCAAGCACCTGCCAGGCAGCCTCCGCCAGTGTTTCGCCGCTGACCGAGCGGGGGAAGCGGAACAGGGCCGGAATGTTGTACGCCATATCCTCCGGACGCTTCACCGCGTCATAATATACGCCCAGCTGCGTCTGCGTCAACGGATAATCCTCTGCTTCTCTCCCGTCTTCCTCCCGACTTTCTTTTGTTTCTGTCCCTGGCCGGGTGCGCAGCGCCTGATAAACAGCGTTTTCCAGTGACAAAATACTGCACTGCCGCATCATCTGCTTCACTTCCAGCTCCACCTGGTACTCCTTCTCAATTTCCACCGCCAGCATAATGGCGGACAAAGATGTCAGCCCCGCGTAAAGCAAATTGGTTTCTACAGAAAATTCTTCATGCCCCAGGATTTTTTTTACGATCTGCGCAAGTTCTTCTTCCAAAAGGCTCATCGGCCTCACTGCCTCCCTGCAGGTTTCCTCCTGGGTAACCGGAGCCGGAAGCGCCCGTTTATCCACCTTCATATTTTGATTCAGGGGGATTCTGTCAATCTGCATAATGGCGGAAGGCACCATATAAGGCGGCTTTTCTTCCATAATAAAATCCCTGAGTTTTTGGATGGCAACAGTATCTTCCGACACCAGATAGGCGGCGATGGCTTTTCCTCCCGCCGCCGCATCATAAGCCGTAACCGTAACATCCTGGATGCCTGGAAATCGGCGGATCACAGCCTCCACCTCAGACAATTCAATCCGAAATCCCCGGATCTTCACCTGTCCGTCTCTCCTGCCCATAAACTGAATATTTCCGTCCGCCAGAAACCGCACATCATCTCCGGTGTGGTAAACACGCTCATACCCTTCCCGGTCGGTAAAACAATTGGGAGTATATACTTTTGCCGTCTGCTCCGGCCTGTTCAGATAGCCTTTGCTTACCTGATAGCCGGCCACGCACAATTCTCCCACAGCCCCGGCCGGGAGTCTGCGCATCTGCTTATCCACCACATACACTTCCAGATTATCCAGCGGCCGGCCAATGGGAATATTTTCGTACTCCCTGTCTTTGTCCACCGGATAAACCGTCGTCAGTATCGTGCATTCCGTGGGGCCATAGCAATTATAAAACTCAAAATCAGATGCCGCCCGGACAGGTACCAGCGTCTCGCCGCCGGTCAACAGGTACTTCAGACAGTGATTCTCCATCTCCAGGGCAAACTGACGCCCCACCTGCGTGGTCATAAACGCATGCGTCACCTTTTCCTGTATCAAATATTCATTTAGTTTCTGTAATTCCAGACGCATTTCCTCCGGTATGATGCATAATGTCCCGCCTCCCGTAAGAACCGGATAGGTATCCATCATATTCGCATCGAATCCATAGCTGGCGTAGGCGCTGACCACACTGTCCTCCTCCACCCGGTAATAGCGGCGGTACCAGTTACAAAATGCCGCCAGATTTCCATGGGAGAGCATACAGCCCTTGGGCGTACCGGTAGTTCCGGACGTATAAAGAAGAATATAGGTATCCTCCGGCAATGGGGCGGGAATTTCCTCCGCCCCCTCCGCCGGCAGATGCGGAATCTCTTTTGTCAGCAGTACCTTGCCTTTGTACCTGGGAACCAGTCCCAGCAGGGATTCGTCCGCAATCAATAATTCTGTCTGTGCATCCTCCATCATAAAAGCCAGCCGTTCCGGCGGATACTCAGGGTCCAGAGGCTGATAGACCGCTCCGGCTTTCATCGCGCCGAGAGAGGCGATTGGCATATATTCCCCACGGGGGATCAGAATCGAGACTACCTGTTCTTTTCCAATCCCCAGACGGCTGATATAAACAGCCACGCCGTCAGACAGCCGGTCAATTTCCCTGTAGCTGAACCGCTTTTCCTTAAAAATGACCGCCGTATGTTCCGGCGTTTTTTTTGCCTGCAGACGAAACAGCTCCGGCACGGTAAGGCGTCTGTCATATGCTGTGCGCCTCCCGTGATAAGAATCCAGAACCATCAGTTCTTCCGAAGAAACGAGGGGAATATCCCTCAGATGCCCGCAGTCCCGAAAGCCCTCCAACGCTTTCACCATCAAAGACATCAGCGCACGGGCCGTCCGTTCCAGATAAACATCACTTCTGTATTCCAAATGTATTTCATAGCTGCCGTCTTTCTTGAACACATGAACTGCCAGATTTGCCAGGCTGCTCCCTGTTTCCACGGTTTCCATGGGAATCAGTCCCTGCTCCGTATTCATGCCGTTTAACGTCTCTGCCTGATAGACGAACAAAATATCGGAAGTCACCTGATAACTGCCGGCCAGTTCTTCAAAGGAACAGCAGTCATGGTTCATCGTCTCAAAAAAATCCTGCTGCAGTTCCTGCAGATACTCTGTCACGGTCTTTTCTTCCTCAATCTGTACATAGACCGGCAGCGTACGCACCAGCATTCCCATGGTGCGCTTCAGTCGGAGATCACGGCGTCCGTTATTGACCGAACCGAAAAGAACCTCTGTCTGTCCATTATATTTTGCAAGAGCATAGGCAAACGCTCCCAGAAACAGCGTACTTTCTGTAACGCCGATTTTGCCGGCGAACCATTCTGTTTCCTCCTGTCCAAGAATTTCTCCCAGATAGCTGCAGATTCTTCCGGCCGGATGGTCCAAAGCCTCCGGATCTTCTGGCATATCAAATACCGGAACCGAATCTACTTCCAATCCCGCCAGACGTTTTTCAAAATATTCCCGGGCTTTTTTATAAGCCGCCGTGTCCTTCAGCCGCTCCTCGCACAAAGACAAATCAAACTGGCTGAGCCCCTCTGCCTCCGGCGCTTTCCCTTCATAGATTTTCCGGACGCCGTCGAAAAAAACGGCAACAGAAGCGCCGTCAGATATGATATGATGCATATCTGACAGCAAATAGATGCTTTCCTCCGTTCGGTAAATTGCCATCCGGAAGAGCGGCCCCCGTCCCAGGTCAAAAGGCCTTACAAACTCTTTTTTCAGCGCGTCCATTTCCGACTCTTCCGCCTCATATACAGGAATTTCCCAACCTCCCCTGTCATGAAGCGCCATACTGTATGTCTGTTCCCCCTGCCGTCTTTCAATGGACACAAATAATACCGGATACCGGGACGCCATCCGCTCCGCAGCCTCTTTCCACCGCTTCCAGTCAGCTCCCGCGGGAATACGGAAGCAGACAGGTATATTATACATAGTGCTTTGGGGATTTGACGCGCACTCCAGAAAAACTCCCATTTGACTGTCTGTCAGGGGATACCACTCTTTTTTATCTTCGGGAATGTCCCCGTATATATCTTCCTGCGAAGCGGCGTTCTCCGCCCCGCCGCATACTGCGGCAATCTTCTCCGGCGTTTTGTACCGCAAAATCTCTGCGGCCGTCACCCCATACTTTTCCAGGCAGGCCAGCAGCATAACCGCCTGAATAGAATCTCCCCCCAGTGCAAAGAAGTCGTCCTTACGCCCCACAGGCCGGATTCCTAATACCTGTTCAAACCCGCCGCATACCGCGCGCTCACATTCTGTCCGCGGTTCTTCGTAATCCTTTCTGAAATTCGATACATCCGGCGCCTGAAGCGCCAGGCGGTTCAGCTTGCCGTTCTGATTCAGCGGAAAATGCTCCACCTGGACGAAGAATTTCGGAATCATGTAATCGGGAAGCTTTTCTGCCAGCCGTCGTCTCAGTTCTTCCTCGGGATGTTCTTTTGACGCCTCTTTTTCCATCTGAAAATAACCGCATAAATATGTCTGCCCATATTGATTCTGGAAACCTTTGACAACCGCCGTTTTCACAAAGGGAACCTGGCCCATCAGCACTTCAATCTCACCGGTTTCCACACGCTGGCCGTTAATTTTCACCATCCAGTCCCTGCGGTTTACATACACCAGATTTCCGTCGGGCAGCATCCGGCATATATCGTTGGTATGGAACAGAATCGTCCCGTCCTCCCGGCGCGCAAAAGCTTTCTCCGTCTGTTCCGGCAAATTAATGTACCCATGGGCGATATGCCCCGCTACGCACAATTCTCCTTCTTCCCCGGGCGGGACTTCCTTTCCCTCTTGATCCAGAAGCAGAAGACGGATACCCGGGCCCGCCTTGCCGATGGGCGTATTCTCATATTCCCGGTCCACTTCAAAAGCTGCCACGACCGCCGCGGTTTCGCTGCAGCCATAGGTATTCAATAGCCGGTACCCTCTCCCTGCCATCCGGGAAACCCGTTCACTTCCCGTGATCACCAGACGCAGGGACGGGCCGGGCGAGTGGAAATTCCGCAGCATTTGCGGACTGATAAACGCCATGGTGATCCCATGCTGTCTAATGTACCGCTCAATCTGGCGTACGTCTTTTCTCTTCTCTTCCGGAAGTATGTGCACGGCCTGCCCCGTTGACAGCGGGGTATAAATATCAATAATCATCGCCACAAAACTAAAAGACGCACAGCTGAGCTGAATATCACTTTCTTCCGGCAAAAATAACGCCCTGTGCCGCTCCACCGCCTCCGCCAGGCTTCTGTGTGAATGAAGGATTCCCTTGGGATTCCCGGTAGAACCGGATGTATAAACGGCAAAAGCGCCGTCCGCGTCTTCCGCCTCTTCCGCCTCTGAAAACGGCTCGCCAAGCGCCTCTTCCAGAAAATCATCGTTAAGCAGAAAAGGCGCTCCGCAGTCTTTCAGAATATACGCGACCCTCTCTTCGGGATATTCCGGGGACAATGCCGCGAACGCGCCGCCGCTTTTCAGTATCCCCAGCTCCGCTGCCAGAAATTCCATCCGGCGTTCCAGGCAAACCGGTATGATATATCCTTTTCCTACTCCTTTTTTCTTCAGCGCCGTACAGATTCTCCCGCTCAGATTATCGAGTTCTCCGTACGTTGTCTCTCTTTTGCCATCCCGATCAATGATCGCCGGCCTGGAACCATATTTTTTAACATTTTCTTTCCACTGATTTAGAAACAGCTCCATCCTTATCTCTCCTCCAGTTCTTTCACAAAAAACTTCACCTTTCCGCCCCGTTTATTTGGTTTGGGCCTTTCCGGAACCACCGCCACTTCCACAGATCTGACGCCGCTTCCTTCAAACAGGCCAAGAACCCGCTTCTTCACTTCCCCGGCGGCCTTTTCCCTGTCTTCTTCTGAAGACGGCACCAGTCTTATATGAAATCTGCGCTCACTTTTCTGCGCTATCTGGACAGCCAGTACCCCGGGAACATGTTCCAGTGCCTGTTCAAACAACGAGCTGAACAACACCTTTCCCCCTATTTCCATAGTCCCCGCTTCTCTGCCCCGGATCTCCATAACGGGAAGACGGCTTCCGCATGGGCAGGCTTCTTTGAGAATGCGGACCTGGTCTTCCATATAATAACGTATGATCGGCTGCACATAATTGGTCAGGTCGGTAATATACACGCCTTCTGACCAGCTCCCTTCCGGCGCCGGCCTGCCGTCTTTATCAATCGGTTCGATCATAACCCAATCCTGATTGATGTGAATCTTCCCCTCGCCGCAGGACATGGCCGCTTCTCCCCCCTCGGTACTACAGTAATTATTCAAAACCGGACACCCAAATGCGCCGCGAAGGGTATGGTAAACTTTTTCCGTCAACGTTTCTGCAGAACAGGCAATCGCCTGGGGCCGAATGTGAAGCCGCCCCTCCTGTCCGGCTTTCCCCAGGACAGCCAGGATCGAGGGATAACCGGTGATCAGATCCGGTTGAAACCTGTTGAGTTTCTCCGCAATTTCATTGATGTCTTCTGTCAGGGAAATGGCCAGCATGTTCTGTTCATATCCCGGATTCGCCCGCTGGGCTTTCAGGAAACCGGAATAAGAGGATACTGCCGGGTCCAAAATGATGATGGACGCAATCTTATGTCTGACCGGATTCATCAGATCCGGATCGACTTCACGCAGCAGGCGGGTCTGGATCAGGGCGCCGTGAATCGTGTTGTGGTAAGCATCCCGCACCATGGGCATGGGATTTCCCGTGGTTCCGGATGTGGTAAGGGCAGTGTACTTGCCCAGATACAGCTTTTCAAGCGCCTCATCGCCGCAGACGTAAGCCCGCACGCCATCTTCTGTCACCTGAGGATCGGTCACCCATGCGCCATAATCCGCCATCAGCTCTTTTTTCGTCACCGGCGGGAGATCCGAAAGCCTGAAGTCTTCCCCGGTTTCTCTGTACGCCTTTTTGTAGTATGCCGAGCGCTCCCTGGCATAAGCGACCAGATCCCGCAGCCTTTCTGCGGTCAGCCGCTCCCTTTCTTCGGGCGAAAGCCTTTCTCCCTCCTGACACAGCCTCACCGCTTCCTCTCTCTCAATTCTCTTCATATCCCATCCTCCTTCTTAAAGACAAAACTCAGATTCTCTCAGGCGGCGTCCTTTGACGCCTTCGAAAAGCTTCATCTCCTTTTCATATGCAGATTTTCATAATGGAACTGTTCATTCCCAGAATGTTGTCGTAGACCGCCTCATCTGTGATCGCAAGGATCATGCGGATATTGTCAAAATCTCCGGCTGTGTTTTCCGGCAAAAACGGATGGTACGGCGCGCCGTTGTCCCGGACACTGATGCAGATATGATCCTCGCCTATGGTAATCCTGACGTCCATATAACTTTTTTTCCGCTCATTTTTCTTCTGTTTTATGGTATTAACCGCCATCTCCTCCAGAGCCAGCCCCACTTTATTGGCCGTTATCTCCGGCACCTGGTTTTCCATACAGAAGCTAATGGCTTTCTCCGATAAGGCAACCGCCTGGGAAACCTCCTGGATCATGGTCACGTCCAGCACATTTTTCCTCTCCTCCTTTTCCAGCAAAAACAGACCGTGTAGATGGGGCCGTTTCTTCCTGATCCTCCCCGTGATCAGAAAAAGAATGAGAAGTGTGCCAAATTCCCCTGCCGGAAAAGCCGCCCAGATACCGGCCGGGCCAAGCAGCCTCGCCAGCAGCCAGGCCATGGGAACAACGAGCAGAAAGCCTTCCAACAAAGCAATACAACTGGACAGTTTCCTAAATCCCAGCATGGGGTACACGCACATGGCGACAAATAAAATTCCCATGACAGGGAGATTCCAGGCATAAATCCGAAGAGCTTCCACAGCGACAGCCGTCTGTCCGGCGTCGGAAACACCGAACATTCCTGTAATCTGCCCGGGAAATATTTCAAATAAAACCAACAGGATCAGGGTGGAAATCCCCGTGATACAGGCCGCTTTCTTCACCGTAAAATGGACGCCTCTGGTATCTCCCTCTCCATAGAGAGTTCCCAGAAGGGGAACCATCGTCTGCGCAGAACCGCCCACAAACATAGATACAATGGACAGACAGGATGTGCACACAGAAAAGGCTGTTACTCCGCTGCTTCCCAGATACATCATGACTATGGCATTGATGCATGTCAGCCGGAAAAAATTTAAAACCGTATTGATGGTATTGGGAAGACCGGTGGCGGCAATCTCCTTTAGCAGCTTAACGGCAGCGCCTATGGAAACCGCCGCCGGTTTCAGCGTTTCACAGTGAAGCACGCCATAAACCGCAATAAGCAGCCCGATAAAATATCCGGTGCCTGTGGCCAGCGCGGCCCCTTTTATCCCCATGTTCAACCCGCCTATGTACACCAAATCCAAAACCAGATTGACGGCGTTAGCCGTGATGAGCGCCGCCGATGCTGTCCGGACATTCCCCGACGAGCGGACAAAATACACAAGCCCGGGAACCACAACAAGCAGAGGGGCCGCCAGCATCACAATTCTGAGATAATCGTAAACCAGCTCCGTCAGATTGGGCGCGTTTCCTGTCAGCGCGTCCGCCATACCGCCGCATAAAAACAGACCGCCAACCATGATAAGAAGAGATGCCGCAAGCATTGCGGCCAGCGCAGCGGTAAAGAACTGCTGTGCGCGCCCCTTTTCCCTCCGTCCCAGAGCCACCGAATACAGCGCGGAACCGCCCACGCCGAACAACACATACAGAGAATTAAAAATCAGCGTAACCGGGAGCACCAGATTAACAGCCGCCAGCGCCTCCGATCCCAGAATATTCCCAACAATCATCCCGTATATGACAATGCTCATGGACAATGCCATGGTCATCATGATGGTGGGAATAAAAAATTTAACAAACTGCCGGCTGACAATATAGCCTTTTCTTTCCAACTTGAATCCCTCCGTAAAGCCTGACTATGCCTTTCTCTGTCTTCCGCCCATTCGTTGCGCGGGAAAAACACGTACAGAAACCCTGCAAAACACGGGCGCATTGAGATTTCCGGAATATAGTTATTGGCGGTTCTTTGCCGCGCGTTTCTTATAACAGGCCGCAGCCGCAATGGCAGAAACCGCAATCAGCGCAACCAACGCTATCAGCAGTTTCTTCGGCCCTGCCTGAGAAGCATCCTCTGTTAATTTCCACACCTGCGTACCGTAAAACGGATTCGCGGTACCTATAAACAACCCTTCGGAGGTAATTCCAAACGCCCGCAGACCGTGGTTGTATGGGTCGCCAAAGCCGTTGTCGGTGATCCTGGTGAAATTACTTCCGTCTTCCGTCACATAAAGATCAAAACCGAAAACCGCCTTATCCAGGTATTCGGCGCACGTCACCGCGCTTTGGGGAACGCCGCTGTAATTCCCGCAGAGAATTTTTATATAATCGTCAACACGGCCTTTCCATTCCTCCGATGCGTTTTCATCGTTCATATACTCATCCAGCGGAATCAGGAAGCTGCTGGCGTCATAGGTGCCTATATAGAGTTTTCCATTATATACTGTCATTTTCCATATGTACTGATTTTCGCTGCACCCAAATCCGGAACCATAACCGGATAATCCGCCGTCGGGAAACATTTCATCCGCATCCCCCACAACGAGTTCTATTTTTTCATCCGGGTCCATGCGGTACAGATTCACAGGCTGTTCGAAATTTTTATTCATAAATACGAAATCATTATCAAACAACATTCTTTCCACAGCGATTTCCTCATCATTATATTCTCCGATGTAAAGATGATCGCCAAACACCTGCAGATTTGCCGCCCCGCTTCTTGTCCGCTGCGGGTCGATACCGAACGTATACTTTGCGCCGTCCTTTTCTTTATCTCCGATCACACTGGTCCATACCCATTCTCCGTTTTCCGAAATGTCTCCCCGCACCATCGCGAAAGACTGCATTGTATCCCTGTCCGCGGCGTTTTCCGGCGTCCCGGTACAGATGGTTACATACAGGCTGTCCCGGAATCTTGCCATATCGAAAATAGAACCGCCGTAAATACTGTCGCAGAAGCGATAGGCCGGATAGCCAAAAAGCTTTTCATCGTCAGCAATGATTTTAAAGGAGTCCGGTTCGGAAGGGTTTTCGGATTCAAGAATAACTGCGCCCTCTGAATTTATACAGCTTACGATCAGCTTATTGTCATAAACGCATATTCCCCTGATCCCAACGGAATACCCTTTCATAAACGCTTCCTTGTATTCTTCCATGGTCATTCCCGCATATACTTCTCTACATTCGTCGGTTTCGGGATTCACCTCATATATCACGGGCAGGCCGTTTACCGCGCCGCAAAAGTACAGCCGCCCGTCCAGTTCCACAGCGTTTCGGAATATGGTGTTCTGGCCTGTATCGGCTTTCGACATCAGTATTTTCGATTCACCGGTTTTCACATTCAGCTTCACGAGTATGCCAAGCGCCTCCGCCCCGTCGGGCTCGGCGGTATAAAGCTCTCCATGATAATATTCCTCTAACGCCGCTTTCATTACATCATCGTCAAACTCGCGCCCGAGGGCCGTTTTCATAAACGTCAGGGTATTCATCCACGCTCCGTAACAGGTGCCGATATACATATAATCTCCGTACCCGATCGATCCCCATGAATAATTCTGCCCACGGTCGCCCGTCCCGAGGCCAACTCCCATTGTGCCGTTTCCCGTATAGTCTACAATTCCGTCAATTTCTTTCACTCCCTTTTCGGGGTGAGTGATTTTTTCGGCAGTATAACCGGTTTGGGAATGATATACCGCCGCCTCGCTTTCCGCCCATACCGCCGGGCCGCAAATCCCTGCACATAACACGGCGGCAAGGCCGACGCAAGTCTTCTTCAAATAATTTTTCATAACAGTCCTCCCATTTGAATTTGTGCTGCGCAAATTTCCTCTCATGTCCGCTGCCAAAATCAGGAAATTTCCTTTTTTATTTTCAAAATATTCTGCCCGTCTCTGTATTCGTAAGTAATATCGTCCATCGTTTTTTTGACCATATAAATCCCCAGCCCGCCAATCGGCCTGTCCTCCGCGGAAAGCGTAATATCGGGTTCTTCTTCTGCAAGGGGATCGTAAGGCACGCCGTTATCGATAAAAGTAAGCACCACGGCAAGGGGTTTTTCGATGACTTCAACGCGCACGGTAGCCGCGCCGATACGGGGGGTATAGGCGTAATTTGCTATGTTCCCGAACAACTCGTCAACCGCGACGTCAACCTGCATTTGAGTTTTTACAGAGCAGCCGAGCCGCTCCAGCTGCCCGCCCACAAAAGCAGTCACAACGGCGATATTCTCAATTGTCGCGTCAATTGTAAGCTCCTTCATGTTAACCCTCCATTCGCGCCCTGTATTCGAGACATAGCATTGTGATGTCGTCAAACTGCGGCGCATCCCCGACGAAGCTATCGATATCCTCTTTAATTAAGGGGAGCAATTCACCGGGCGGCAAAGCGGAATTTTTGCCGAGTATTGCTGCCAGCCTGCCCATTCCGTACAGCTCCATTTGCGCGTTGGTAGCCTCGGTAACGCCGTCCGTGTATTGAAATATCTTATCGCCAACCTCCAGCCGCATTTCTCCGCATTTGTAACGCATGCCCTCCATGCCCGCAAGGACGAATCCCGCGCGGATTTTATGCGGCTCGAATTTCCCGTCCCTTTTGCAGATATACGGTATCTCATGCCCCGCGTTCACAAAGCGAAATTCGCCGCTCGCCAAATCGAGAACTCCCTCAAAAGCGGTGATAAACAGGCCCTCGCTGTTGCTTTCACAGAGCAGTTCATTAACCTCGGTAAACACGCTCCCTAAGTCTTTCCCCGGCTGCGTATGGTCTTTTATCAGCGTTTTGCCAATGACCATAAACAGCGCCGCGGGAACGCCTTTTCCTGAAACATCCGCCATCACAATAGCAAGATGACGTTCGTCCACCATAAAGAAGTCATAGAAATCGCCGCCAACCTCCTTCGCGGGATTCATAGTCGCGAAAATATCAAATTCCTCCCTGTCGGGAAACGCGGGAAAAATACTTGGCAGCATATTTGCCTGAATACGCGTCGCAACGGACAATTCCGTGTTTACACGCTCCTTTTCGGCGGTGACAGCGGTAAGATTTTCGGTATATTTTGCGATATCCGTTTCCATTTTTTCGACCGCACGCGCGAGTATCCCGACCTCGTCCTTCTGCGTAATATTAATCGGTTCTTTTGACGGCAGATTTGTCTCCGCAAATCGCTCAGCCTCTTTCGTGAGGGTTTTGAGCGGCTTTATAACGCCGCGCCGCAGGATCATCGAGTATACGAAAATAAATAGAATCATCGCCGCGAACGTCCATAAAATAACGTGCAGAACGTAGGCGTTACGCGCGGCCTCAAGGCGCGTCATAGCCTTTTCAACGCCGATTACAGCGACAATCCTTCCGCTCGAATCGTAAACGGGAAGCCCGGCAGTCGTATGGGCTCCTGATTCCTCGGAATAGTAGTACAGATATTCCGTAGCGCGCTCGCCCTTTAAAACGATATTTTTCATATTACCGACATATTTATCCGCTACGCCCTTGTCCGTATAACCGAGCGGGTAACGGCTAAATCCTGTGCTCTCGTTTACGGAATCATAGATATAGGTAACGGTCTGGAAGTCGCTTGTGTCTACCCGTTCAACATAAATGAGAGTGGCGTTCGTGGCGTTTACAAGCGCGTCGAGCCGCTCCTGTATCTCGAAGTACTCCTCGTCCGTTTCGCCTGTTTCCAGATATTGTTCGAATTTGTCGGGATTCAGAAGCGTAATGGCGGCTTGCGCTATTTCATAAGCCGAATCGTTGTACTGCTGCTCAAGAACGGCCGTAAATTCGCGGTAACCCACTAAGCTACAAACGATACCGAGCAGCAGTCCGAAGGCAATTACGCCAAGCGTTAATTTTCCCGCGATACCCGTTACTTTCTCCATAAGCTGTCCTCCATTTTCAGAATTTGCCGCGCAAAAAATTCTTTTTTTTCGTCCGTATCAAGAAAATGCAGCAGCTTATTCTGCCCCATCGGCTTCCCCGTCCCGGCAAGCTTCTTTTCATATTTTCGAAAGCTGCCCGTCTGCAAAAAGGCAAGCCTGAGCGGCGCTATCTCATTCATATTCCCACAGGAACGATAATCATAATTCGCGTTCCGCATACATTCCTCAAGTATTTCCCCGGCATTATCGATTGTATTATTATCGGAACATTCGATATAAAACAAATATCCCGGTACCGATTCGGAATGATCCTCGCAGACACAGTAGCCCGTTACATCCGATCCCGTTATTTCTGAAAAATGCTTTACTGCCATGGACAGCTGCTCGCAATTTGTCTTTTCCCCCGCAATATTGATTGCCTGATTGATCCGGTAGCTGTACTTTACGACAGGGGCCTCGTCAAACCACCCGACAACCTCCACAACGTCGCCCAGACGGTAGCGGTATAGCCCGGACCGGTTCGTAAAGATCAGTTCATACTTACTGCCGGTCTTTATTTCCGACATCATAAGTATTTTATGCGGTTCTTTTATCGGAATAAATTCAAAGAATACCGCCTCGGGGAAAAGTATATACCGGTCGGGCATATTCATTTTCTCCGCAACCCCAAAAACGCATTCCGAAGCGGCATAAGCATAATGGCATATGGGAATTTCCCCCGCGTATTCAATAACTTTTTCAGTGAAATAGGGAAAGGATTTTCCACCGATAGCAAGAATATATTTCATCTTTTTCCAGATCATTTTAATGATTCCGCGGTGTGATTTTTCCAAAGAAATCTTCCGGAGTTCACGCGCGCGCTCCGGATCGGGCGGAAGCATTTTGGCGAAATGCCGCCGCTGCGTTTCGTTCAGCGCCACGCTTTCGTCTATGGCGCCCGTTTCCATATCGTTAAGCAGCATATCCCAATTTTGCAGAAGATAGTCCATAACCCCGGCAACACGATTGATAAAAACGCCGTGGATTGCCGACAGGTTTCTTTCCGCAAGCGCGAACCGCAGTTTTAAATACAGTTGTTCCTCGAGTGTCTCGGGAAATAACAATTCTTTCGGAACGCAGTAATCCGACGCGTCAAAACCGCCGAATTTATCGGCGCACAAATACACACAGCCCGAGCGGATACCCTTTATTCTTCCGTCGTCCATATACGTTTTTCCGAACTCGCCTACCTGAAATATCTTCCCGAAAATATCCGCTTCGTCCATGTCGCCGTAATATTCGCGCACCGCGCCGAATACCAAACCGTAATCGTATAGATACTGCATCTCCACATCTCCGCCCGTCACGGGAATAAACTTTTCATCCCCCGTAGTCCCCGAGCTTATGCAGAAATAGACGGGCTTTTCGGCGGTAAGAATATTTTCCCCGCCGTCTACGATCCTTAAAATATCGCCGGCATAATCGTCGTACTCGGAAAGAGGAACCTTTTTCTGATAGTCCGCAGCGGTTTTAATTTCCGAAAAACCGTATCTTCTGCCGAACTCTGTGTTTTTATTTTTGTACAGAATATCGAAAAGAACTTCGCGCTGAACCTCGTTAGCGCGGCGGCAGGTCGTTCTCAATCGCTCCAACGCCTGTTTCCCCAATGCCGCATAGTCTGTATTCATGCGATCCCTCCCTCCACAAAAATCTGTACGGTATTTGTGCCGAAAGTGCGCTGATAAAGCGTTTGCTCGCACATACCCTCTATCAGCCGAATACCCAGATATTCCTCGTCGTTATCAGCGTACGAAAGCGGATTGAACTCGTTTCCGCCGTATCGGACCCGTATTCCGATAACCCCCTGCAACGAATAAACACGCAGGTCAAACTTGACCGCGCTTTCGTTTTTCGCCGAAATGAGCGTCATGATCTCCTCAAGCGCGAGACTTAGAAGCCGCCTGCGGAACGCCGCCCGGAACGCTCTCCCCAAACGCGCAAATACAGTTCACCCCCGTAAATGCCGCTACCGTCCCGCTGCTGCAGTAGGCGAGCAGCAATGCGTTTATGACCGTTACGCGCAATGTTTGAAAAAGATTATTCGCCGCCGACGGGCTTCCCGCTTTGGCAATCTCCAAGAACTTCACGCCCTCCGCCTTTACGCAGAATCCAAATGCAAATCCGCTTTTTTGAGGAATTGTTCGTTCTGCCTGAGTTCCAAAACATTCCTCCTTTTATTTGTTCGTCAAACGAACCCCTTATTATGTTCTCACCCTCTGTTTCGTGGAGATGAAGATCCTATTCCTCGATTGTAAGAACCACAGTGTTCATCCCATCCTCCGCGGAATACCCCAGGTATTCCAGTTTCTTAGACGCATACTTTACCAGCGCCAGGGCCGTCGGGTTGTCACAATCCGCCGGGTCAAAGGCGGACCCGTTATACCGCACCCGCAATTGTATACAGGACTCTTCCTGCGAATATGCGGCCGTGAGCTGTATCGAGACCTCTTCCGGCAGTACCGGCAGCAGTATCTGTACACATAATTCTTCAAATATTTCCTGGAAATGGTAAATGATTTTCTGCGGAATCAGATGTCTGCGCCCATATTCTTCTATCTGGCTGTTCATGCCGATAAAATCAAAATCCCTCGAATTTATAGACGCAGTGAATACTTTCAGGCGGCGGATAAACTGCCTTGTACGCTCCCGCCGCGGGTGTTCAAAAATCTGCTCCGGCGTCCCGTCTTCGTAAATCTCCCCCTGATCCATATAAAAGATGCGCGTAGATACGTCCCGTGCAAATTTCATTTCATGCGTCACAATCAGCATGGTCAGCCCCTGCCCGGCCAGCGTCCGAATAACGGCGAGCACTTCTCCCACCATAGTCGGGTCCAGCGCGCTGGTCGGTTCGTCAAACAGGATAATTTCGGGTTCCATGGATAAGGTACGCGCAATCGCCGCCCGCTGTTTCTGGCCGCCGGAAAGTTCATCGGCAAAAGCCAGCGCTTTATCCGCAAGCCCGACCATGCGCAGCAGCTCCATGCCCCGCTCATACGCTTCCTGGCGCGGCTTGTGCAGCAAATCCACCGGCCCCGCCATGATATTTTCAATGATCGTCATATGGGAAAACAAATGGAACCCCTGAAATACCATCCCCATCTTCCGCCTGACCAGATGGATTTTGCACTTTTTATCCGTAATCGTTTCCCCGTCAATGACAATCTCTCCGCCTGTAGGCGTTTCCAACAGGTTGATGCAGCGCAAAAGCGTGGACTTTCCCGTTCCGGAAGGACCGATAATGGATATGACTTCCCCTTTTTTGATTTCGACGCTGATATCCTTTAACGGCGTCACTGACGCATATTCTTTCCGTAAATGTGAAATCTGTATCATCGCGGTTCCACCCCCTTTACCTCGCGTTTCCTGCGTTTCGGGTCAATACTGTGTTCCGCATAGGAAAGCGCGCCCGTCATAAGGTTTGCTATCGCAAAATAGATCACCGCCGTGGCAATCAGCGGGAAGAATGCGTCCATCGTATGAGAACGGATAATATCTGACGCCTTTGTCAAATCCTGCACCGCAATATAGCCGACGACAGAGGTCATTTTTACCATCGAAATAAATTCTCCTTTCAGCACCGGCAAAAAGCGCATTGCCGCCTGCGGAAATACGATTTTCCAAAAAGTCTGATACTTTGTATACCCCATGGCAAAAGCAGCCTCTGACTGCCCCTTCTCCACGGTCTCCAGGCCATTCCGCATCATTTCCGACGTATAAGCGCTGAAATTAATTGAGAAACCGATAACCGCCACTACAATTCCGGAAATATCCACCGAGCCAAAAATAATGTAAAACAATATCATCAGGAACACAACGATGGGCATTCCCTGGACCAGACGGATATACGCGGCGGCGCCCAACCTGACAGGCTTTTGTTTCATGCGCCGCAGCATACACAGGCCAAACCCCATCAGAAGCCCGAAAATTCCGGACAGTACAGAAACCAACACCGTAATACCAAGCCCGTCTAAAATCATCTGCCAGCGGTTTTCTTCGATAAAGGTACTGTAAAAGCTCTGCCGCAGCCCTTCCCAAAAACTCCCTGCCGATTCCTGGGCGCCGCGGTCGCGTACAAGCAAAACGACGGCGCTCTTACAGTATGGATCGGAAAAATCGACATATTTTTTCTTTTCCTCTGTAATATCCATACATCCGCTGGCAATATCCGCTTTCCCGCTTTGAATGGCCGGGACAAGCGCGTCAAAATCACAGATGGACATTTCCACTTTCAAATCCAGCTCTTTTGCCGCCATAAGCACAAGATCCAGGTCATAGCCTGCGCTCTCTCCGCCTTTGCCGATATAGCACATCGGATTGTACGTGGCGTCGTGGTAATAGCGTATCGTGCCGTTTTTGCCCTCCCAGTCCTGACGGATCAGCGATTTTTCCTCTTCATCCCCGTCCATCCATTTGTTTTCCAGGGCTTCTATCGTACCGTCTTCCCAAAACTGCTTAATTACGGTATTAAAAGATTCCAGAAACGGACTGTTTTTGGGGAAAACAATCCCATATTCCGCTTCAGCGACAGTGTCCGGCATGATACAAATCCCCTCATTTGCATGGACGGCCAGACGCGCAACCGGCTCATCCAGGCACACGGCATCCACCCGGCCGGCCCGCAGCGCAGTAACCGAATCCGTCGCTGTAGGATAATAGACAAACGTATTCTCATGATCCAGGGCGCCTTTCAATACCGTATCAAACCCGGTAATCATCCCTATTTTTTTTCCGGCAATCTCATCCAGACTACCGTATTCCGGTTCTGCTGCATTGACCGCGGTTTCTGCCGCGCAGACTGACAATCCCAGCGTTAAAAATACGAACAGCAAAACCGGCAGCCAGCACAGTGCGACACGTACGCCGCGCCTTTTTATAATCCGATCCATTGGTTTCCCCTCCTCCCGCTATCTGGCACAAATCGGTTGATTACTGTCATTCTCGACTTGATATTCTCGATTTTTCCGCAGTGAAACGGCAGATGCTCACTCGATAGTCAAAATATCCGAAAAGCCCGTTACCTCGAACACCTCGGAGATAACGTCATTGACATTGCGGATAACCATCTTTCCCTGCCTGTTCATAACCTTCTGCGCAGCCAGCAGAACGCGCAGCCCTGCCGAAGATATGTATTCCAGCTTTGCGAAGTCAAGGTTAAGCTCGGTGTTGTCGCCTATGCTCTGCTTTAATTCTGCCTCAAGCTTCGGCGCGGTCGTTGTATCGAGCCTGCCCGCCAGCGCGATGTCCAGCGACTTGTCCGTCTGATTTTTACTGATGTCCATATTTTTCCCTCCAAATTCCTTCTTCCTGCAAAGAAGCATTCTATTGCCCGCAACACATGGGCACATGGTTATTAGTATACAGTCTCCCCCGCGTTTTACCATAGCCATGGCACGAATTGTAAAAATCCGTCCCGAATTGTATGTTAACTTTCCAAATTTAGAGCTTGACAAAACCTTTTTCAGATTCTCGCTTTTCCCTCCGTTTTATGCTATGATACAATGAGCGCTGGCGGGCCGGCAGATTTATTTGATTGACTCGCAACGAATTGGCTTACAGACGGGTTCGTGAGATTGAGCAGTTATTTTTTGTAACTGTTCAGTACAGGCCGAAGCACTTGCTGCTGAGGCCGTAAAACATGATTCAAGTGTGCAAAATCCCTTCGCCGCAGGCGATTTTAATTGGATTTTGCATCGTAACTGTGAAGGTACTGAACAGTTACTATTTTTTAGTAAAGGAGAGCTTTCCATGCGGATCGCCATTGTGGATGACATTGCATCAGAACGGAAATGCCTGAACACAGAGCTGGATGTACAGGTTGCCCGCCTTTCCCTTGACAGCGTAACCTTTGAGTATGCCTCCGGCGCGGATTTTCTTGCCGCCGCAAAAAAAGAACGGTTTGACCTTGTGTTCCTTGATATTTACATGGGAAATGAGAATGGAGTAGATACGGCGCAGGCCCTGCGCCGCTTTGACCCAGACTGTCTGCTTGTATTCACCACTACCTCCACCGACCACGCGCTCGACGGTTTCCGCGTCCGGGCGTTCCACTATCTGGTAAAGCCCTGCACGGAGGCAGACCTGGCAGCTTTGTTTGACGAGATCATAAAGCGGCTCCCCGCCGATGACAGGTATATTGAGGTAAACGCCGCGGGCGGCCCCATCCGGCTGCGCTTCCGGGAAATCCTTTATGCACAGCACCACCAGCACCAGATACATATCTACCGGGCGGACGGGCGGGAGACCGTGGCGCGCCAGACCTTCCGGGAGTTCTGTGCCGGCCTTACGGACGGGCGTTTTTTTCCCTGCAGCCGGGGCGTCATCGTAAATATGGAACACGCCGGTGATTTTGACGGCGCGGACTTTATCCTGAAAAACGGGAAAAGGGTTCCCGTCAGCCGCGACCTCGCTAAGGCCGCAAAAATGGCTTTCGGGGATTTCCTCTTTGGAAGGAGGGAGAAATGATGACGGAATTGTTATGTCCTTCGATAGAACTTATGATACTTCTGCCGGGTATGCTGCTTGCCTATCTGCCCATGAAAAGGTATTTGCGGATGCCCCCCGTGAGGCTTGCGGCGGTAACTGTCCCCCTGACGATCTTTCTCTGTCTCGCAGGCGGCGTCGTAAGCTTCCTTTTCCATGTGGAAACGATCTGGCTGTTTTTTCCTGCCGCGGCTGCCATGGGCTTTTTCTATGTACATACGCTCAGGATCACCCGCTGGAAATCTGTCAGCGTATTCCTTGCCATATGCGGCGCATTTTCCTGCATGGGCAATGCCGCTCTTGCGCTAAACGGTATCTTGCATCCGGGGGGGCCCGCGCCGGCCCTTTCCTTTTGCGGAGCGCTGTCCTGGTTCGCGATGTGCTGCCTGTCCGTTCTGGCAGTCTGGCACCCGGCCACCCATGCCGCCAGACGGCTGCTGGACGATGAGGCTTTCGCGCAGACATGGTACGTATTCTGGATTCTGCCGCTTCTGTTTATCGGCCTAAATCTTTTCATACTCCCCCTGACCCCGGATATCTTAGGGCAGAGGCGGCTTCGGCATCTCTATCTCCTGCTCAGCCTTTTATTCCTGTTCCTGCTCCTTCTGTTCTATGCGCTCTTTTACCTCATGGCCTCCAGTATGAACCACAATGACCGCCTCCGGCGGGAAAACCAGCTTCTCTCCATGCAGCAGGCGCGGTACGACAGCCTGCGGGCCGCCATCGAGCAGACGCGCCAGTCGCGTCACGATATGCGCCACCATTTCCATATCCTGCAGAGTTTTGCCGCGCAGGGGAATTGGGAGCGCCTTGCCTCATATCTTGACGAAGTACAGGGCAGCACCCCGGAGGGCGATCTGGGGCTGTGTGAAAATACCGCCGTGGACAGCGTGGCCGGGTATTTTGCTATGAGGCACAGGGAACAGGGCATCCCGGTCACTTTTTCACTTGACCTGCCCCCGCGGCTTCCCGTGCCGGAGACCGACCTCTGTTCCGTCCTGTCCAACCTCCTGGAAAACGCGATAGAGGCCGGCATGAAAACCGCACCCGAAAGACGGCAGACCAAAGTAACGGCACGCCTGCATTCCAGCCATATGGTGCTGCTGTCCGTAGAAAATACCTATGACGGGAGGGTCCGGGAAAAGGACGGCGTATTCCTTTCATGCAAGCGTCCGGGGGAGGGGATAGGCTTGCAGGCCGTTCGCCATACTGCGGAAAAAAACGGCGGGTATGTTCGGTTCTATTACGGAAACGGGGTGTTTGCCGCAAACGTGATACTGCGGGGCGGGACGTGAAACCAAAAAACGACCTAAAGAGACTATAGAACCCGTTCAATAGTAATCTGGCTTCCATCTTTTGTCTTCCTGACCCTGATCTGCTGTGGGATATTCTCCATAAGCTCCTCCCTGTGGCTGATGATCCCCACTAGCTTGTTGCTTCCGGTCAGGTTTATCAAGATTTCCATGGCGCTGTCAATCGATCTGCGGTCTAACGTCCCAAAGCCTTCATCCACAAAGAGTGCATCCATCTGCACACCGCCAAGATTAGACGACACCGTATCAGATAGTCCCAGGGCAAGACTCAGGGAAGCCTTAAAGCTTTCCCCGCCGGAAAGATTTCCCACCGGCCTTCTGTGTCCCGTATAATGATCTAACACTTCCAGGTCAAGAAAATTATCGCTTTTCTTACTCAGGGAATTCTCCTGACGATACAGCTCATACTGCCCGTTGCTCATCGGCAGCAGCCGTCTGTTTGCAGCAGCGACGATCCCGTCAAATCCGGCAGCCTGTATGTACTGCTCCAGCGTGATCTTTCCGTTTCCGGTTGTACCCTTGACCAGACGATAAAGCCGCTGACAGATTGCATTCTCTTTACGTGCCTTTTCCAATTCTTCTCTCCTGGCAAGAATGCTCTTCTGTTTCTCTTTATTTGTACGTATTCTGTTTTCACTATTGTGGTAGTTCTTCCTGATCAGACCTGTATTTGCACTCTGCTCATCACATACCGCCTTTAATGCTTCAATGTCTATCACCTTTTTCCCTTCTGCATCCAGCCGGGCATCTGAAAGCTGTTTCTCATTCGTCACAACAGCCTGGTCATATTCATGGATCACCGTATCCGACGATGTGATATCATCTTCCTTCACAACATATGTTATCATTTCCTCCACAGACGAGAAGCCATTCGCACGGACTTCTTTATCCAGCTTCTTTTTTAAATCTTCCGCATCCTGCTCCTGCTGCCCCAGGCTGCCATTCCATGTCTCCCACTCTGACATGGCAGCGGTAACCTTGTTATCCGCTTTTTTCTTTTTCTCCTCTGCCTCCGTGATATCCTCTGATATCTTATTTTTCTTCGCCTCTGCCTGGCTTCTCTCTCTTTTTGCTGTTTTCCAATTGGGAAAGCTCAATTTCTCAAACGTCCCTAATATGGCCTGCGTTTCCGTCATCTCCTGTTCTATTTTTTTCCTGCTTTTGCCGAGCTCCTCTTTTTGAGAATCGAGTTTCTCTGTTTCATCTCCCCGGGCAGCTTCCATATCTTTTTCAGCCTTTTGCAGCTTCCCGCAATCCTCTTCAAGGACAATGCATTTTTGATGGCATTCCTCTGACATCGTTTCAACCTGCGGTTTTGCTTCCTTTACAGCCCCGATCAATTCCTCAAGGGATTCTTCCTCCCCCTCCATGTCCAGAAACGGACTTTTCATGCATTCCAGGATCGTTGCCCCAAGCCGCCCCTCGAATTCCTCCAATGATGTCTTTGCTTTTTCTGCTTCTGTATTTGCACGGTTCTTTTCCTCCTGAAGTTCAGCCTCCTCTTCCTGAAGTTTTTTAAACTCATCTTCTGAGATCGAAGATTCTTTCCGCTTAGCCGGTTCCGGATGATGCACGGAACCACACACCGGACATTTCTCGCCTTCTACAAGTTTTCCCGCCAAAATGCCGGCTCTGCTGTCTTCAAGCATGCGTTCAGCCTCTTCTCTTCTGCCGCTTGCCTCCTCATATTTATCACGTGCCGCTAAAAATGATTTCTGTTTTTTTGAAAGCGCCCTTTTCCTTTTTTCCCTTTCCGGAATCTGGTCAGCTATGATCGTATTCAAAACCTCCATAAGCCCCGTTAACTTTTCACTCTGATTTTTTGCCTCTATCAGTTCAGCCGGCTTATCCCTTAATTCCTTAACTGTCTTATTCAGGGATTCGATCTTTTCTTTAAGGGCTTTCTCATTTTCCTTTAAATCCGCTTCTTCTGTGCTGAGCTTTTTATCCGATTCTGCAAGTTCTTTCCGCTTTGCTTCGAGTTCTTCCTTTTGCTGATATTTCTGCTCCTCATCGTCAATCCTGCTTATCACCTGCTTTAATCTGTCGACCTCCGGCTCCCGCTTTTTAGCGCCGTCAAGCGCGACTTCCGCCTGCTTTACGGCTGCTTTCGCTTCCTCCAGACTGGTTTTGGCTGTGTTAATCTGATTTTTAATCCCAGATACCTCTTCACACTTTTTCCGCCACACAACATAAGATGGATTCACATTACGGGTAGCTTTCTTTTGTTTGTCCAAAAGCAGTCTTTTTTCATCTATTTCCGTTTGCCTTTTTTTAAGATCCTCTTTTTCCTTCTCAAGCTTCTCTCTTTTTTCGATGAAGCTGTTATTTGTCCTGGCAAGCACAAGCTTTTTATTCGTCTGCTCCAGCTCCGCCTCTGCTTTTTTCAGGTCGGCTTCCACGCACTTTAATCGTTCCTGGTCTGACAGGATCAGGCGCTCCATTACGTCTAAGATCTCCTCTAAATTCCATGTGCTCCCTGACCCTGCCGCCCTGCTCTTAAGCTCCTCCAATTCGTCTGAAATCTCATCTGCTTCATCTGCCGACACATCCCCAAAATGCTGGATCATACTGGCTTCCGCTTTCGCCTTGATCTTGCCGCTTGCATCCATTCGATCTTTCAGCCTGTCTTCTATATTTTTGTATCCGCCCGTCAGAAATATCGTACGCAGTATCTTTGTTCTCTGCTCCGTTTTTGCATTCAGTAAATCCCGGAATTCCCCCTGCGCGATCATCACGATCTGTTTAAACTGCTTCTCATCTATGTGCAGCAGCTCCTCCACCGCACGTTTCACCTGTTTCAGGCCCTCGATCGGCGCCTGTCCCTCTTCATAAAAAATCGCTTTTTCCTTCTCCGATGTCACACCGGAACCACGCTGCTTTTTTCTTTCATAGGACGGCTGTCTCCAGACATGAAATTCACGCCCCTGATGTGAAAAATAAAAGTCCACATAGCTCTGGACAGAATCCCTGGCGTACTCGCTTCTCAGATTTTCCGTATCCCTATATGTTCCGCTGGTCGTTCCATATAGCGCAAAGCATATCGCATCAAATATCGTAGTTTTCCCAGCCCCAGTGTCCCCGGATATTAAAAACAGCCCCTTTTCTTCAAAGGTATCAAACTCTATTTCCGGAAGTTTCCCCGCATAGGGACCAATCGCACTAATAATCAGTTTCATCGGCTTCATTTATTACACCTGCCTCCCGTGCTGCCGTCCGCATGACATCCATCTCTTCTTCCGTGATCTCACAGCCATACATCAGCCTGTAAAAATCTCCGATCAACTCTGGAAATGATCTGTTTTCGGCAATCCTGCTGATATCCACCTGTTCAATCTCTCTTGTATGCGAATTGTCGTAGTCAATCCGAACTGTATTCGGATATATCTGCTGGAATATTCCCATTGCATCATTGATGATGTCTTCCTCTGTCAATGTTGCATAAATGAAATCCTCCGGCGCTTTTATATTTTTTTTATCCAAAAGCTCCTTTATCGTCCCCTTTATGTGTCTCATATCCCGCATGGGCTTTAAGGGAACAAGCTCTATCTTAACTCTTTCCTCTGCTGATACCGTAATAAGAGGAACAGATTTTTCATTATTCGCTTCGCTAAGGGAATATTTAAGAGGAGAACCTGCATATCGAATCTCATCTCTGCCAACTCTCTGAGGAGAATGGATATGTCCTAATGCCACATAATCAAAACCTTCAAAGCAGTCATATCCAATTTTTTCAACCATCCCCACACTCTGTGTCCCAATGCTTTCAGAACCTGCAAATGCGGGATCTGCACCCTTCCCCGAAACGAATTGGTGTGCCACCAGAAGATTCTTCTTATTTTTGTCTATGGGCGTATTTCTTATAATAGTCCGGACAGCATCCTCGTAGTTCTCTATATCCTCGTCCGGGTAATAATGCCTTACCTGCGAAGCTTTTACAAACGGAAGCATGTATATATCAATCTGTGTATCCTGATCGGCAAAACTCTGCTTATGAAGGGTTCCGTCAAAGACAGCCGATATGTAGATCTCATTCAATACGAACAGGGCGCTTCCGAAATTCAAACGGTCATCCGAATCATGGTTTCCACTTACCATAAATACTTTTCTCTTTTTTTGGGCCAGTTTGATCAGGAAATCATCCAAAAGCCTCATCGCCGCCTCGCTTGGTACGGATTTATCATACACATCCCCGGCAATGAGCACGCCGTCTACGGCTTCTTTCTCTGCAATATGAAGTATCTGATCCAGGATATACCTCTGATCCTCTATCAGATCAAAATTGCTTAGTGCTTTTCCTAAATGCAGATCTCCTAAATGTAAAAATTTCATGCTTCTCCTTTCTGTTTTATTAGCTTTTTACCAAAAATTATCAATCCCGCATTCATAATATCGCAGATTTTTGGTTTTTCCTTTTTATATTATCGAAGCAAAGCCTGCGAGTATTCGTGTTGCAAATAGTTTGTTATTGCACCCGTCTTTATCGCGGAGAGAATCCCTTCTTTCGTCAAAAGGACAACCACCTCCTCGCCGCGTGTAATTCTCAATAATTCTTTATTAAAATCACTTGTAACGCCATTCCATGCCACAAAGAATCCCAGCTTGCACCTTCCATTTCTATTTTTCATTTTTTCGATAAATACGTTTAACTCAGAGCGCTTAACATCTTTCTTCCAATTTTTACATTCTGAATCTATAGCCTCATGAATTTGATAACCGGCATCCAAAAAGCCCTTCGACATGCCGCCTATTCCGGAAAAAATGTCTATAATACTTAACTGCTTGTCCATATGTTTTATCCTATATCAAAATTATCCCTTTTAATGAATGCAATAAAATGCTCCGCATCAATTACACCCAAATTTCCCACAAGATACGCAAATCTCCTGCTGTCCATTCTTTATGGATACGGTATATGCACCACTTACTATCCACCTCTCCGTGGGTGCTGGACAGCTGCGCCTCGTTTGCAATGACCTGCCAGAATCTCTCCCCATTATCCCCTTCCGAACAACAGCTTATCAGAAATTTTAGAGAAAACTCCCTTTTTCTTTTTAACACGGTTCACTTTCTCTTCAGAAGAATTCATCTTCCTCTTCTGCAATCCTTTATCCGGAATTTTTTTATCCTGTATTCGCGCAATATCATATTCACTTATTTTATGTCCTAATAATTGCATAATTTTCAATTCATCTTCGGCATCCAAAACCGCATTGTGTGTCTCATTATATCTCCTATTTCTACTAAGCATTTTTAATATATTTTCAACACCATATCCAGATTTTAGTTTCCCAGTTTTACAACACTCTGCAGAAGCCGGTATAGCTCTGTTATATTGGCGATATGCCGCCAACCGCATGATATCATACCATTCATAAGCCGCATATTCCGGCAAATGTTTCTTATCGAAAGAAGCATTATAAGCAAAAATTTTATGTACATAATAACGATCTAACCATTGCTTAATTTCTTTTAAAGCCTGCTTCCTGCCTGCAATATGGACTCCTTTTTTATCAAATCTCAATTCATCAGAATACATTCCGCCTATTCTATATTCTGGGTCAATAATGTAATACATCGAATCCATTTTTTTCATTGTCCATGAATCAGCAAATACAATGCCTATGGACATCACCTCATCATTCCAGTTCGTCTCTGTATCAATTACTGCAAATATGTCTCTACTATCCATATTTTTCTCCTCCGCAAGTATGTCAGGGTTATAATATTTCTCTATCAATCCCTTTGTTATAGTTTTTGTAACCACATCTAAAAATGCTTTTCTATCCGGCACTTCTATTCCATACAATGTATTATCTCTTGTATTCCAAAGAATTCCCTTTCGCAAGTTCATTGCAACCATATAAAGTGCGCACTGTAAATAATGCTCATGTATTAGTTCTGATACAAATTTTAGTTCATATACAATACCATCCTTAACTACATCGGCAAACCCTTTGACTGAGAATTTCCTTTCACCGTTTACCGGATCGTAAAAATGAATCTGGCATTCAACCTGAGCATCCTCTTCCCTGTCCAATCGAGTTTCCAGCCGCGTCATTATCCGTTTGCTTTGTTCTCCACTGACAAACGGCGCATCTACCTGTGATCTATATCGTCTTTGCTTTGTTTCAAGTGAAACCAAGAATAATATTTTTTGATCTAGCGAGCTTTCTCTTACCTCCGTCGTATACAGCCCGTTTAATTCTGGATTTAACAATAGCTTGAGTTTTATAGCTTCCTCTATTTGATAATTATCAAAAAAGACTGCCTCCTGATATATTCCTATACATGGCGATAAACCTATCAATTTATCTGTGCTCTTTATATTTATCAATGACGGGTCTTCCGACGTCATCTTGCTGATTTTTAACTGTGAAAAACATTTCTCCACATCCTTTGCGTATTATTACAATTTCATCTGATAATTTTCCAGTTGATGGAAGATTCCAACTATATTCACAACATCCAAATTAATATTAAATACAATAACATAATCCATCTGCCTTGTAACAGCCTCCCGATAGCCTCTTTTTGCCAAATATTTATCTCGGCAAATGGGAAATTATAGAGGATTTTCCTCAAGACGGTTATATATATGTTCTATTTCATCCAGTAAATGTTTAGCAGCCTGTTTGTTTTTAAATTGATAAATCAAGTGATGTAAAATATTATCAAGCAGTTCCTCCGCGCGTTCTGTAACACTTAAATTATAAGCCATGTTTTTTCCTCATTTCTGTCAAAGCTATTCGGGCATCCCTTACATGTCCAGTTTCTATTTGCCGCTCTGACACTTCAATGTCCCTATATACTGCAAGCTGGCGCATGGTGTTCTCATAAACCTCCATGCCCATAATAACCATATCTCCATAGCCATTTTTTGTAATATAAATAGGTTCGTCCGACCTATGGCACATATCGGAAATCTCGGAAGTGTTTTTTTAATCTCTAATTGGTATAATCTGTGGCATTTGTTATCTCCTCTCTGAAAATAAATAAACAATAGATAAAAGTGTTTTTCTATCCATAATTATACCATCATATCAATCTAAATATAGGTATATTTTTTGAAATGTAAAGATTGACCCCAAAATATCATTTCGGAAAAGCATGGTTATGAAATTATGTCCATACAAATAGCGAGCATCGGATTGTTATAACCACCATCCATTTTGTTTATTGTTTAGAGAATACAATTTTTAGAAGCTGAATTTTATCCTTATCTTGTTTCACACATATATCAATTTGTAACATTTTGTTTTTAAGGAGTAGATTTTGTTAAATACTTTATAATGAGCTGTTTCATCAATAATATTGCTTCCTAAAATTAGGGGGTATGAGCAATATAGAAATAATGCATATAATACTTGAAATACCATATATCATATCTCTTAAAACGTTATACATATTAATAAAAAATTCAACTGATGGTGTCTGCCCTAACATCTGTTCACACCGCTTCTTTCGTAATAAATCCAGTATACCATTATTCTTCTGAACTTAGAAGATTATGTTTTTCATTTTCTTAATTTCAATAAAAATCTTTCAAACCGGCAGACTATCCCCCACACACAGCGCCCCAAATCCCGGTTATGTCAAATTAATGTTACGAACCTTTTTGCCTATTTTTTGTTGAAAAGCCCGAAAAACCTTATGTTTCCGTAGGGGTAATGTAAAATCACTTTATAGCTACTATTTACCTCCCATCATGCAAGGTTTTCGAGCACGAGGCACTCCCTTGATATCCTATCTTGCCATCTCTTCTTCCCATTAATACTCTGCGAATTTCTTCAAACCGATGTACCTGCTCAACCTCGTAATCTCTACAAATTGTCAACCCATTTACAAATTCAACAATATCTTCCACCGGTTCCCCACTTTTAAACAATGACTTTAATTTTTCTTTATCTTTTTCTCTAATACGGCGGTATGGAACCACAATGTCCTTAAACTCTGTTGGTACAAGTTCACATACTCCTCCGCCATAATAGCGGCCATTAAATTCGCATAGA
Source organism: uncultured Lachnospiraceae bacterium (assembly GCA_910588295.1). GTDB lineage: Bacteria > Bacillota > Clostridia > Lachnospirales > Lachnospiraceae > UBA11957. Next base: position 10,719 of record CAJUQO010000013.1, on the reverse strand, counting down.
GCAAGAGTAAGGGAATTAAAAAAACAGAACACCAAACTCTCTCCTTCAAATTTGTCCATAAGCCGTATATGATACCCGGCATCCGTAGTATGTACCCCCGCTGAGTTATAATAAATACGAGGCAGTTGGCCGTAACGTTTAAAAAATACCACCTCTCCTTTTTTCACGATAGGCACACCATACCACGGCATTCGAGTTGAACATTTATAACAATCTTTCAGCGATCTATCACCCACCTTCTGGTTTCCCGCCCAATTCAGATATTTTTGCAATGCAATTGGTAATCTTCGTGTATCTTTTTCCCCGGAAAGGTTCAACAGATAAACTGGTTTGTTATCCAGGCATATCTCTTTTACTACTGACTCAGATATTTCTATAACATTCTTTGGTATATAAGAAGCTTTCTGAACAATGGGAAGCACAAACTCCCTGCATTTATACTGTTCTGTCTTTTCATCTGACAAAATAAAATATCGGTTCCCTCCTGTTACAATACCAGGTGCGATTTGTCCCATATTTTTGATTCGTGGATATTGATTCATAGCATTTTTTAATAAAGAAATATCACTATCATCGAGAATTGCGTTTGACCATTTTTTTAATGGTTTATTCCAACGAATACTATTTTCCTGTATGGGAGCTCTCTTTTGACAGTCCTCATATATCTCATAACGTATATACCTTTCCGCACCTCTTTTATTTGTCAAATATACCAGGCAGACCTCCTGTTCAATCCTCGGAAACAACGCCTTTTGAAAAACAATAATGTGAATCGTATTAAATATCTTCTCCAGATGTTCCCTGAGTCTCTCTGCATATTGCACTTGTAAAAATTCCATCGGTAATACAAAAAAAATACTACCCTCTGGTTGAAGCAAGCGGCAGGAGCCCATTACAAACGCCAGCCACATATTCTGCATCACCGTTTTGCTTAATCCGGCCTCTGTACAAATTACATACGCTTTCTCAAGATCCTCCTTACTCATCAGTTTTTTATTAATATATGGAGGATTCCCTATGATCAGTGAATAACGCTCTAATGTATTGACAGCAAAGTCAAGAAAATTATCCTTCACGATTGTATATAAGCCCCCTGTGTATTCCCGGCACATCTGATCTACTTTTTCTTGAAACAGCTCAATAGCTGTTATACGTGACGCATCCTCCCTCAACAAAGGAAGGAACCTTCCATCACCTGCTGAAGGTTCCAACACATTAGAAAAATCCTGTTGTTCTTTTTTTAAATACTCCATCATAAACTGAATTGCATCGGGCGGAGTATAATAGGTACCCGACAATTTATCACTGTCCATTTATTCACCCTTTATAAATGCCTGGTCTATGTATTCATTAAAAATCATATTAGTCTCAATATAAATATCTTTTTGCCGCTCTGTCAATTTTCCTTCCTGAAATAGTTTCTCCAATTCTTTGAGCTGCCTCTTTAATTGAGCCGCCTTCCAGTAGATGTCTGTTCTTCTGATATCCAGATGCAGCATATTACACATACTATTTCCAACAGGTGTTTTCCCAACCACATATCCTTTCTCATTCCGCTCCAAATGCTCGTCAAATTCCGGAACCGCCGGATCCACAAATCCATCTTTCTCATTATGCGGTTGCGTAACATCCCCTGTCGGCCATTTATCTGACTTAGACAAGTTACATTTTGGACAGGCTAAAACCAAGTTATAATAGTCATTTTCCCGGCTTTTATCTAAACTCTTCGGAACAAAATGATCCAAATGAAATTTTTGATGCAACATATTTCCGTCTTTTCCACAATAACCACAGAGATAATAAAAATCCTGCTCCAACAGTTCTCTGCCATCCTGATACTTTTTTAATTCCGAGATGCCTTTCCTCCTCCGAATTATTTTATCACCGTGTACCCTCAATATACTCTCCTTTGTCTATTATTGGCTATTCTGTCTTATGTTCCGCAATGATCGCACTTCCCAATTCCAGTATCCGCTGTAATCGCTCCTCAAATTTTGAATCCAGCATATTTTTAGGCAATTTTTCTACTAATCCATAAGACGACAGAACCTTATACAACTCCAGAAATTCTTCCTCATCTGCCCCTAACTCTCCATGAAGTTTTTTGTCTAACAATTCTCTGTACCGCCCTAATTTCTGCTCTCGGCGAACCTGAAATACTTTTGCACTCTCCAACAAAATCTGGATAAAAGCATTTAATTCTGCCTCTTTTTCCGGATCTGCTCCCTCCGTATCAAAAACACTTTTGGAGTATTTGTCCCTCTCGGCTACAAGTCCGTCTGTAATCTGCTCCGTATCCACAGCGGTCATAATAAAGCACTGGATATCACGCATAGAATCATTAATATAATGAATCAATGTAGTTCCGTTAAATCCATAATTCTTTACCATTTTATAGTCAATTAGCAGTACATCAATTTGCTTCTCATAAATTTTATCCAACATATCCTGTTTACTTTCGCAATCATCTATTAGCACCAAATCCAGTTCCTTACACCGCCGACGCAATGATCTCTTATAATTTTCAAATTGTGTTGGTTCATCATCAATATATCCAACTTTATACATTCCGGCCTCCTAATATGATTTTTACATAAAATCCTGTTTCTGCTCTTTGATTTTCACTCAAATCAATGCTTCCATTATACTCGGATATGGTACGGTTTACGATCCACATTCCCATCCCAGTCCCATCTTCTTCATCTGCTCCGTCAAAATGATGACCACTCTCAAAGGGTTCCAAAATCAACTCCGGCCGCTTTTTATATTTGGCAATCAGCCCCCAGCCACTATCCTGATAATCCATACATAATCCGCTTTCATGTTTGAATATATTCAATCTAATCTCTCGTTTTTCCAGCTTTCTGTCCATTTCCCTATCAAAAGACGCCAGACTGTTAGCAATCAGATTACTAATAATATTCTCAATATCAAATTCAAAACACCAAAGTTCTATATCCGCGTCACACTTATAAGTAAAAATAGTTCCGCTTTTATCCAGAATATCATTCCACGTGTTCATATACTGTTCCAGCATGATTTGAATATTATGTTTTTTTCTCTTTCGTTTATCCTTTTTGATAGATTCAATGGTGATGCCAAACCATGAAGCAAAATTTTTTTTAACTCTAATCGCACGCAAGATATTCTGTAACGCATACTCCACATCATTATCATATTCTATAGCTTCATAGGCTGCGTTTAATTCAAGACCAATATTATTGGTAGATGTTCGAATTTCATGCATGAACATGTTGGTAATAATCCCTGTCGTGGCTAATGTCTGAAGCATTTTATTCTCATTTCGCAGTTCTTCCAGTTCCTCCTCCTGCTTCTGCTCCATATTTGCCACCAAATTCATAACATTTTCCGGATTGGCAGAAGGCGGCAAACTCGCTTTTAATGGCCGCTCCTCCGCGTCTTTTACTTTTTCCGGCTGTTGCCTGGCTGACTGTTCTGCTTCCCATTTTTTCCGTTCTTCCGCAAGTTGACGCATTTTTTCCAATTCAGCCGCCAATTGATCCTTTTTATCCGCATATCTCGCAAGCTTACGACCTACAAACTGCCGATCCCGTTCAAACTCTGCAATCACAAATAACAGAATCCTTTTCAGCTGTGAGAAACCGATCCCCTCCTGAATACCGTTACGATTTGCTGCGTCCTCCAGGTTTGAATTTTCTCTGGATATTGACACCATTCCCAGCATCTGTTCTGATCCGACACGCCAATTTCCCGTTTTCTTTCCAAGACCTGCCGGAGAACGATTCCTCCTGGCTGAAAGTTCTAACCAGTCAAAATCATTATCACCATACTCACCGTAAGGGCGCACACGAAATTGATCACGATACAGCTTGATCCCACCAAATCTTTTGGCAAGGTTTGCCCGGCCTGTAATATCTTTATAATAAAATCTTTCCTGATCCTTTTTGTTCGCACTTATTTTATAAAAATATAATACGCCCTCAAAGTCCCCGATAAAGTTCTCTTTCTCTCCTATTTCTTCAATGGTAAAAGACTCTTCCTTCTTTTTCCCCTGCAGATAGGCCTGCTCAAGCTCATCAAATCCTGCCTCTGTATATACCACCTGTTCCTCTCCGCGAAAATCGAATTCATTCCGTGTGATCTGAACGTCCACCAAATCAGCGGTAACCTGGAAATCAATCCGATAGTCATAGGACTCCACATTTGCACTGGTTATCAAGGCATCTTCTACACTGGTTGAATCATCAAAAAACCAGATGCAAAACTTCTGCGTCACATCCGGAGGCAACAAATTCTCCAAATGATTTCTAAGACTGTTCATTGTCTTTTCATTCCAGACATCATGAAGATGATCAAGGCAAAATGCTGTTCCGGTTCCCTCAAAATTACATTTCTCTATTTCTGCTGCCACTGCCCTGTTTTTCCATCTTTCAATTCCTACATGCTCCAGCAAACGAATATCCGTATCATAAACTCTTGCCTTTACCTCTGATATTCGTTTACTTCCATCAAAGTCCCTCCAGTCCACGATCCATTCCAGACTTCCTTCGTCTGAAATCGTCAACATATCACATTGATCGGACATGCGATCCAAAGCAAACCGGCCAATTCCCTTTGCTCCGGTCTGAATTCTTCCATTTTTTGTAATATAAGAACTCTTTTTGGATGAATTTCCAATTGTCATCCAATGAGCACGCAATACCTCTTCCTTCATTCCACTGCCGTTATCCAAAACATAGATACGATCCTCTGTGTTGGAGTAATACAGACAGCATACACTTGCATCCGCATCATAGGCGTTTTTCACTATCTCAAACACCGCACCCTCTAGTTTTGAAACATTCTCCCGGCCGATCAATCTGGCAGTATAAGCATCTACGTCAAACCCGATCTCCCTGACTCGTTTTCTCATAGAAACTCCTTTGGCATCCATAATATTGTTATTGTATCAAACTATGAGCATTTCTACAACTTTTAAGCCAGAAAAATCATCCTGTGAAAACTCATTATTTTACACAACGATGAATTATTTATCTCATACTGGCAGACTATCCCTCACGCACAACACCCCCGAGGATGTCAAGTCATTGCTACAAACTTTTTGACTTACTTGCCTTCGATTTTTCCCATAAAATCGTTGTTTGGGAACGGAAGACGTTATATTATTGCTACAAAACCAGAAGGGAGGATGTGACGTCATTGCTACAAATTCCAGAGTAGCAGACGTTACATTATTGCTACAAAATCAAGCAAGTGCTTTCCACTCCACTTCCACTCGTCCACTATCATGCACATATATTTCCTGCACATACCTCTCCAGCATCTCTGGCGTCAGCTTCTCATAACCTAAATACTCCATCATCTGCTCCACCGGAACATTCTTCTTCATCAGAATTTCTTTCTCACCACTGATCAGTTCTTCCAGTTCCTGTGCTCGTCTCTGCAGGCGTTCTCTTTCTTCTTCCAACTGCCTCTTGGCTTCCATAAACTGTTTCTGATCCATCTGCCCTTCATGGTACTTCTCATAATTCTGACGATTCTGAATCTTTATCTGTTCCTGACGCTTCTCACAATCCACACTCTCAACTTTATATGCTTTGATATTATCCTCATGCTGTTCTCTCATAGACTGCTGCATCTGATCTCGAGTGATGTTCTGCCGTAAGTATGCCTTTATTTCATTCAGCACGATATGCTCCAGCATTTTATCGTCTGCTTTTCCGGCAAAGCAGCCTGTATCTTCTTTTCCCTGACTGTAAGCACAGCTATACAGGATATGACCATGCAACTTATTGCTTGTCGTCAGATTTCTTCGGCACGTTCCACATTTCACATAACCACTTAATAAAGTAGTTTCCCTGTCAAACTTACTTTTTCTGGTATGCCTGATCTGCAAGGATTGTACCTTTTCAAAAGTTTCTTTCGACACAATCGGCTCATGGTGCTTCTCCAACACTTTCCATTGATTTCTCGGCACAGGTACTTTTTTTCCTGTGCCAGGATCTGGAATCATCGTCTTTCCATAGACCATACAGCCGATATAATTCCTGTCATTCAAAATCTTCCGTATCATGTCATTCGTCCACTGCAATCCCTTTGATGATGCTTTCTTACTATCTGACTTCTGCCGTCTGCTCATAGACTGCAATGGCGTGAGTACTCCTTCTTCATTGAATAATCGGCAAATATCCATCTTAGAATATCGCTGATTGGTCAGCTCAAATATTCTGTGAATAACTTCTGCTTCGTCTTCTACAATCAGCAATTCTTTCTTATTCTCAGGATTTATCCGATAACCATATGGTGCAGAACCGCAGCAATACTCCCTCTTTTCTCTCTTGGTACTGACCGCAGCTTTCACTTTGACTGACTGATCTTTTACATAAAAATCTGCAATCAAACCTTTAAACTGTACTTCTATATCGGAACTCTTTCCCCGGTAGTCCTTAGAATCATAATGGTCTGAAATGGATATGAAGCGGACACCCAGAAATGGAAAAATCTGCTCCAGATAAGTTCCCATTTCGATATAATTTCTGGCAAAACGAGAGAAGTCTTTTACCACAATGCACTGTACCTTATTCTCTCTGGCAAGTTCCAACACCTGCTTGATTGCCGGACGCTCCATACTGGAGCCGGAATATCCGTCATCATAAAACTCCTGAAACGACATAGCCGCAAGCTCCGGAATATTTGAAATATAGTCCTTCACCAGCTTTCTTTGATTGATGATACTGTTGCTTTCTCCTTCAGAAGCATCTTCCATAGAAAGACGGTAATACCCTATAATCAATTTCTGATCACTCATGTTCTATCGCCCCCTTAAACCGAAAATTGATCTCCAGTCTGCCATCACCATACAGATACATGCTTTCAATCAATCCTTCTGCAAGTTCCGCATTGATTCTGGTCGTACCTTCCAACTCCAGCAGACTTCTCAAAAACCTGGATTCTTCTTTCTGCTGTTTTTGCAATCTTCGTAAATTCTGCTCCTGAGTCTTTTTTCGTTTCTCGCAGAATTCCTTCCAATTATTCCGGTCATCTCTCATTTCCATATATGTTTCTCTGGAAAGTTTTCCATCTTTATACTGCATAAATGCCTGAGCAAGTTTTTCTGAGCGCCTTTCACCGTCTAGGTCCAGCATTCTCTTTTCATTTTGAATTTCTTCGATTTTCGCTGAAAATACTGCATTACTCATAGCTGACATATCCTTTTTCCGTAATCCTGATAGCTGAAATTGTCTTGTCAGTTCTGAACGGACAATTTTCTGAAGTTTATCCTCTGAAATAGATTTATACCTGCATTTTCTTTCATCCCGATACTGAGCAGCATTACAGTAGTAATGCACACAGCCCTTTGATCTGCCTGTACACATTTTCCGCTTACAATCGCCGCAATAGAATACATTGTAAAAGGCTCTTTCATCTTCCTCCCATCCTACTGTACGCCTCGCTTCCTGTGCCGCTTTTAATCGAATCTGTGCCTTTTCAAACAGTTCCCGACTGATCATCGGTTCGTGAGCATTTGGCGTAATAATCCACTGACTTTCATCTAAAATGTCACACCATTTTTTGCCTCTCTGGAATCTGGATTCATATTTCCTCTGAACCAGATCACCATAATAATTATTCCGACTCAGCACTGCACGAATAGAGGAATTTCCCCACTGATGCAGCTTTTCTCCCTCTTGGCAGTACACATGATGATACTGGTTATAATCAGAAATACGATGCACACCATCTTCAAACAAACCATCAATAATATGCTGAATACTCTCACCAGTAGCGTATTCTTCAAAAATCCGGCAGACTATCTTTGCAGCTTCCGGTTCCACAATTAACTTGTAAATTCCACCTATTTTTTTGCAGCGATACCCATACGGAGCTGTAGATCCTACATACTCACCATTTTTCTGTGCAATACGCTTTGCCGCCCGTTCTTTTTCAGAAATATCCTTGGCATATGCGTCATTGACCAGATTCTTGATATTCATGGACAACTCCTGATTTTTCGCATCTGGTGCAAAGGAATCGTAATGGTCACATACAGAAATAAACCGGACTTTCATAAAAGGAAGTATCTTTTCCAGATAATTTCCTGTTTCAATATAATTTCTCCCAAATCTGGAAAAATCTTTGACCAGAATACAATTAATCTTGCCCTCTCTAACATCATTCATCATTCGCTCAAATCCGGCTCGTTCAAAATTTGTTCCGGTTTTTCCAAGATCTGAATAAATATCATAGATTACAAGCTCATACTCTTTGTGTTCTTCCGCATTATGTTTCTGGATGAACTCTTTTATTAATACTATCTGCGTTTCAATGGATTCCGATTTTCTTTCATCAGTGTCTACGGATAATCTGGCATATATTGCAGCCCTGTACACTGGAATCTGATAGCTTTTCTTCTCTGTCCGTTTCTCATATCTTTTCGCCGTTCTTGCCATTTATCCCACCTCTTTCCTGCACTCTGGCTCGTATGCTGCATAGAATCGTTTTATAACTTTCATTTTCTCAATCACGTCCTGATAACGGATCCGAATCTTAATCTGTTTATTTTCATAAATGTAGATTTTGTCTACAGTGAGTGCCAGCAATGTGCGATCCAGTTCTTTGATCTCCTGAGATTTCTTCCAGTCCTCTAATTGAATTGTGGCTGAAACTCCTCCTTCAAACATCTGCTTTACTAACTTTTTCTGGTGTTCAATCATCTGCTCCAGTTCTTCACACTTCTTCCCGTAAGTTTCCCGAAAATCATCAAACTCCTCTTTTGTAATCATTCCAGATTTCAAGTCATCATTCAAAGAAATTTTCAAGCTATAGCATCTGCTGTATTCTTCCTGTAGTTTTGCTATTTGCGTATCATAGCTAATGACCTGATCATAGCTGACTTCCATTTGATGAAGTTCTTCCATAATTATTTCATAATCCACAAAAAGTGCTGTATAAGTCTGAATTTCTTTCAGTACAATCCTTTTCAGTACTTCCTCTGGAATGCTGTGCCGGGTGCAATCTCCGCCTTTATTTTTTGTCTGACAGATATAAAATGCCTTTTCGTTCCCCTTATACCGATTCACTCTTCGTATCATCGGTACCCCACAGTCTCCGCAAAACAGAAAACCTCCAAAGAAGCTGGAACTATCTGATGTTTTTGAAGCTCTGCCGTCATATTGAAGCAGCTTCTGCACCACATCAAAATCATTCTGTTTAATGATTGCCGGATGTGTATTTTCAACCTTTACCCACTCTGATTCCGGTTTATCCAGGCGTTGCTTTACCTTATAACTGATGCGTTCCTGCTTGCCCTGAACCATATTGCCAATATAAACTTCATTAGTCAGAATCCTTTTAATCTGCACGGCCGACCATTTCGGCGTATCCGTTCCATGAAAACCTGCATTATAATTTTCGCCATTTGCTATCTTATATTCTTTTGGAGACTGCACATGACGTACATTCAACTTTTCTGCAATCGCACCAAGACTGAATCCTTCAATCTTCCAGACAAATATTTTTTTCACAATATCTGCTGCATAAACATCTATCACAAGGCAGTTCTTATTTTCCGGATCTTTACAGTATCCATATGGTGCAAAGGCTCCAATAAATTCACCTTTTTCACGCTTGATTTTCTGGTGGCTTCTCACCTTATCGGAAATGTCCCGGCAATAGCTTTCATTTACAAAATTCTTGATTGGAACAACAAATGACTTCTCTGAGAAATCGGCTGTTTTGCTGTCAAACTGGTCTGTAACCGAAATGAAACGCACATGTAAAGCCGGGTAGGTCTTTTCGATCCATCGCCCGGCTTCTATATATTCTCTTCCGAATCTGGATAAGTCTCCTTGTGTTGATAAAGAACGAAATTTTTTACGGATGCCAGAGGCGGCCAACAGGTCTTTTCCAGACCGCCCCCGGCATCCGCTTTATCGTGAAGTAGAAACCTTTATCAGTTGCCAGTACCCTGCATATCGAACACATCCCGGAACTTCCAGACGATCTCGATCTCCGTGGGAGAGGACACCAGCACCTCCTTGATGAACGTCCCCGCCAGTTCCGCCGTCAGTTCCGTTGCCCCGGCAAAGGAGGAGAACACATCATCCTCCTGCGCCTTATCCTGAAAGGCCAGATGCTCCAGTTCAGATAAAAGCTGTTCCTGTTTGTCCTGCTCGGCTTTGGCGGAGGCGAGTTTGCTGTCAATATCCGCCCGCTGTCTCAGGTAGGCATCCTTTGTCAGCGTACCGCCGCTGTAATCCTCGTAAGCCCTGAACTTCTCCTGCCTGTACCGTTCCTGCTGCTGTTCCAGTTTTTGAAGCTCCGCAACGCAGGCGGCGATGCGCTCCTTACGGGTCAGCATCAGGGAGGACTTCTGCTTTTTCCGTTCCTGGCATATCGCCAGCATCTGCATGACTGCCCGGAACACGATGCCCTCGATCTCTTTCTCGGAGAACAGCTTCCCCTTTGGGCAGCCGCTGGCTTCGTCCGCCCTGCTCTTGGTGCATCGGTAGTAATACCCGGCTGAACTGTGAACGCGGCTCAGTGTCCGATGACAGTTGGCACATTTGAGAAGCCCTTTCAAGGGATAACTGTTCGGGGTCCCTCTGGACGGAGTGTTTCTCTGCCGGATGATCTCCTGCACCTTGTCAAAGTCCGCCTTGCTGATGATGGCGTCATGCGCTCCCTCATAGATGATCCAGTCGGACTTATCCTGCGGGACGGTCCGCTTTTCATGGA
>CAJUQO010000012.1:4547-59783 GCA_910588295.1 uncultured Lachnospiraceae bacterium | reverse complement strand
TATGGTAAAAGTCCAGAATGGTTTTCGCCTATCTTTGTGATATAGCCGCCTGTGCCGCAGCCAGTCTTGCGATCGGCACGCGGAACGGTGAACAGGACACATAGTCCAGACCGATCTTGTGGCAGAACTCTACGGAAGACGGATCTCCGCCGTGCTCGCCGCAGATACCGATGTGCAGGCTGTTGTTTACCGGCTTGCCCAGCTTGATGGCCATATCCATCAGCTTGCCAACGCCTGTCTGATCCAGTTTCGCAAAGGGATCGTTCTCGAAGATCTTGGCGTCATAGTAAGCATCCAGGAACTTGCCGGCATCGTCACGGGAGAATCCGAAGGTCATCTGGGTCAGGTCATTGGTTCCGAAGCAGAAGAAGTCAGCCTCTTTGGCGATCTCGTCCGCTGTCAGGCAGGCCCTCGGGATCTCGATCATCGTACCCACTTCATACTCAAGATCAGATCCGGCAGCCGCAATCTCTGCGTCCGCTGTCTCAACGACAAATTTCTTCACATATTTCAGCTCTTTGATATCGCCCACAAGCGGGATCATGATTTCCGGCTTAAGAGCCCAGTCAGGATGAGCTTTCTTCACATTGATAGCGGCGCGGATCACGGCCTTTGTCTGCATCTTGGCGATCTCCGGATAGGTGACAGCCAGACGGCATCCGCGATGGCCCATCATCGGATTGAACTCATGCAGACCGTCAATGATGGTCTTGATGTCCTCAACAGTCTTACCCTGGGCCTCGGCCAGCTTCTTAATATCCTCTTCCTCTGTCGGAACAAACTCATGCAGAGGCGGATCCAGGAAACGGATCGTAACCGGGCAGCCCTCCAGAGCTTCGTACAGCTTCTCGAAGTCTCCCTGCTGATAGGGCAGGATCTTGTCCATGGCTGCTTCTCTCTCCTCAACGGTGTCGGAGCAGATCATCTCGCGGAATGCCGCAATCCTCTCCTCGTCGAAGAACATATGCTCGGTACGGCAGAGGCCGATACCTTCCGCGCCCAGCTCACGGGCTTTCTTAGCGTCGGACGGTGTATCCGCATTGGTGCGGACTTTCAGCGTCCTGTATTTGTCTGCCCAACCCATGATTCTGCCGAACTCACCAGCGATCGTAGCATCTACGGTCGGGATCAGGCCCTCGTAGATATTACCGGTGGTTCCGTCGATAGAGATGCAGTCTCCCTCATGGAATTCTTTGCCGGACAGCGTGAATTTCTTATTAGCCTCATCCATGGCGATATCGCCGCAGCCGGATACGCAGCAGGTACCCATACCGCGGGCAACCACAGCCGCATGGGAGGTCATACCGCCGCGGACAGTCAGGATACCCTGGGCGGATTTCATACCGGTAATATCCTCCGGAGACGTCTCCAGACGTACCAGCACGACCTTCTCTCCTCTGGCAGCCCATTCTACAGCATCGTCAGCAGTGAACACGACTTTACCGCAGGCAGCTCCCGGGGAAGCGCCAAGGCCCTTGCCCATCGGTGTGGCGGCTTTCAGCGCTTTTGCGTCAAACTGCGGATGAAGCAGGGTGTCCAGGTTACGCGGGTCGATCATGGCCACAGCCTCTTCCTCTGTACGCATGCCCTCGTCCACCAGGTCGCAGGCGATCTTTAAGGCAGCCTGAGCCGTCCTCTTGCCGTTACGAGTCTGCAGCATGTAGAGCTTCTGATTCTCAACCGTAAACTCCATATCCTGCATATCTCTGTAATGGTTCTCCAGAGTCTCGCAGACTTTCTTGAACTGTGAGAATGCCTCCGGGAATTTCTCCGCCATCTGAGCGATGGGCATCGGCGTACGCACACCGGCAACCACGTCCTCACCCTGAGCATTGGTCAGGAACTCACCCATCAGTTTCTTCTCGCCGGTAGCCGGGTCACGGGTAAAGGCAACGCCCGTACCACAGTCATCGCCCATGTTACCAAAGGCCATGGACTGTACGTTTACGGCTGTACCCCAGGAATAGGGAATATCGTTGTCGCGGCGGTATACATTGGCACGGGGGTTGTCCCAGGAACGGAACACGGCCTTCACAGCGCCCATCAGCTGCTCCTTGGGATCATCCGGGAAGTCCTCACCGATCTTGCTCTTGTACTCTGCTTTGAACTGGGAAGCCAGCTCTTTCAGATCATCGGCATCCAGCTCAACGTCCTGTGTTACACCCTTTTTCTCTTTCATCTGGTCGATCAGCTCTTCAAAATATTTCTTGCCGACCTCCATGACTACGTCCGAATACATCTGGATGAATCTTCTGTAGCAGTCCCACGCCCAACGTGGATTCTGTGATTTCTCCGCGATTACATTCACAACGGTTTCATTTAAACCGAGGTTCAGGATAGTATCCATCATACCCGGCATGGAAGCCCTCGCACCGGAACGAACCGATACGAGAAGCGGATTCTCGCTGTCGCCAAATTTCTTACCGGTAATCTCTTCCATCTTTACGATATACTCGTTGATCTGTCCCTGAATTTCATCATTGATCTCTCTGCCGTCCTCATAGTACTGTGTGCAGGCTTCCGTTGTGATCGTGAAGCCCTGAGGCACCGGAAGTCCCAGAGTCGTCATCTCTGCCAGGTTCGCACCTTTTCCACCAAGGAGCTCACGCATGTTGGCATTTCCTTCGCTAAATAAGTATACCCACTTTCTAGCCATTAAAAATTCCTCCTGTAAAGTATTGTCCGATTTTGCAAAAAAGGGCGCAAAATCTCGTCTTACATAATAAGATAGCTATATTTTACCATAAAAAGGTTCGTAGTCAAGCCGATTCCTTCGTTATTTTATTAACGTAATCTATATCCGATTACTTTTCACAGATCGGGAATGCGCATGGGCTGTGCATTCTGTAAGAACATGATGAGGGACAATCCAGCTTTCTGTCCCCGCGGAAACATCAGGTCTCCCCGTCATTCTTCTTCCCTGAAAAAAACAAGCACACAGGCCTCGCCTGCGGGAAATATCCGCCAGGAGTGCAGCTTCCAGCCGTCCACGGCGTTTTTATCCAGAGCCTGCTGGAGCTGCTCGTTAAACTTCCTGGTTGTAGATAATGTACATTTGAAATAATCAGTCTTATAAACAGTTTTTCCCATAATAGCATCTCCCTTTCTCCGGTCGCTTACCCTGTATTCTCCGCAAAATATCAGCAACCGTTATTAGCCTTTACGCCTCGTCAATGGCTTTTCCGATATCATGGCGGTAATATTTATTTTCAAAATCCACCCATTCCACCGCTTTATAAGCATTGGCGCGGGCTTCCACCAGATCGCTGCCCAAAGCAGATAGCCCCAGCACGCGGCCGCCGTTTGTAACGATCCGGCCGTCTTTAAAAGCGCTGCCAGCATGGAAACAGTAATATCCCTCATGCTCTTTGACGGTATCCAGCCCTTTAATGGGGAAGCCCTTCTTATAGGAAACGGGATAACCTTCGGAGGCCAGCACCACGCAGACGCAAGCATTGTCCTCAAACTGCAGGTCGATCTGATCCAGCGTCCCGTCGATACACGCCTCAAAAACGTCCACGATATCGTTTTTCATCCGGGGCAGCACCACCTGGGCTTCGGGGTCGCCGAAACGGGCATTATATTCTAATACCTTCGGGCCGTCCTCCGTCAGCATCAGGCCGAAGAAAATGATCCCCTTAAAGGGCCTTCCCTCGGCGGCCATGGCGTCCACGGTGGGCTGGAAAATATATTTTTTGCAGAACGCATCCGCCTCCTCCGTATAGAAGGGGCTGGGAGAAAACGTGCCCATGCCGCCGGTATTCAGGCCTGTATCCCCGTCCCCGGCCCGTTTGTGATCCTGGGCGGAGGTCATGGGTTTGATGGTCTTCCCATCCACATAAGAAAGGACGGATACCTCCCGGCCAGTCATGAACTCTTCCACCACCATCCGGCTTCCGGCCGCGCCGAACTTTTTCTCTTCCATGATGGTCTTCACGCCCTCCCTGGCTTCCTCCAGGGTATTGCAGATCAGCACGCCCTTCCCCAGAGCCAGCCCGTCTGCTTTCAGAACCACAGGCATTTTGGCCGTCTCCAGATACGCCAGGGCCTTCTGTGAATCGTCAAAGGTCTCATAGGCCGCCGTAGGAATATGATATTTCTTCATCAGATCCTTGGAAAATGCCTTGGAGCCCTCCAGCACCGCCGCGTTTTTCCTGGGCCCGAATACCCGGAGCCCGGCCGCCTCAAAAGCATCCACCACGCCGCCCACCAGCGGATCGTCCATGCCGATCACAGTCAGGTCAATCCCTTTTTCTTTCGCAAAGGCCACCAGCCTGTCAAACTCCATAGCCCCGATGTCCACGCACTCCGCATACTCCGCGATCCCCGCGTTTCCCGGCGCACAGTAAATCTTATCCGCCTTCGGGCTCTGGGAAAGCTTCCAGGCGATGGCATGCTCCCTGCCGCCGCTTCCTACGATTAATATTTTCATACTGTATTTTCCTCCCTGATATGGGCCAGCCCATTCTCTACCGTAACCATCCCCCTGGCAATCAGATCAATAGCCCTGGGCATAATCTCCCACTCCGCCTGCTCCATGACCCTGCGCTGCAGGATTTCCGGGGTATCCCCCTCCTGTACCGCCACGGCCTTCTGCAGGATAATGGGCCCGGTATCCGTCCCTTTATCCACAAAATGTACGGTGGCCCCCGTCACCTTCACGCCCCTGGCCAGCACGCCCTCGTGTACTTTCAGGCCATAATAACCTGTACCGCAGAAAGAGGGGATCAGAGCCGGATGGATATTGATAATCCTGTTGGGGAACGCCTCCACCATAATCTCCGGGATCACCACCAGGCACCCCGCCAGCACCACTAAATCCGGGCTGTAACGCTGTACGGCCGCCAGAAGCGCCCGGTCATAGGCTGCCCGGCCGGGAACGGACTTCCGGCTCACCACCTCTGTGGGAACCCCCCTCTTCGCCGCCCGCTCCAGGGCATAGGCGCCGGGATTGTTGCTGACCACGGCCTCCACCCGGGTATCCGCGATCTTCCCTGCGTCCATGGCGTCAAAGATCGCCTGCAGGTTCGTGCCGCCGCCGGAAACCAGAACCACGGTCTTTAACATAACTCCACTCCCTTTTCTCCGGCCTCGATGCGGCCGATCACATAGGGCGTCTCGCCGGCCGCCCGGACGGCTTCCATGGTTTTATCCACATCTCCGGGCTTAACGGCCATCACCATACCGATGCCCATATTGTAGGTATTGTACATCATTTTTTCTTCGATCTGCCCTTTGGCTGCCATCAGCGGGAAAATCGGAGGAACCGGATAGCTGTTCTTTTCAATAACGGCCTTTACACCCTCTTTTAACATACGGGGCACGTTCTCATAGAACCCGCCGCCGGTGATATGGCTGCAGGCATGAATACGCACGCCTGCTTCTTTCACACTTCGCAGGGCTTTCACATATATTTTTGTGGGCGCCAGAAGGGTTTCTCCCAACGTGCCTCCCAACTCGTCATAATACGTTTCCAGGGATTCTTTCGTCATATCGAATACCCTGCGCACCAGGGAAAACCCGTTGCTGTGCACACCGGAGGAAGCCATACCCACCAGCACATCGCCGGGAGCCAGATCCCCGCCGGTGATCAACTCTTTCTCATCCACGATCCCCACCGCAAATCCGGCCAGGTCATACTCGTCTTCGGGGTAGAAGCCGGGCATCTCCGCCGTCTCGCCGCCGATCAGCGCCGCGCCGGCCTGGGCGCAGCCCTCCGCCACTCCGCTGACGATGGCCGCGATTTTTTCGGGATAATTTTTGCCGCAGGCAATATAATCCAGGAAAAACAGCGGTTCCCCGCCCGCGCAGGCAATGTCGTTGACACACATGGCCACACAGTCAATACCCACCGTGTCATGCCTGTCCATCAAAAACGCCAGCTTCAGCTTTGTCCCCACACCGTCCGTGCCGGACACCAGTGTGGGTTTCTCCATGGCCTTAAATTTTTCCATGGAAAACGCGCCGGAAAATCCTCCGATACCTGTAAGTACCTCCGGCCGCATGGTTTTTTTGATATGCTCTTTCATCAGTTCCACCGATTTATACCCGGCTTCAATATCCACACCTGCATTTCTGTAATCCATATGGGCCTCCCATTCGTTCATCATAAATACAATTGTTCCATACAGGCCGAAGCACTTGCTGCTGAGACCGTAAGATTGTGATTTAAGTTACATATAATTTTTATATCCGACTTTCTTTAACTTCGCGTCCTTTTCCACCACCTGCTCCTTCATCTCCTCCGAATACTCTTTCAGCCTCTGCAAAAGCTCCGGATCCGATGTGGCCAGGATTTTCGCCGCCAGGATACCCGCGTTGGCCCCGCCGTTGATGGCCACGGTGGCCACCGGGATGCCTGTAGGCATCTGCACGATGGAGTACAGGGAATCCCGCCCTCCCAGGGAGGTGGTGTGCATCGGGATACCGATAACCGGCATCGGGAAAATAGCCGCGCACATACCCGGCAGATGAGCCGCCATACCGGCGCCGGCAATAATCACCTTGATCCCCTTCGCCTCCGCGCCCTTTGCGTACTCGTAAAAAATATCCGGCTCCCTGTGGGCGGAAATGATCGTCATCTCATAATCCACTCCCAGTTTCTCCAGCATATCGGCGGCTTTCGCCATCACCGGCATGTCAGAGTCGCTGCCCATTACAATTCCTACTTTTGCCATTTCGTTCCCGTCCTTTCGTAGATCTATCAAAATAAAAAATACCCATAGAGTTGCTATGGGTATTGTAACGATATGGAAAGTTAATGTCAATACCAGGGTATGCTTAATCATAGCATTCAGAAAACAAAACCCTTGCACAATCCCCGGCCCTGCCACAAGAATTATTTCTCATCCAACGGAATATTTAACTCCTCCGTCCCCGGCAAAACAAACCGCCCGTCCCGGATAATCGCCGTCTCGCTGCCGTCGGGCAAAATGACAGACAGAAGCCCCAGCTCATCATAGGGAATTGTGATATCCGTATGGCAGTTCAGATAGGCCTTTGACGGATCCTCTTTCCGCAGAGCCGACACCTCATTATCCCGGGCAATGATCTCTTTGCCGTCAGGATTAAACACCGGCACATCCTCCGCCCAGCTATAGCAGGTATCCCCTACCGCGAAATGGGGGCCGGTTTTCTCAGCGATCAGTATGGGCAGCAGGCCCTCGATATGATAGATGCGCCCCATACGATAAGCCGTGGTATTGGTGCCTATCGCAAACTCACCCAGAGGCAAACTCTCGTGATTAAAAAGTACATTTTCTTTGATATAGGCCCTGTTCTCCTCCTCCGCGCCAAAATTCGTACAAGTATAGGAAACAATCCGTCCATCTGCAAAGGACAGCTCCAGGTTCTCATAGGGCAGGCCGTTCAGATATACCCGCTTCACATGGAGGGTACCGTTCGTGCCGGACAATACCGGGCTGGTGAAGACCTCTCCCACCGGGATATTCACATCGGCCACACAATTCTCAAAAATCGTCTCCCTCGCGGGATTCTGAAGGGGATGAAGCGAAATCCGAAAATCCGTCCGGTTGCCGCCGGCTCCCTTCACCCGCACGGCCGCGCCCTGATCCAGACAGTCAATCATTCGCTGCTGGATCCGCTGATACAGACGGGAATCCAGGTTATTCACCCTCACGGTCTCCGCAAATATTTCCTCATATTGGGAACCGATCTCCGGCGTCGGATATGCAATGATCGTAAAACTGCGCTCATCTCCCGGGATATACCGGTTCGTAATCTGCCCCAGCTCATTGCGGCAGCGGGCCGACAGCTTCTGCTGGGCCGCCGTGTACTGCAGGCAGTCCTTCTTGGGTTCCGGCGCAAAAACCTTCTCCCCGAAAGTCTCCTGGCAGGCAGGCCCCGCATGGCCCCGGGCAAGCTCCTTCACCTGCTCATAGGCCTCCTTCGTGGCCCGCAGTTTCCTGCCCACAAATTCCTCATCGAGAAAAAGCGCGTCATCCATCCGATGATCGTAATCATATTGGGGATTCGCCGGGGTTCCTCCATATCCGACGCGGCCACTGGGACTTTTGTTGACCGTGTGAACGGCGCTTCGGAAGATCGTCGGTTCAAGCCCCATGGCGGCAAACTGCCGAACCGCCGCCCGGATCACCCGCTCAAAGCCGATCGTGTAACGGATGTTGACCGTCCTCTTTTTAGACAGGTCAATCCCGGCATGGACAAAACCTTCTCTGTACCCCTCTGTGTAAGTACGGGCCATGGCCTCGATCTCACCGTCGGGCATAGTATTTAGAAACTCTGCCGTACGGATCTCATTTTCCGTAATATATTCGCCATAGCGGTACAGGTAAGTGAGATCCGCCAGATCGGCCTCCATGACAATATCCGTGGCAAAAGTGAGGGAAGGATCGACCTGCTCACGTATACGCCGCTCCACCATCTCGCCACAGTAATCATAACAGTACCAGTAGAGAATCTGCCGTACGCTTTCCGGCTCCGGCAGCTCCTCGCCGGTAAAATCCGTATAGATTTCCACAAACAATTCAAACAGAGCCGTAAGTTCTTCCCAGCGCTTTTCATAGGCCAGCGGTATGGCCCCGCGAAGCTGTGCGTAAAGAAAGCACAGCATCTGCCCCATTTCCCGGCCAAAACAGGACGCCGCCCAGGCCGGATTCCCATAGGAATGATCGTACCGTCCCGGCCGGATATCCCCATACAGGGAATCACACCGTTTTTGCAATAGTTCCATGGAAAGGCCGGCCCCCGGCTCTTCCTCCAGGGCAATCTGCCCCACTTGATACAAAAAACAGGCGGTACTGTCAAAATATTCCCTGTAAAGCTCCGGCGCCGCCTTCTCTCCGGGTATCTCCCGAATCCTCTGGAACACCAGGTCCCAGCGTTCTCTTACTATCTCATTCATCCCGAATTGTTCCCTTTTCCACATTTTTGTCAATCACCTGCCGGATCACCCGGCCCATCGCTTCCGACACGTCCAGCGTACGCTCGTTCCTCTTCATAATCTGCGAACGCGTCACTCCATGGCTCAACCAATCCTTCCCACCATTAGCGTCATTTAATGACAGGGGCTGGTAGTTGTCCAACAAATGGGCAAAACGGGCTTCTCGCGTCTCATATGCCTCGAATTCTTCCCATACGCCGCGCATCTGCTTTCCCTGATCCTCCGGCAGCATACCGAAGATCCGATCCGCCGCCGCAAGCTCCCGCTCCCGCTGGGTCGCTTTACCTGCCTCATCGTAGGCATATGTATCCCCGGCATATATCTCTACCAGATCATGGATCAGCACCATCTGCACCACCCGCAGCACATCCACCGGATTATCAGCGTGCTCCGCCAGCACAAAGGCCATAATCGCCATATGCCAGGCATGTTCTGCGTCATTCTCCCTCCGCCCATATCCCAGGATATGGGTCTGGCGGAAAATCTGTTTTTCTTTATCAATCTCCAGCAAAAATTCCAACTGCTTTTTTAATCTTTCGTCCACGATAATCCCTTTCAATGCGCTGCCAATCCAGCCTCCCGTATCATATTCCTATAAGATAAAGACTCAGCCAGGTCACGGCCAGAATTCCGTTAATCAGTGAACCAATCATGCTCCCCCTGTGCTTCCTGTCCCTCTCTGAAAAGCTGACCAGCCCTGTGACAAAGCCACAGAGCGCAAAAAGCATGGCTGCCAGCCCCAGGGCTCCAAAAAGGATGCCGCTGTTACCTTTTGTGACAAACGCCGCCACCACAGATACCAGAAAAATCCCCAGAGAAAGCCCGGCATAAGTGAGGGAAGCCAGGCCGCCCTCCGACTCCTTCTTCCCGGCAAATGCATATTTAAACCTTTTTCTTCGCATATCGTCTACTCCTCAGCCATCGATACAACACCCCCAGCAGATAGCCGAGGACCGTCCCCAATGTATTCAACAGGATATCATCCACATCGAAGCTGCCCACGCGCAGCACAAGCTGTAGCGTTTCCACCCCCAGCGTCACCACGAACCCGGAAAAAACCACCAGAAACCCATTTCGGAAAATCTTGTGCAGATCCGGCAGCACAAATCCATAGGGCATGAAACAGATCACATTGCCCGCCAGATTTGTGAATACCGCCATGGCCCCCAGCCTGTGACGGTACACCCAGTATCTGCGTATTTCCTTAAAAAGCACCAGATTATAACGATATTCCTCCGAAACATTCGCACGCCCATACCAATCCGAAAACAACAGAAAATACATAAGAACCAGCATATACAGCATAAAAAAAATCCGGCTGATCAGCTGAATCCGTTTTGCCGTTCTGATACTCACTCCGCCCTCCACACGCAAACATGCGCTATGCAAAAATCTGCCGCAGCACAAACTATGACTTTGCCGCGCGGAATTTCTGCATACTAAGACCTGCAGAAATTCCGCCATAATACAAAATACTCCTTCGGCGCGGCGGCCTTTCTGCATATTAAGGTATTTTAAAGATCCCATCTGCTGCCAATATATGCTCACGACAGACGAAATATGACTGCTATTTCCGGCTCCATACCGGAAATAACAGCCTTTCAACCGGATACATGCCGGCTCTGCAGCCAATCAGATCATCATTTTCGCCTTTTTCCCCAGCAGCCCGGCCCCGTTAATCAGCAGCAGGACTCCCGCGGCTATACCCGTCGCCAGAATGACAATCCCAAGGGTCAGATTTAATGCGCCGGAATGAGAAAGAGTCTTGTAGATTTTTTCATTCATGAGCTTACCTCCCGTCTTCTGCGCCATACTGGGCATAGTATGCATCAATCGCCGTTTTTAATGTATCATCGATGACAATTTTTCCTTTGTATTCCCTGTTATACAAATGTTCCACCACCTCAGCCATGGTTACGATGGCTGTGGTCCTGAGGCCATAGCTCTCCTCGATCTCCTGTAACGCGCTCCTTGTGCCCTGCCCCCGCTCCATGCGGTCCACAGACACGCACAATCCCAGAGGCTTCACTTCACCCTGAGCCTTTAAGATCGGCAGCGTCTCCTGGATCGACGTGCCCGCCGTAGTCACATCCTCAATAATGACGATCCTGTCCCCGTCCTGGATTGGGCTGCCAAGGAGAATCCCCTTATCGCCGTGATCCTTGACCTCCTTGCGATTGGAACAGTAGCGGATATCCGCGCCGTACATCTCACTGATAGCCATCGTGGCAGCCACCGTAAGAGGGATCCCCTTGTAGGCCGGCCCAAACAGCACGTCAAAATCCACCCCAAATTTACCGTGGATCGCTCTTGCGTAATACTGACCCAGCCGCCTTAACTGGGCGCCTGTCCGATAAAATCCGGTATTGACAAAAAAGGGCGTCTTTCGGCCGCTTTTCGTCACGAAGTCGCCGAATTTCAACACGCCGCAGTCTACCATAAACTCAATAAACTCTTTTTTATATGCTTCCATTTGTCTGTTTTCTCCTTTATTTGCAAGGTTTTTTTATTCAAAAAGACAAGCATAGATATACCCGGTAAGTATACCATTAAACCTACCCCCTTTCAACCGACAAATCCATATTTTGCATATAAAATGTTACAGTCCAGCCCAGGACTCTGCGCTTGCTGCAAAGTCCGTAAGAACGTGTAAATCACGCCGTTATACCGTTGACCCATGCATCCCCTGAAATAAAAAGCCCCGGGACATGCTCAGATATTATCACCTGATACAGTTCCCGAGGCATACATAGACAAAGTCCAGGGCCCGCGAAGCGTTCATCTCCTTCTCTTGGAGGAAGATAAGATTCCCAGCTCGTCTCTATATTTTGCAATGGTTCTCCGAGAAATATAAATCCCCTCCTGCTCCAGCAATTGTGCAATATTTTGATCCCCCAGAGGTTTTTTCGGATTTTCCTGTTTCACAATTTCCTTTATTCTTTTTTTGATATTAAATGCAGATACCTGTTCGCCAACGGTATTTGTGTAACCACTGGAGAAGAAGAATTTCAATTCATAAATACCTCTTTCCGTCTCCATGTATTTTCCTTTTACACAACGGCTCACCGTAGATTCGTGAACGGAAATTTCATCTGCGATTTCTTTTAAGGTCATGGGTTTTAAACCCCCGCAGCCTTCGAAAAAATCTTTTTGATAATTTACAATGGCTGATGCCACTGCAACGATGGTGCGGTTTCGCTGATCAATGTTTTTCATCAATCGAAGGGCAGAACCCATTTTATCCTTCAGATACTCTTCCAGGACCTGGTCTGTCTTGGAATGCTCTAAAAGGCTGCGATAATAGGAGTTCACTCTCAAAGTAGGGATACTGCTGTCATTAAGGATCACCACATATTCATCGTTGATCTTTTCCAGCAGCAGATCCGGGAATATATACTGGGTTTTTTCTGATGTGGCGAATTGCCTGCCTGGCTTCGGCTCCAGAGTCTTGATCAGCCCGCACATCTCCTCCGCCTCTTTTCGGGATACATTCATCTGCTTTGCGATCCAGGAGATCTTATTATCCGCTAAGGAATGGAGAAATTCGTGCAGCAGCCTTTCGTATTTTTCGTCATACACCCCAAAATTTATCAACTGGAGCTTCAGGCACTCTTCCAGATTCCTCGCCCCCACCCCCGCCGGTTCAAAGGTCTGCAGAGTTCTCAGGATTTCCTCTACTGCTTCTTCCTCCGTCTTAAAATGGCCGGCAACTTCTTTTACCGACGAAGAAAAGTAACCATTATCATCCATCAGCTCGATCAGATATTCCGCTATTATCTGCTGCTTAGGCGACATGGCGGCGGCATACAGCTGCATCAGCATATTATCCTGCAGTGTAGCTCTATGTACAGAAATATTTTCAAAACCGAATGCCTTTCCCTCTTCCGCCCCCTTTGGGGAGTAACTGATATCATCCTCCATCCATTCCCGAAGACGATCCGCCTGTACTCCCCATTCCGTGGAAGGCTCTCTTACATGCTCTTCCTGAGGATCCCCATGTTGAATAGTTTCCTCTGTTTCATAGGTCCCGTCACTGCCTCCTTCTGCTTTTTCCCCAAGGCCTTCCTCGGTTTCCAATACAGGATTGCTTAAAATCTGCTCCCAAATAAACGCTGAGAGCTCTTGTGTATTTAACTGCAGAAGATTAATGGCCTGAACCAGCTCCGGTGTCATGGCCAATTTCTGCGACTGTTCCAGCCTCATGTCATTGCCCGTCATGGTGTAGTCCCCCATCCCCCGCTATTTCTTCCATACTACACCATTTGCCCACTTCTGTCGACCTAGATATACAATTTACCGCTTAAATATTTTTTGGATGCCCGGATCACTTCACTGACAATCTTGATTCCCACGGAAGAAATGAGAACCAGTTCTGTTTTTTCCTCCCGGCCCCATGTCTCTGTCTCAATATTTTCCCCCACGGCGCTTACACTGAGGACTCCCTGATCTGTATGAACAAATCCTTTCATCCGATACGTGGAAGGCACCAGCTCCTTCAGGAACTGTACCAGGCCGTCTCCTGCAACACATTCTTCTCCATGAAGTACCACTGTGGTTGGCCGGGATTCATAGGTATTGGTCGTCTCTTCACTTTCCGCCATATACAAGTCCGCACCTGCCATGATTTCTTCCACATCAATATTACAGTGAACGGTTTTACAGATCTTTGCCTGGCCATTTTGCTCCCGTATATACGCATAGGTCTCCCGGTAACGCTCTTCATCAATCAGGTCGGCCTTATTGATCAGCACTGCCGTCGCATGCCGGATCTGCCGGTCCAGCGCAGGCAGGACATCTGCAAGATCTAAAAAGCTCTGGCCATCTACCACGCAAATTTCTCCGGCCAGGGCATACGTATTTTCAGAATAAGGCCGGATACCGTCCAAAATACTGATCATATTTGAAGGATCCGCAAGGCCGGAGGCTTCTATGAACAAATATTCCAGATCTCTTCGGGACATTTCAATCAGGCTGTCCACAAATTTATCTTTGATGCAGGCACAAAAAACCGATCCGTTTAACAGCTCGGCAACGGCAATCCCCTCCGTCTCAATCAGCTTTACATCTATATTGACGCTCCCGAACTCATTTACGATGACGCCAATCTTTTTCCGGCAGTTTTCCAGAAGACGTTTCAGCAATGTGGTCTTTCCTGATCCTAAAAATCCGGTAAGCAGTATGATTTTCGTTTCTCTGCGGTTCTCTTCCATATAAGCCCCTTCTCCTTTTTCATTAATCCTCCCGGCATGCCGTGCGCCGCACCCGGTTTCTTTCTTCTCCGTTTTTTCGATTTCTTCCAATAATTTTTCAATATTATGCTTATAGTTTGACAAGGCAATCTTCCAATTCATCAGGCAGGCTTTGCCCCTGGGTGTGATCTCGTACATTTTTATCGGCCTTTTGCCGTTGGCCTCCTTTTCCCAGAAGGTCTGAAGAAGATCTCCCTCCTCCATTTTCCTGAGATACCGGTAGACTCCCGTGGGATCCGGCAAAACCCCCGCGCACATGGCGCTTTCTCCGAGAGCTGTCACAACGGCAAATCCATGTAAGGGCCCGCGATACAATATTTCCAGCACACTGGGCTGCAGCAGCTTATCCAGATTTTTCCCTTTACATGGACAATCCATTTCAAAGTATTGCATACGCCCTCCTTAATTAATACTTTTTCCATTTTATACATTTTTGCAGCCTTGTGGTAAGGGCGCTGAGCAGTGTCACCACCATTCCCACCACAATGATTCCCGCAATGACCTTCGTATAATTGCCATAGGTATTGAAATTTACTATGTAATATCCCATTCCTCTTGTCGCACCCATCATTTCCGCAAATGTAAGCATCATAACCGCTGTGGTCATGGTCACCCTGAGCCCGGCAAGGATCCCCGGCAGGGAATAGGGCAAAAGCACTTTAAAGACCATGGCCGTATTGGATAACTCCAGCGTCCTGGCCAGATCAATGATATTGCCGTCTATTCCCTCCACAGAAATTATGGTTTTTAAAAAGCATGGCCAGAAGATCCCCAGCAGGATCACCACCACAGACGCGCTGCGGAAAGTAGGCATGACGGCGATGATATATGGCGCAAATACGATGGATGGAATGGGCGCCAGCACATTGGCGATGGGATAAGAGACCTCCCGCAGCTTTTTATTCCAGCCGCACACAAGCCCCAGCAAAGTTCCCAGGGCCAAACCAGCTAAAATCCCCAAAAACAATACCTGAAGGGAAGAATATACCCCCACCAGCATGATTTTCCAATCCTGCGCAAATACGGCAAATATATTTTCCAAAGCCGGCATCAGCACCGGGTGCATCAGATTCAGCTTTGTTACCAGGATCTCCCAGATCAGCATCCCGCTCCAGAGGATGGATAAGATCACAGAATAAGCGCCGCATTTATTTTTGTGCCTGTTTGTATGAAACAGGTAAATGCCTTCTATGATCACGATTCCGCACAGGAAATATACCGGATCCTCTGTCTGCTTTCGGCCGGGGAGAAAAATCACGGCGATTAAAAGCAGCATCAGGAAATGGACTGTCACCAGAGGAATATTACGATTCTTTTTTACTGATACCACTGGGCAAGCTCCTCCTTCAGCGCGAGACATGTTTCCAACCCCAGTTCACGGCAGCAGCAATCGTTGATCTCCCCGGAAATCACCTTTTCCCTGGCTACCGTACCGTCCTTGAGCAAAATGATCCTGCTGCCCAAAAGCAGCGCTTCTTCCAGATCATGGGTGACAAATAAAATCGTTTTTTTCCGCTTTGACTCCTTCCAGAGACTCAGCAGGAGAATCTGCAATTCCCTGCGTATTTTTGTATCCAGCGCGCCAAAGGGCTCGTCCAGGAACAAGTATGGGGAATCCACCGCCAGGGCCCTGGCAATTGCCGTCCTCTGCCGCATTCCTCCGGAAAGCTGATAAGGATATTTATCCATATCCTCCTCCAGCCCCACCTTTTCCAGAAAAAATTCAGTTCTTTCTGCAATTTCCTGTCTGTCAAATTTTCCTGTCCTTTTCAGGGCAAAGGCCATATTGCCCCTGACACTTAGCCAGGGAAACAGAGAATATTGCTGGAAAACAATGGAACGCTCACAGGAAGGCGCCGCCACTGCCTGGCCATCCATCACGATCCTGCCGCTTTGCGGGATCTCCAGCCCGGCCACCAGGCGCAGGAGAGTCGATTTCCCGCAGCCTGACCGGCCTATGATACAGAGGATTTCCCCATCCTCTACGGTAAGGCAAACCTCGTTTAATATGCTTTTCTCGTTTTCAGGATACGCAAAGGATACGCCTTCCAGTCGGATCATCCGTTATTTTCCCTCGATTCTTCTAAAAGCTGTTCGTAGATTTCCACATTTTCCCCTTCTTCTATCAACGCTTTCAGAGCATCTTCATAAATAGACGGGTCAATATAGTCATTGATATCATACTCCGTTTCCGCATCAATATCTCCATTTGCTTTCATTACTTCATAAAAATCCGCAACTTTTTTCTTATTGGGATCAATGGAAATGATCATCGCATTGTCATAATCCTCCGTTCCGTAAATAACCGCTTCTACATAGGATTTCTCCTGGCCGCTATATTCTGCCAATGCGGTGATGGTTGTCTCTTTGTCATTTATGTAAGTGGCATAGGCGCGGAGGACCGCTTTTTCAAACCGTACAAGCCCGTCTCTTTTTTCCTCTACCGCCATTCTGGAAGTAGTCTGACGGCAGCACGGAAAATCACTTACGAAATCGCCTACCTGAAAGGCCACATAAGCGCCGCCCTGTTCCGCGACATAACCATACCCACTGTTTACCATGCCAAGGTCTACCTCACCTTTTTTCACCGCTTCCACAATAGACTGCTGGGAGTCCAGATAAATAAATTCTGCATTTACGCCGGCTTCTCTTAATAGCCCTTTTAATACCATATGTCCGGTTTCCATCCGGAAGCTGCCAATCTTTTTCCCCTCAAACTGGCTAAGCTCCGTATAGGTTTCATCCGCGGCGCTGATTCCTTCGCTGCCTTCGGAAATAGTGCCTCCAATGACCACCACATCTGTCCCCTGGGAAATAAAACTGCAGCTTGGAATAACGCCATATGGCAGGATATCCAATTTCCCCATACTAACCGCCGTAAGTCCATCCGGAAGAGAGTTTACAGTCTCAAAGGTAACATCCAAATTCTCGTCCTCATAATAGCCAAGCTCTTTCGCCATAATCACACATGCTGTTTTAATATCCTTTCCGACCATTGCGATTTTCAGAGAAACCTTTTCCGACGCCTGTTCCTTTTGCCCGCAGGCAGACAATCCCATCATGCCGATCATCATTACACATAATAATAACGCAAATCTCTTTTTCATATTCCTTCCTCCCACACTGCTGCCATATCATCCCTTCGAATAAAATGGGCATTTTTCTCCCAGGCACTCTTCATTTCTATGATGATACTTACATTTTAAATTTTCCTCAGCAGATAAATGCAATCCACATTTCTCATTGATAAAATCCAGCGATCGTGTCACCGCCAGAAACGAAGTCCGTTTGCAGCATCGTGGGCCGCCGTATTCTGCAATATCCATTAAGGCATGGCTCGTTGCCTGATTGGCAAATTTCCAGGTCTCTTCACTTTTCGGTGTCGTGCCATAAAATACAGATAAGAAGATGCCAATGCCGATTCCGGCTCCACAGGCTCCACACTCTCCACATACACCGCCTGGTATGCTCTTTCCCCGCATCTCTGCTTTACTTAGCCAGCTCTGAAATTCTTTTTCGGAAATTTCTTCTTCTATGGCAGCCTGGGTCAGAAGCGCGGCCGGCACGATAACGTGGTGAACAGGAGAATGCATGGGCAGATCCTCGATATCCATCAGCTTCATCAATGTATCTGTCACCGGCATTCTTTCATTTTTTTCTCTTATTTCCATGCACAGAGCGCGCACTGCGCCATAAAAATCTTTTTTCATCCCATACGCCATTTTTTCTCCTCCCTATTCCTTTCCCACAAAAGGGATCCTGTATTAATATTCGAAAAATTCCACAGGATTTCCCTGTGCTTTGATAAACTCTGCCAGCTTGTCCGCAGACAGATAAATAGTCCCTTCATTGCTATTGGGATGGACGGAAATCTCTCCGCCCCGGAAATCTGCGTCTATGTATACTTTCACATCATGATCTGTATTATTGATCACTCCAAGAGGAGTTACCGATCCGCGGGTAAGCCCTAATTTCGCATTCAAATCATCTTCTGACGCAAAGCTAAGAGGCCGTACCCCCATTTTTTTGCGGACTTCTTTTAAATTAATGGGGCGGTCTTCTCTTACTGTCAGTAAATAATAATTTCTCTTTTTATCATCCCTCAGGAAAAGATTTTTTGCGCCTGCTTCCGGGCGGGGCAAATCAAGCTCATTCATTTCCTCTACAGTAAATACTGCTTTGTGCTCATACAATTCATACTCAACACCGAATTCCTTTAACGCCCGAAGCACTGTCTCGATTCTTTCTTTACTTTCCATTTTTGATTATTCCTTTCTCATTATTTGATATTTTCTTTTAGACTTAGTCTAATAGCAAATCTTTTTTAGCAAGGCAGCATACTCTGCTGCCTTGCCCAGACTGCAGCCACCGTAAGGCCCGCGCATATTCTAAATTATTTTTTCTATACTTTTATTTTTTTGCCCGTGCTTTTACCGCTTCTACCAGCTCATCCCTGGTTGGAATAATAGAGATAAAGACTGGTTCGCCGTTGATACACATGGTGGGAAGATTTTTCAGACCCATTTTTCTGGTTCTGGCAATATCCTCTTTGATAAAATATTTATAAATCCTATACTCTGCCATATCCTTCAGATAATCCCAGTTATCCAATACAGATGCCTGCATATAGGTACACGCCGCACACTGTTCCGGATCGAGAAGAAACAGCTCAATGAGTACTTTATCAAGGTTCGCGTAATCCGGAATAACAACATCTGAATCATCAATCACGATTTCGTAATTTTTGATCAGCTCTCTTGTAGATTCTGGATTCTTCACTGCCTGCGCACAGGCAACGGTATTTTCGATCGGTGTCTGATACGGCATATCGCATCCGGGGCTTACGATCAGATTATGATGGTCTACGGAATCAATCAGGTCAATCACACACTTCATATTATCCTGCTGGCTTCCGTGAAGCATAATCGTGGTCAGGGGGATATTGCCGCCGATGGTTACATTATATTTATCGGAAACTTCCTTAGCCGACGCCAAATCTACGTTCTCATCAATAGAAATGGAATCCGGACCGGTCTGGCACATCAGTTCAATCTGTTTGGTCGCATTTCCGCATACAAAGAAGGACGAAAATACATTCTTTTCTCTGATGTAATCAAATACACTCTTAAAGCTATCAAATAATACAGCTTTAATATGGCGCGGAGATACCTGGGAAATAAGAGGGTCAACCACTGCGATCACATCCATACCGGCGTCGATATACATGTCAGCCATTGCCATGGACACCTGCGCGCAGAAATCCATAAGCGCTCTCGCGTAATCCGGATCTTTACCCATATCCCTGAATAAACTTGTTCCACGCAAATGAGAGGCAAGCGTAAAGGGGCCGCAGATCAGGCCATAAAGAGCTGTCTCATCGCCGATTTCTGCCTTGATTCTCTTCATTGCGGAAAGAATCATCGGAATCCTGCCGGATTCAGGCGTCGGTATCTTACAGGTACACGGAATTGTTTTTTCTGCTTCCAGCGGATGAGCGGCTACAGACGGTGGGTTTCTCGTGGACCAGAGAAGCTCACAGCCTAAAATCTCAGCCTCTACCTGAAGATCGAAAATAATCGGAAGCCCGTCTGGCGCATACAGTTTATTGACTGCCAAAACACTCTCTACCAGTTTATCCTCCTCTTTCAATACTTCTTCCGCGTTGTAGCCCGCGACCTTTCCTGCATGAACGCCGCTGAACGGTACCCAAGGAATGGAATCTGTGTGTTCATGCCTTAAGGTTTTAAAAATCAATTCTTTTCCCATAATACTTCTCCTTTTCTGTTCATTATCATTCATTTAAATTTCATAGAAGCCATATATTGTTTTTGGAACTCCGGACGGTTTGCAAGTTCAATATGCTCGATCATCTCAGCCGCCCTGTCCGCTTCGGCGCGGTAATCCGTGGACAGCAGCAGCATAGCCGCGCCTATACCCGCTGAGTTACCAAGGGAAATGATCCGGCTTTCGTCTATCTCAGGAAGCAAGCCTACGTGGATTGCACTTTGTTTCCTAATATAGCTGCCAAATGCGCCTGCAATACTAATCCTCTCAAGCTCATCGGCCGAAATGCCAATTTCATTCATCATGATAGTGATACCTGCGTAAATTGCGCCTTTGGCAAGCTGCACTTCACGAATATCCTTCTGCGTGATTGACACATCTTCTTTGCCGTCTTCATCAAAGTACAATACAAAGTATTTTTTTCCGCTTTCGTCCTGCCTTACTCTATCCGCAATCCTGTCACTCATTCCGCATTCTTTTAATTCCCCGGCAGTGCGGATCCTGCCATTTTCATTTACGATTTTTTTTCTTACCAGTTCTCCCACCGCGTCAATAATCCCGGAACCGCAGATCCCTATCGGTTTGCATCCGCCGATCACCGATATTTCCACATCCTTTTCGTTAATATCGACCCGCTCAATCGCTCCTTTAGCCGCCCGCATACCCTGCCGGATGGAACTTCCTTCAAAGGCCGGCCCCGCGGCTGTAGAGCATGTGAGTGTTCTTCCGTTCCCGCTTATGACCAGTTCCCCGTTTGTCCCGATATCAATGAACAGCTGCTTTCTTTTGCTCTCAACAATATCTGTCGTAAGGATTCCCGCCGTGATATCTGACCCCACATGGCCGGCAATATTTGCCGCTCTGTAAACAGAAGCATTTTCGTGACACATGAGCCCAAGTTCTGCGGCAGCCACATCCCCGCTCCCTGTAAATACCGGTGCAAATGGGATTTTTGCCAACTGGGAAGGATCTACTCCCATAAAAATGTGACTCATCGTCGTATTTCCCACAACTGTAAAATTATAGATATTCCGATGAGAAATCTTTCTTTCTTTTTCAAACTCCTGAATGCAGTTATTAATCCCTTCGCTTATTGCATTTTTTAATACCGTCAGTTTCTCTTCATCACCATCAATATAAGAAATCCTTGATATAACATCAGCCCCGTAAGAGCCCTGGGGATTGGTAATTCCTCTGATGGCGGCCATCTGTCCTGTTGATAGATTCCACAACATAACCAATACGGTTGTTGTACCGATATCTACAGCAACTCCGTAGTTTTCATCGACTCTGTCGCCGCACTCCACATCAATGATCTCGCGGCCCAGAACCGTCAGCGTAATCTTCTCCTGCTCTTTCAATATGTGGGGAAGCTTTTGAAGAACATTTTTACGGAACGCCAGCTTCCCTAAAGAAAGCAGCTTTAGAATACTGTGATCCATACTCTCCTGCTCTTCCAGGGTTGTCCGGCGTACCTGGATACAGATTTTCTGTACCGCCGTATTTTTCTGAAAGCCTTCCGGAAGCCGGATCAGCTTCTTTTTTCTGTCAGCAGTTGTTTCCGCCTCAGGGATTTCAATCACCATGCCATCTGAAACCCGATGGCAGCATGCCAATCTGTACCCTGCCGCCCTGTCGACAGCGGAAAGCTTCTCATTTGGATCGACGCAGTATGACAAGTCTCCTTGTTTTATTTTAACTTTACATTTTCCACAGGTTTTTTTACCGGCGCAATTGCCGTCTATGCTGATACCTGCTGCAGCCGCTGCCTGAAGTACGCTGATACCCTCCCTGACAGAAACTTCTGCATTTTGCGGTAAAAACGTTATCTTCGCCATTTTTTGCACCTTCATAACTATTCAGAACTTTCACAGTTACAATACCAAATCCATTTAGCTTCGGCCTGCACTGAACAGTTATACACTTTCTATGTATTCTTTCCATGGAATTTAATATCGTCGCACATGCCTCCGCCGGCTTTTCTATTATAAGCAGAGGGACAATCTTTTCTCAGATTACAATAATCGCAGGCAATCAATTCCCGAAGATCTTCCTGCTTACTGACGCCGAATACTCCGGACACAGATTTTGCAGGCACCATCAGCATACTCTGTGTAAGCTTCAGATTGATCTCCTCCGGCCGTAAAATAGCGAAAGCCGTTTCCTGTGTCTCTATAGCAAGTCCATGCTGGCCCGGGTTCCATACAGATGTGGTATACAAGCCTTCCTCCCGGATCTTATCCCTTATCTGATCTGTCAGGAAAACGCCGGCTCTGGAAATAAAAGCGCTGCCCCAGGCATCCACAAAGAACTGCCGCATCAAATGGGAGGACATTTCTTCCATAAGTTCATCAAACCCCTGAAGCGTAACAGCAAACCAGAATATCCGGAAACTGTCACACAAAAGGCTGGCCATCAATTTACTTTCAATGCTCCAGCGTTCCTCTCCGTCTGACATTTCCACAACGTCTTCATGGATTCCCGCCAGTTCTACAGAACGAATCAGGCCCACCGGTTTCACTCTTGCCATACATGCTTCCTTCGTTTCCGCAACCAGGGGTGCGCAGCGCTTGGGAAGATGATCCATATCTAACTGTGCATGCCTCCCAAACAGATAATCCACATCCGCAATCTGCTCCATAGATAATTCAATTACCAGCCGCCCCATACTCTCCATGGCCTGCCTCCTCTACGATATAATCTATATATTATATTTTTTAATTCTGTAGTAAAGCTTTTGCCTGGACATCCCCAATTCCCGCGATACCTTCGCTATATTGCCGTTATTTCGTTTGATCGCTTCTATAATCTCCTGCTTTTCATTTTCCCTGATTCTTTCTATCAGGCCGATTTCCGCTGTATCCTCATTTTTATTCAAAGAATCCGATCCTGCTGCTCTTTTTTCTCTGCCCTTCTGGACAGCTTCTTCAACCATCCCGGGGAAAAATTCATTCTTTTCAAAATCCCGGATGAGTACCCGCTTCTCCTGTCCCTGCTTATTGGCTTCATTTAACAAATATTTCGGTAAATGATGCACGGCTAAATATTCCTCATCAGGTTCTGCCAGACTGACGCTTGCCTCCACAGTATGACGCAGCTGACGGACATTTCCCGGCCAATCATAATCCATTACCAATTTCTGTACATCGAAATCCAGGCCCTTTACATTTTTCCCAAATTGTTTGTTAAATCCGGCAATGAAATGCCGTGAAAGAAGCTCAATATCATCTTTTCGTTTTCGCAGAGACGGAATCACCACATAGTGTACGGCCAACCGGTAAAAAAAGTCCGCCCGGATATGGTTTTCCCGAATCGCTTCTACAGGATTTTCATTGATAGAAGAAATCAGCCTGAAATCTACAGCCACTGTCTTGTTGGATCCGATCCGCATTACCTGGCGTTCCTCCAGAACCCGTAAAAACTTGGCCTGAAGGAACAGCGACATAGAGTTTACCTCATCTAAAAAGATCGTTCCCCCATTCACTTCCTCAAAAAGACCCCTTTTGTCAACAGCGCCTGTAAATGCCCCCTTCGTTGTTCCAAACAAAAGGCTCTCCAGCAGGTTTTCCGGAATTGCGGCACAATTGATGGCTACAAAACGTTTTCCCCGCCGATTACTGTAATTATGGATACTCTGGGCAAACATTTCTTTACCCGTACCGGTCTCCCCAATGAGCATCACGCTGGAATCATTGGATGCCGCCCGTTTCGCCGACTGGATACATTTGATCATATCTGCATTTCCGGATATGATATCGCCAAACTGATATCTTGTTTCTTTTTCCTTTTCTCCATTCCTTGAAGATTTGGATCCATTGTCTTTTTCCTTACCGCCATGTTCCATCAATTGAAAAACAGAACTGTAATCCCTGACAATGGCCGCGACTCCAAACATTGTCCCGCGGCTGAAAAGCGGCACAATAGAGCTGATGCTGTCCACCAGATTGCCCGTTTTTGTATAATAATTCTGCCGGACATTTTCCATCGGCCGCATAGTATGGAGAGCCCGAAGCAGCAAGCTGCTTTCTTCCGTCAGTTCATAAATATCCGAAACATGCTTCCCTATCACTTCCTCCGGCTTATATTTATCAATCCGTCCCTGAGCCTCATTGTAAATGATCATCCTTCCTGAACGGTCGATAACCTCGATTCCATCGTGGGAGAACTGAACTGCGTTCTCTAATAACTGTTTGCGGATCACGTCCTCTTCCACGCTTTCAAACATCCAGCATTTTATCCGCGAATCATTTCCCAGGATAATTTCATCAAAAAAAACATTTACCTGCCGATGCTGTGCGTCATAGAAAAACCCGTCCTTTTCTATGTTATATTTCTCTAAAAGTTCCAGATGGGAACCGTCTCTATTTTCAGCCTCATCAAATATTCTGTAAAACGTTTCATTTGCAATCAGAAGATTATTTTCATCATCCAGAATCAGGATTCCGTTATGATGCAAATTGACTAATCGAATAAACCTGCTTAAAAACGCCTGTAACATCTCCCTATATTCTGTTTTCATTCCAACACCCCTTTATTGCATTAAAGCTTAATTCCCCCAAATAAGTGGTTCTATTTTGGGTAGTGGTTCCACATCAACACATTAAACAGCTTTAAATAAGGCATTTTTTACCAACATATCTCGGTCAGGGAATTGACAAAGAGCATGGCATATTTAAAAAATGGAATAATGCAGAACCACAAATTCCCGGGAACTAAGGTTAAATGAAACCGCAAGTTAGACCATATTATAACACTTATATTCCATTTATATGAAAAAACCTTTGGCCTGGTATGATATTGCCTACAATGTCAACTATCAGGAAAGATATTACAGGCGGTGTATTACTTTATTCTGTCTGTCTTTCTGCTTCTACAGGCTCATCTTCTTCTATTTCTTTATGTTCATCATAAACAGATAAGTCGCCTTTACTATATACATCGTATTCCTTCAGGTTCTTCATGGCCTTGAAATAGGCGGCCATCTGGAAAACGGAAATAATACAGATGGGCAGGCCGCATACAATACACGATGTTTGAAGCGCCCCGGTAGCGTCTTCTCCGCCTGTGATCAACATAATATAAGCCGCAAGACCCATGATCACTCCCCAGAAAATACTAACCGTCTTCGGAGGAGTTGCCTCGCCGGTTTCGTCTTCAAAATTATTAAGCGTCATTCCCGCGATTGCCAATGTCATAGATTCCGCCAATGTTACAAATGACAGAATAACGACAACCAGCGCAAGATTATTCATAATCTTTGCAAGGGGCAATTCATTAAAATAGGAATACAGGGACATGTCGGAGCCTACTTTAACAATATCTTCATAAATAGCAGAACCTCCGCCCAGCTCCAGAAGAATGCTGCCGCTGCCGAAAAAACCAAACCATACGAAAATAAAAATACACGGAGCTATCAGATTTACCATAACGAATTCACGGATGGTACGGCCATAGGCCAATTTTACAAAAAACAGGCCGCATACCGGCGCAAACACGAAGAACCAGGTATTAAAGAAAACATTGTTGTCTGCTATCCAGCCTGTCCGCTCCACCGGATCCAGGAATAATGACATCTCTAAGAAATCCTGAAAGTACATACCCACCGTTGTAACAGTCATCTCTATTACACCAAAGGGGTCCACCGCGATAAAAGCAAAAACTAAAAGTACAAAATATAAGGCAGTGTTTGTATTGCTCACATATTTAATACCCTTATGTATACCGGTAACACTTGACGCAATATAAAACACTCCCACAAGGCCTATAATGATCAGCCAGTTTAACGCGTTGCTCTCAAAACCGACGATAATATCCAACCCTCTGGAAATCTGAAGCGTCGCAAATCCCATAGAAGTCGCGATACCGCCAATAATCGCAAAAATAGCCAGCGCATTGATCACATCGCCCCATTTCCCGTAAACCTTTTCACCCATCAACGGATACAGGGAACTGGAAACTGCAAATCTTTTCTTACCATTATAAATCAGGAATACAAGACATACGCCGATTGCCGTATAGATAGCATAAGGATGCAGGCCCCAATGGAGGAACGTATATTTCATGGATGCGTAGATTGCCTCCGATGACATAGGCTCTATCCCCAAAAACGGCGGCGGATTCTGAGCGAGCCATACCGGCTCGTACACACAATAGTAATTAATCCCCACCGCTATGCCAGAAGTCAGGGTAATCGCAAACCACACCGGTTTACTCATTGTAGGCTTTGCATCCGGGCCGCCGAGACGGATTTTCCCGAATTTACTGAATGCTGCCCAAAGGCAAAAGATGACAGTAAAGAAAGAAATGGGTGTGATAAACCAGCTAAAATATTTTGTTACGAACCCAAGAGCTGCGTTTGCACCATTTGCGAACTGTTCTGTCGCAATTGCTCCAAAAGCAACAAAAAATACAAGCGCGCCTCCGGACATGAACAAAACTCTTTTATTTACAATCTCAAAAAAGCTTTTTTTACCTGAACCGTTGTTCTCTTTCTCCATAGGTCCCTCCTTTCACAAATGATCCGGATCGACTGATGGCAGCCGTTCTAATGCGGGCAGCCTGCTGTGGTTTCCGCCTTCAGATGGTTTTCCCATCTGAAGGCGCGAAACCTCACAGCCGTCTATCTGATCTGATTTTCAGTTATCTTTACGCAGCAGCCTGCCAAAGATTATTTACATTTTGCAGCCATTTTGCTCAGGATATCGTCACACGCTTTCACAACATCGTCCGCCAACATCTTCGGCTGATGTGTTTCCAGAATCTTCTTAACCCTGGCATTTGCAAGGTCTCTCAGCTCCGGTTTACCATCCGCATCCCATTTTGCATATACCTTGCGGTTAAACAGCTTCGGCAGCCACCACTCTGTTTTAAATTTATTGAAGGTTTCACGCTCTGCCAGGAAGTTTCCGCCAGGTCCAACCTTCTTTATGGTATCCAGAGACAGGGACTCCTCAGATACATCAATGCCCTTGATAATTCTCTTAGTCTGTCCGATAACCTCATCCGCAATAACCAGCGCTTCCAGAGAAGTGAGCAGTCCGGATTCCATGTATCCAACGTCGTGGATCAAGTTGCCGCCGTAAAGAGCAGACATCAATACGCTGGTTGCAATATCAATACCGCTCTGCTGATCCAGACATTTGGAATCAGAACATCCTGCTGTTGTAAATACCGGCAGGTTATAGTACTGGGACATACTGCTAAGACCGCCCTGCAGCAGGTTGAATTCGGGAGAGCCATAAGTAATCTGCATGGAAGCCATATCCACACAAGTACATACGCCGCCCATTACATACGGAGCGCCTTCTTTGATCAACTGATTTACTACCAAACCGGAAAGAGACTCGGCCACTTCGATAACCATTGTACCGGCCAGGGTTACGGGAGCTGTCATACCGGCCTGTGCGGCTGAGGTATATACTGCAGGCAATCCATGTTCCGCCATAGTCATCATTACATCCAGGCCTTCGTTTTCATGTACTAACGGTGTAATAGGCTCTGAATACAGTGCAAAGAACGGATATTTCTCAAGTTCTTCCAGGCTTCCGCGGACCTTTGCGCCCATCTCGATCATTGCCAATGTATTCTCCCTGTTATAAGCCCAGTGAAGGATTGGCTTCGGAGAGTTTTCAAACATTGCCTTGAAGCAGTAGATATCCAGAATCGGTGTCTCTACGCCGCTGATAGTACCGAAATCCATCAAATAATCAATGTTCGGAAGAGCGTCCATAACTTTAACCGCACGGCAAGTATCGTCTAAGGACGGAATCTTTCTTTCTTTCGTATAGGGATCTAAGGTATTGATAACTGTAGGTCCGGCCCCGTAATAGAAACGCTTGCCGCCGAGAACCATCTTGCTTTCCATGTCACGTCCATAAATGGTTACCTGGGACGGCGCGGATTTCAACGCCTTTTCTACCATGGCTGCCGGGAAACGGACTCTGCAGCCATCTACAAAGGCTCCGCCTTTTTTCAAAATCTCAAGAGCTTTTTCGTTATGTACGTCCACGCCGACTTCTTTTAATACTTCCAAAACGCCCTGATGAATGATAGCACATTGATCAGCCGAAAATACGTCGATTCCTAATTGCTTTCTTGAAGCGTAATAACTAATATTATCCATAAAAAATCTCCTTCTCTTATTATTTCTTTTTTTGCGGGATACCTCAACACCCAGATCCTATGCACACGCAAATACAAATCCATCTATCCATTTATATATGCAAGTCCCATGCCAAACCCCTCTATATTTTTTATCTTTTTATATATTTTTACCTTTTTCATCGCAAAAATTTGCATAAATGTATGATAAACCGCCAAAAAGCATGGGGCTCTCCTACGCGAAACGGTTCTTTCCGTAGTATATATTTTTCTTAAAAGTGCGGCAACTTAAAAGATATCATATGACAATTCAAAGGGGGATTTCTAAATGCATACTTCCAAGTTACAAGATGGCTTTTTTCGTTGTAAAAAACATCCTATATTTTTTGTCTAACCATTCACTTTTTGTCATTTTATACACTTTTTTCTCTTTATACACTTTTTCTTTTTGTATACTTTCTCTCATTATTCATCTTCATGAATTTCGGTGGATTTCACGGCCCGCTCATGCCTTTTTACATATATTAAGGAAAAGATTCTGGTTTCCTGTTTTCCCCAAAAGTTTTTCCCAAAAACGATTTTTGGCATGTCTTTTGCATTATATAAAAGTAAGCAAAATACAAATCCAATCTATATCGTTTTATCTCAATCATCACGCCAGAGGCGTAAAAAAGGAGGTTTTTGACTGTGAAAGATTATGAACAGTACGTTTTTTTTGAACAGGACCGTGAAAATATGGGGAAATATATTGATCTGGGAAAAGAAATAATTTACCTCACTAAAAACGAATGTGAGAACATCGGCCTTAGCCAGGATGATATCTTAGACATCGTAACAAAAACTTTGGTCGCACATGGCAAAAAGGATTATGAAATGCCTGCTAAGATCGGTATCCATCCATGGACAGAAGTTTTCTTCCATGCAATGCCGGCATACGTACCGGAGCTTCGTTCTCTCGGCTGCAAATGGATTGAATGTTTCCCGCAGAATCCCAAAAAATATAACCTTCCGCAGACAACTGGTCTTCTGATTCTGAATGACGTTCTCTCTGGTGTTCCCATTGCCGTCATGGATTGCACATGGTTAACAGCAATGCGTACCCCGGCGGTTACCGTTCTGGCAGCGGCAGCCCTTCATCCAAAGGCAGAATACTTCGGTATGTTCGGATGTGGCGTGCAGGGACGCAACCACGTACGTTTTGTCACAAAAACAATGAAGAATCTGAAAAAGATCTATGTATATGATGTTGTAGAAGCTATGGCCGACAAGTTAATCGAAGAAATCCAGCCGGAAATCGACGTTGAAATTGTAAAAGCTTCCAGCCCACAGGAAATTGCAGAAAAATGTGAAGTTATGAGTTCCGCAACTATCATTTTAAGAGAGCCCTTAGCTGTTGTAAAAGACGAATGGATTTCCCCGGGCCAGACAATCATTCCCTGTGATATGAACACCTTCTTCGACCTGAAGACACAGTACAGAGCCGACAAGTATATCGTTGACAGCATCGACGAGCATGAGCTCTTTGCACAGATGGGATACTTCCCGGCTGACAAGGGATTACCGGCCGTTTATGCACAGACAGGCGAAATCCTGGCAGGTTTAAAGGAAGGCCGTACTTCCAAAGACGAGCTGATCGTCTGCAGTAATATCGGCATGTCTGTATGTGATGTTACCGTGGCTCGTGCAATCTTTGATAAAGCTATTGAAAAAGGGATCGGGACGAAACTTGCCCTTTAATTTTCATATG
This sequence comes from uncultured Lachnospiraceae bacterium, assembly GCA_910588295.1. Taxonomy (GTDB): domain Bacteria; phylum Bacillota; class Clostridia; order Lachnospirales; family Lachnospiraceae; genus UBA11957. The sequence continues at coordinate 29,980 of CAJUQO010000012.1, read as the reverse complement.
GCTTAGATTATGTAACTATTGATTGCCGGAACGGATTTAAAAAATCTGATATATAGAAAGGATATACTATGATTAATTATTCAATTATGAGTGAACATGTCGTAAACGGAAACGACGCGGGTGTTGTTAATGAAGTGAATGCCGCATTAAGAGAAAATGCCGCTCCTATCGATATTATCAATAATGGCCTTGTTGCCGGTATGGACGAAGTCAGCAAACTGTTCTCCGAAGGAGAAATGTTTGTTCCCGAAGTTCTGATGGCGGCAGAAGCTATGAATGCCGGAATGGATATCGTCAAACCAATGTTAACCGGCGATGACTTCACTCCCCGCGGAACAGTTGTCATCGGAACCGTTAAAGGCGACCTTCATGATATCGGTAAAAACCTGGTAGTCATGATGATGGAAAGCGCCGGCTACAAAGTAATCAACCTTGGCGTAGACGTCAGCAAAGAAGACTTCGTTAAAGCTGCCAAAGAACACAACGCCGACATCGTTGGTATGTCCGCTATGTTAACGACTACTATGGAATACATGGAAGATATCGTTAAAGCATGCAAAGAAGCCGGCATTGACGCTGTCTACATGGTTGGCGGCGCTCCTGTAACCGCTTCTTTCGGCGAACAGATCAATGCAGTTTATACCCCTGACGCTGCAGCCGCAGTTGATTATATTAAATCTCTGTAATCAGCAAAAACATCCCCGGAGAAATCAAGGATTTTTGGCTCCTGATTTTCTCCGGGGATGTTCTGCTTTTTTCATTTGTCTGTTATTCACCGGCTTGTTCCAGCACCCCCGTCAATGCACCGCCCCGATCAACGTCCCCAGATCCTCCACACCATGGCGGGCCATATAATCCTCAATCCCCTCGATAATCTCTACTGTAGCGCCGGGATTGCGGAAATTAGCCGACCCCACGGCCACCGCCGTGGCTCCCGCCAGGATAAACTCCAGGGCATCCTCCGCCGTAGCTATGCCGCCCATGCCGATGATCGGAATACCGACAGCCTGGGCCGTCTGATAAACCATGCGCACCGCCACCGGTCGGATGGCAGGCCCCGAGAGCCCGCCCGTTTTATTTGCCAGGGCAAAAACCCGGCGTTCCACGTCGATTTTCATGCCCGTCAGCGTGTTAATCAGAGACAGGGCGTCGGCTCCTCCGGCCTCGGCGGCCCGGGCCATCTCGGCAATATCCGTCACATTAGGGCTCAGCTTCATGATCACCGGCTGCCTGGCCACCCGTTTGACCGCCGACGTAATTTCCTCCACAGCTTTCGGATCCTGGCCGAAAGCAATACCCCCCTCCTTCACATTGGGGCAGGAAATATTAATCTCCAGCAGATCCACCGGTTCATGGCCGAGACGTTCTACCACCTCACAGTAATCCTCCTTAGAACGGCCGCAGACATTGACTACAATCTTTGTATCATATTGCCGCAGGAAAGGGATGTCCCTACTGCAGAACACGTCAATACCGGGATTCTGCAAGCCGATGGCATTAAGCATCCCTCCGTAAGTCTCCGCGACGCGGGGCGTGGGATTGCCTGGCCAAGGGACACTGGCCACCCCCTTGGTCACCACCGCCCCAAGACGGCCGAGATCCACAAACTCGCTGTACTCCTCACCGGAACCAAAGGTTCCCGAAGCCGTCATGACCGGATTCTTCAACTCCACGCCTGCGATCTGAACCTTTGTATTCATCACAGCTCCACCTCCGTGCTCAGGAATACCGGGCCGTCCTTGCAGACCCGTTTGTTGTGTACCCGGGAATGATCATCCACCTTCGTAGAATTACAGACGCATCCCAGGCATGCGCCGACGCCGCAGGCCATGCGTTCCTCCATGGAAATATAGCAGGTGATGTTCCGATCCACCGCATACTCATGAACTGCACGGAGCATCGGGCGCGGGCCGCAGGCAAAAATCATGTCAGCCGCAAGCCCATGCCTCCGAATGGCGTCCAGCACGTTTCCCTTGACCCCCGCGCTGCCATCTTCTGTGGCCACATACAGATTTCCCGACGCGGCAAGCTCTTTATCCAAAAACAGCTCGTCCCGATAGCCCATCACCAAAAGCCTGTCCTCTTTATTGCCAGCCAGCGCCTGGGCCGCCGCCAGCATGGGGGGAATCCCAATACCCCCGCCTATGAGAAAAATCTTCTTACCGGCCGCCTCCTCCATGGGAAAACCATTCCCCAGGGGGCCCAGCACGTCCAATGTATCTCCCCGGGAAAGCCCGGAAAACTCTTTCGTACCTTTACCCACCACACGGTAAACCAGCCGCAGCCGCCCCCGTGCGCCGTCGATCTCGCACAGGCTGATGGGGCGCGGCAGCAGACGTCTGCCGTCGGAGCTGTACAATGAGACAAACTGCCCCGGTCTTGCCTGGGACGCGATTTTCTCTGTCTGCAGCCACAGGCTGTATACATCACCGGCGATCCGCTCCTGGATGATCACCGTACAGGTTTCTTTTATCTTCATAAATTCGCTATTGCTCCTTTATCTACAGCTGTTCAAAAAATTCACGGCCATATCTTTTACTGCTCCAGAGCGTGTTTGAAAATTGCTTTCTGCCAGATGTATGCCTCACTTGGTGGGAGATTTGTGCCGAATAAGGGAGGCGTAGCGGGCGTCTACGTTCCACTCCGGTCCGCGCTGAACGTGTGCCACTGGCACACAGCGCCGCTGACCGAATTTGGTGCAAATATCACGCCAAGTGGGGTATGCAGATGGCGGGAATGAATTTTCAAACACGCTCCAGGGCCCCCCGGATATCCTCTCTCATATCCAGCACGGCCTGCCGGGAGGCTTCCGCATAATTTTCCGGACCGTATGCCGCATATTTTTCCTGTTTATAAGCGGCAATAATCCCCCGGGAGGAATTTACGATAGCTCCCAGCCCATCCTCGTTAAAAAAGTGCACCAGATCGGCGCCTTTCCCTCCCTGGGCCCCATATCCCGGCACCAGGATAAATGCTTTCGGCATCACTTTGCGCAGCGCCTTTCCCATCTCAGGATAGGTAGCCCCCACCACGGCGCCCACATAGCTGTAAGTATCCCCCATCAGCTCTTCGCCCCAGGCGGCGACCTTCTCACCCACCAGCTCATACAATGGTCTTCCGTCCACCAGCCGGTCCTGGAATTCACCGCTGGAAGGATTGGAGGTCTTTACCAGGATAAACAGCCCCTTTTTCTCCTCCTTACACACTTTCATAAAAGGCTTTACGCCGTCCGACCCGAGATAAGGATTCACCGTGACAAAATCCTCGTCAAAGCCCCCGCAGAGCCGGCTTCCCACACGCACCTTGCCCAGATGGCCCACGGCATACGCTTCCGAAGTGGAACCGATATCGCCCCGTTTTACATCGCCGATTACCAACAGGCCTTTCTCATGGCAATAACGCACCGTTTTCTCAAAGGCCGCCACCCCCTCCACGCCAAACTGTTCGTACATGGCGATTTGGGGCTTCACCGCAGGCACCAAATCACTGACCGCATCCACAATCCCTTTATTATACCGCCATATAGCCTCGGCCGCCCCCCGCAAAGTCTCCCCGTACTCCCCATAAGCCGCACCGGTAATCTGCTCCGGGATGTAGCCGAGCATCGGGTCAAGCCCCACCACAATGGGAGCGCCCGTCTTCTTTATCTTCTCTATCAGTTTCTGAATCATGGGATTTTCTCCTTTATCTCTGCCTGTTTTCCTGGTAAACGATCTCTCCGCCGCAGATTGTCATCCTGACTTTTCCTTTTACTTTCCTTCCGTCAAAAGGCGTATTGCGTCCCCGGGACGCAAAAGAAGACGCGTCTATGACATAAACCGCATCGGGATCAATGACAACCACATCCGCCACGGCGCCCTCAGCCAGCGTACCCCTGTCTATACCAAGGATCTTTGCCGGATTGTAACTCATCTTCTCCGCCATCTGCATCGGCGTCAGAATCCCCTTATCCACCAGCTCCGTGATCGTCAGAGCCACACTGGTCTCCAGACCCACAATGCCAAAAGCAGCGCTGCGCATATCCGGCCCTTTCTCCTGTCTGGCGTGAGGCGCGTGATCCGTGCTTATGACATCAAACGTCCCGTCCTGTAAGCCCTCAATCAGGGCCTCTTTATCTTCTCTGCTCCTGAGCGGAGGATTCATCTTGTAATTGGAATTCCTCTCAGGGATGTCGTCAGAGGTCAGCGTAAAATGATGGGGACATACCTCCCCCGTCACAGCCATCCCCTGGGCTTTTGCATATCTGAGAAGCTCTGCGGCCCCCCTGGTAGAGACATGGCACAGATGCAGCCTGCAGCCCGTCTCCCCGGCCAATACAATATCCCTGGCCGTGATCGTATCCTCCACACTGTTTGTAATCCCCGGAAGCCCCAGCCGCCGGGCATTTTCATCCGCATTTATACAGCCGCCATTCACCAGATCCCCATCCTCGCAGTGGTCCAAAATCACAAGATTTTCTTTTTGGGCCGCCGCCATGGCCTCCCGCATCAGGCGGGCATTCATCACCGACCGGCCGTCCTCACTGACAGCGGGCACGCCGATCCGGGCCATCCCGGCATAATCAGCCAGCTCCTGCCCCTTCTGTCCCTTTGTCACTGCCCCGGCCTGTATGATATTGACGCAGGCCAGCGCCCTGGCCTTATTGGCGACATAAGAAATCCTGTCCGGCGAATCCATGACAGGCTTTGTGTTGGGCATTGCCACCACCGTCGTCACCCCGCCGCGGGCCGCCGCCCTGGCCCCGCTCACAATATCCTCTTTATAGGTCAGTCCGGGATCCCTTAAATGGACATGCATATCCACCAATCCCGGCATTACATAACAGCCCTTCGCATCTACCACGCGATCCGCTTTCACTTCGGGAAACTCCGCTGTAATCTTATCGTCCTCAATATAAAGCGTTTCCACACAGTCCCTGCCATCACCCGGATCAATTACACGGCCGTTTTTTATCAGAATCCTCATAAAAATCCCCTCCCACAGTCCAAACAAATCGCCTCTCTGGTTTCTTTTTCCTATCATACACGAAATCTTTCTCGAAATAAAGCCCTTTTTCCCTTGACTTATAATATTTTAACGGATATAATACCTAACATAGATCGGTTGTTCAATGTAATAAATCCACTAGTTATTAGAGATTATATTATGTTCACAATATAATCTGTAATAACTGGTGTTTTTTTATCTTCCGGTCGACACCGGAAAATAATTTCCAGTAACATTTTTATTTTCTTATATTTATGGAGGTAACACTATGAACAAAGGAACTGTGAAATGGTTCAACGCAGAAAAAGGATACGGCTTTATCACCGGCGAGGATGGAAATGACGTATTCGTACATTTTTCCGCTATCGTGGGCGAAGGCTTCAAATCTCTGGATGAGGGACAGGCCGTAACCTATGATTTGACCGAAGGCGCCCGCGGTATGCAGGCAGCCAACGTGGTTAAATGCTGATTCGGATAGAGTGTATATCATGATATACAAAAAAGCTGCTCTGAGGGCAGCTTTTTTGTATACATGCATATAAAGACCGGCTCAAAACCGGCATAAATCCCGGTCTGCATCCATCTTGATATCATTCGGCTTCTGTTTCATTGAGCGATGCCATATAGTCCGATATGGCTGTATTATCAAGCTCCGCCGTCTCCACCTGGGAGGCATGCTTTTCTTCAGCCTTCTGGTACACAGATACGCCGCACCACACTATAATCAGACATAACACAAGAATGCCGACCGCATATTCCAGCCTTCTGACCAGCCTCTCCTTTTTGATGATCTGTTCACGATTCGCTTTTTCCTGCTTATAACGATCTACTTTTGCCTGGCTCATATTCGTCTCCTTTGCCTCAAATCTGGAGATATTATACTCCCTTTCGCCGGAAAAGGGAAGAGTCGTTATAAATCTTTCCCAAACTGCCACCTGAATCATGTTCTCCCGCTGCTTAAATCACCACGATCACACCGCCGTCATTAGCATACATGGATGATACTCCCGCTGTGGGCAGCACCAGAATATCCTCCAGCATCAGATGGGAGGCCAGAGCCGCGCGGACGATTTCCGCGCGTTCCGGGCAATTACAGTGGGATATGGCGGCCAGACGGCGCTGGCCAGGCTCCACTCCGGCGATCACGAGCTCAGTCATTTTCACCAGAGCCCTATTACTGCCCCTAGTCTGATCCAGCTGAGCAATATTTCCCTCCGGCGTAGAACCCATGATGGGCTTGATCTTCAAAGCAGAGGCCACAAAAGCTTTTACTTTGCTCAGGCGGCCATTTTTGCGCAAGGTATCCAGATTGTCCAGTACAAAATAGGTGTGCTGGGTGTCAATGTACTCCTCCACCAGCTCCACCAATTGTTCAAAGGGAATCCGCTGCTCCTCCAGTTGCTGAATACGCAGGGCAATCAGAGTTTCGCCGACAGAAGCGCTACGGGAATTAAAAACATGGCATTTCTTCCCCCGCTGTTCTTCCATAAACATTTCTCTGGCCAAAATGGCGCTGTTATAAGATCCGCTGAGTTCCGCAGAAAGGGTCACAGCATAAACATGTTCCTCGCCGCAGTTATAGGCATCCAGATAGGCCGCCGGTGAAGGACAGGCTGATTTGGGGCAGGTGGGACAAGCCGCAACTTTCTGCAAAAATGAAGCCTGATCAAAGCCCTCATCATCCACAATTGTTTCATTTCCCACCTCCAGGGTCAGAGGTACAGAAACAAAATGTCCGTCGGTTTTCATTTCCTCCGATAATTCCCCGCAGCTGTCTACAACAATTCTATAACTCATATCCTCCTCCTGTCCGGTTCCTTATATTTCAAGAACATATTTTCTATCATTTACCCAACATGATGTAGTATTCAAAACTATATTATCACAGGAAGTAGAAGATATAAAGGGTTTTTTAGTTTTATTTTGTTAATGCCCATACAAAAATACCGGCCATGCCTAAAAGGGATGGCCGGTGTTTATGTAGGCTACCGTGAAAAATCACATTTTCGCTTTTATTCCGCAGGAGCCTCTGAAGCCTGGCTGGTGCCCGATGTTGTGTCGGCTTCCGGTGTCTGGCTTCCTTCCGGCGCCTGGCTCCCTTCCGGCGCCTGGCTGGTTCCCGATGTTGTGCCAGTCTCCGGTGCCGCACTCTGGACGCTGGGCGCCGCGGACTGCTGCGTTGCCTGAGAGGAGGAGCTTGCATCCTTTTTGTCTCCGCAGCCGGCAAGCGCTGCCATAGACAACGCGCATGCCGCAAATAGTACAGTTGCTTTCTTCATGGTCTTTTTCATAATAAATACATCCTTTCTCCTTTTTTGCATGGATACGCCGTCGCCTCATGGCCGCAGCGCACCGGGATATCTTAATCCCTGCAACAAAAAGTATCCTACCACAAAAATCACAAGCAACTCTGAATTCTTACTGAACAAATCTGAATAGATGTTAATATTTTCTTAGTAATATAAATTTTCGGAAAAATATGGTAAATTACATCAAAAGCGACATCCATTCCGGGAAATTCTTTACATACGCTGATCCATGGGAACAAACGCACTATGCCCTCCCACATATTTGTACGCCGGACGGATGATCTTGCCCGCATTTGTGAGCTCCTCCAGACGGTGGGCGCTCCAGCCGGGCAGACGGGAGATGGCAAAGATCGGCGTAAACAGCTCTTGGGGGATATCCAGCATCGCATAGACGAACCCGCTGTAAAAGTCCACATTGGCACACACATTTTTAAACAGCTTCCTGTGTTCCATGATGAGCCGTCCCGCCAGCCGTTCCACCAGCTCGTACAAAGCAAACTGCTCTGTCTGGCCTTTCTCCTCAGCCAGCGCCCGGGCAAACTTTTTCAAAATTACTTCCCGGGGATCGGAAAGGGTATATACCGCATGGCCCATGCCGTAGATCAGACCAGAGCCGTCAAAAGCCTTTTTATCCAATATTTTCTTCAGATACTCACTCACTTCAGCTTCATCCGTCCAGTCATGAACATGTTCCATGATGTCGGCAAACATATTCTGTACCTTCAAATTCGCTCCGCCATGGCGCGGCCCTTTCAGAGAACCAATTGACGCCGCCACAGACGAATAGGTATCTGTCCCCGAAGAAGTCACCACATGGGTGGTAAAGGTGGAGTTGTTACCGCCGCCATGCTCCGCATGGAGAATCAGCGCCACATCCAGCACTCTGGCCTCCAGCTCCGTATACTGCCCGTCCGGCCGCAGCATCAGCAGCATGTTTTCCGCCATGGACAGCCCGCTCCGGGGATTTCGGATCAAAAGCGTCTGATCCTTTCTGAAATGGCAGTAAGCATGATAGGAATATACAGCGATCAGCGGCATCTTGGCAATCATATCCAGAGACTGGCGCAGTACGTTGGCTCCGGAAATGTCTTCCGGATTTTCATCATACGTATACAGGGTCAAAATACACCGCTGCATGGCATTCATGATATTCGCATTCGAGGCTTTCATGACCACATCCCGTACAAAACGCCCGGAGAGCTCCTGCATCTCAAACAGCACGTCCAGAAATGTGCGCAGCTGCTCCTTATTCGGAAGCTTCCCGAAAAAAAGCAGATATATTGTCTCCTCAAATCCGTATTTGCGCCCTTTAAGTCCCTCTATCAGCTCATTTACATTGATTCCCTGATAATACAGACGCCCTTCCGCCGGAATCTGCCGCCCGCCCACCAGCTCATAACCGCAGACATCGGAAATCTCCGTAAGCCCCGTGAGGACGCCTTTGCCCGTCGCATCACGAAGCCCCCGTTTTACATCATATTCCGCGTACAGATTCGGGTCAATCCGTCGATTTCCCATCAGCTCTTTTTCCAGAGCCGCGAGCCGGTCTTCCATATTCATCCCCTGCGTATTCCTGTTTTCTTCCATAGCCTTCCTCCTCTGCCATTCCGGCACTGTATCTCTATCACGTCGTTTACTAACGTCTGTCATTATAGCTAATCCCCTCCTGTATTTCAATCCCAAATACGGGCTGCTGCCGACATCAAACAGAAAGCTGCTGCCTGCTCTGCGACCGGCAGCCTGCGCATAATCCGATCTTCTCTTTCTGATTGACACACTCTTTCTTTTCTGCTAGAGTATTGCAAGAAAGGAGACCGAATCATGATCGCACTTCAAATACAGGATATCAAATCCTTCATGTCTAAGCTCTTATTACAGGATACCTTCGACTCATTTCTTCTCAAGGAGGCTGAGATCACCGTGGCTGTCACCCATACCATCGACGGTACGCTTCATCCGGATTTTTTTGACGAAACCGATTTTTCCGATCCCCTGATTCGCTGGGGTGACATCCGGCAGCATTGCTTTTCCATTATCAAGGGAAAGCGTACCCCCCTGCATTTTACCTTTGTATTTCGTCTCGGCAGCGACAACACAACCCGTCTGCTCTCGCAAAACGGCCTGTCTCTCCTGCCGGAACAGGTGTCCGGCCTGTATCTGAACTGTCGTTTCGACGGCACGCGCCTCTTGTGCACTTCCGGCATTGCTCTGACCTTTTTTACTATGGATAAAGCACTGGAGCACGTTTGGGATGAACTGCTGCAGAAATTCTTCCGGCAGAATGAGATCCCCTACACGTTTGCATAGGCGCAACTTGGAAATATCAAAAACCGGGAAAACAGGATTTCTGCGCAGCAGCATCCCGCTTTCCCGGTTTTTAAATTGTATAAAAGATTTATTTCGTCAGCAGCAGCAGAATCTCATTGCTCCTCGCCACAAACTTCGTCATCTCGTCCGGTGACAGCGGCTTATTGCCGAGCATGGCCAGATCATAGAGCTGCTCGCAGATTATCGGCACCTGGTCGGCATCCTTATGCTCCTGCACATACTGTACCAGCGGATGATTGGCGTTCAGCACCAGTGTACCGCTCTGGCCGCCGCCGAACATGTTGGAATCCATGCCATACATCTTCATCATATCCTGCATACGGCGGGTCTCCTCATTCAGCGTCATCATGGCCGACACATTGGCGTTTTTCAGGCGCTCCACCTTCACGTCCAGATTATCATTGTTCAGAGCCTTTTTAAATACCGCCGAGAGGGACTCGGCCAGCTCCGTCAGGTCTTCCCCCGCGTCATCCTTGAATTCATCCGTGAGCTCCGCGTCAATACGCTGGAACTTCACGTTCTCGTTCTTCTGCTCAATATGGGAGATAAAGGCAGTATCAATATTATGCTTCAGCAGGTAAGCATTCAGCTCCTGCTCCCGGAACATATTGATATACTGGCTCTGCTGCACCTCGTCAGTAACATAGTAGAGGATTGTTTTTTCCGGCTCCTTATCTTCTTCTGAATCTCCGTCAGCGGACGCATCCTCCGTTTTTGCTTCTTCCGGCTGACCCGCAGCCTCATCTGTCTGCCCGCCTTCTCCGGAGTCTTCGGCCGTATCACCGGTCTCTGCAGCCGTTTCGTCTTTCTTCTGGTTCTCCTCGATGCAGTCCTTCAAAGACAGATACTTGTTATCAATATCCTTGAACAGCACATAATCCATCATCTTGTCAGAGAATTTGCTGTCCTTAATGCAGCCGTATTTGATGAAGGGGCTGATATCATCCCAGTATTTCTCATAGGATTCCCGGTCTGTCTTGCACATGCCGCTCAGCTTGTCCGCCACCTTCTTGCTGATGTAATCGGAAATCTTCTTCACAAAACCGTCATTCTGCAGCGCGCTCCTGGATACATTCAGCGGCAGGTCGGGACAGTCGATCACACCTTTGAGCAGCATCAAAAACTCAGGGATCACTTCCTTGATATTATCGGCAATAAATACCTGGTTGTTGTACAGCTTGATGGTTCCCTCGATGGAATCGTACTCCGTGTTGATCTTCGGGAAGTACAGAATACCTTTCAGGTTAAAGGGGTAGTCCATGTTCAGATGAATCCAAAACAGCGGCTCCTTGTAATCGTTGAACACCTTGCGGTAAAACTCTTTGTATTCTTCCTCTGTGCAGTCGTTGGGATGCTTAGCCCACAGCGGATTCGTATCGCTGAGGGAAACCGGACGTTTGTTAATCTTAACTTTATCCCTGGCCGGGGACACCTCCACGATTTCTTTTTCGCCATTCTCGTTTTCTTTCTCCTCGGTCTTGGCCTCCTCGTGGATATGCTCCACCACCACGTCCTCGTCAGTCAACTCGGATTCATCGATGGTCTCATATTCCTGGGGTGCGCCTTCTTTTGCCAGGTAAATCGACACCGGCATAAAGGAACAATATTTCTCCAGCACCTCCCGCATCCGATATTCATTGGCAAACTCCACGCAGTCCTCGTTAAGAAACAGCGTGATCTCCGTGCCGACCACATTCCTGCTGCCGTCGCTCATGTCGTACTCCGTACCGCCGTCGCACTCCCAATGCACCGGCGCAGCGCCTTCTTTATAGGAAAGAGTATCGATATGCACCTCATCGGCCACCATAAACGCCGAATAAAAGCCCAGGCCGAAATGCCCGATGATCTGATCCTCGTTGGTCTTGTCCTTGTACTGCTCAAAGAACTGGGCCGCGCCGGAAAAAGCGATCTGGGTGATATACTCCTCCACCTCGTCGGCGGTCATGCCCAGACCGTTATCGACAAATTTCAGCGTCTTTTTCTCGGGATCCACGATCACATCAATCTTCGCCTTGTAATCGTCGGCAAACTGATACTCGCCCATGATCTCCAGCTTTTTCAGTTTTGTGATGGCATCACAGCCGTTAGATACCAGCTCCCTGGCAAAAATGTCGTGGTCGGAATACAGCCACTTTTTAATAATAGGAAAAATATTATCGCTGTTGATAGACAGATTACCATGCTTCGCTGCCATGATAAACTCACACTCCTTTGTTCTAGTTTTATTATAATAGGTAGTGTAATACCGACTCGTCTATTTGTCAAGAAAAAAATCAGCACTCATTCATGTTGAGTGCTGATATCGTTATTTGCCATTCACCGAGAAACCGCGTCTATTCTTCTCAGGCTTCCACAATCAGGTAGCTTCCGTCTCCCACCGTGAATACCTCCGAGGCTTCCAGCAGGTCATCGTCACTGAGTTCCGCCACGTCCATGCCGGCATCTTGCAGATACTCCCTGACCTCCTTTAGGGAATGGAGCACCACCGCCATGCAGTCCTCCAGGAATTCTTCTGCCTCCTCATAGGAGGAAGCCACCGGCTCATCGTAAAGCTGCCTCTGATTTTTCAGAAAAGCTTCAATGATTTCTTCACTGTAATCTCCCATAACCATACCTCCGCTATTCATATTTTCCTTAACCTTTCAGGCAGGCTGAACTTTTACCATTTCCCGTCCAGAATTTTCTGCAGTCCGTGTTCTACCGTATCCGTATGGCAGGAGCACATCTGATAGATCTCCGCCACCGCCGAATCCATCGCCACAGGCTTGCCCACATATGCCAGCATCTCCCGATCATTATAATTATCCCCGAAGGCCGCACACTCATCCGGCGCAATGCCAAGATACTTTAGAAGCTGCTCCATGCCGTAACCCTTGTCTATGCCCTTAGGCATCATATCCACCCAGCAGTTTCCGGACACTACCACGTTTGCCAGATCCTGAAATTTTTCTTTCCAGAAATCCGCATGATGCTCAACGCCGTCCTTCTCATAGACTGAAATCTTAAAATACGGTTCCTCCGTGGCGTAGATATCTTCCACCAGGGTCACATGATTCTTCACCACATCCCGCATATGATAGTAAAAGCTCATCTCCTTGGGCTGCATGTAACTGGTATATATACCGGACAACAGAATCTCCGCACCGTCGGTTTCCTCTATGCCCCGCATAATGGCCTGCCCCGTCTCCCGATCCAGCCGACAGCGGTGGATCAGTTCATCCCGGTAAAAGGACAGACAGCCGTTTTCACAAATATAGGAGATTTCATCGGCCACCGGCGCGAAAAGATTCCGCAGATTGCCGTACTGCCTGCCGCTGGCAGCCAGGAACAGGATGCCTTTCTCCTCATGTAAACGATGGATCAGGCCGCAGGTCTCCGGCCGCAGGGACTGGGCGCCGTCTAACAAAAGCGTTCCATCCAGATCACTGGCCACGAGTTTAATCATACGTATCCCTCCTTATGCAAAGCACATCCTATGTGGGGCATCCTTTAGGGTATATGTATTCTCCTGCCATGGCGTCTATGCCCCTCTTATCTCTTTTCTCAAAAAATCTGTACACATACAGAAAACCAGTCACCGGCAGCCGGAACGGGGGATTTTTACTTTTCACACCCAGGCCCGGGCCAGCAATTCTACGGCCTGTTCGATCTCCCCGCCGTCCATTCCCGCATAACCAAGAAGCAATGCCGGTTTACACAATGCCCGGCTGTCGGGACGGATAAATTCCGACAGGCCGTAAACCTTGACTCCCTTTTCAGCCGCTCGACGTCTAGCCTCCTCCTCACCCATACCGTTTTCCATTCGGAGCATCAGATGTACCCCCGCGTGTTCTCCAAATATGCGGCAGGGAATTTGTTTTTGCCGCAGACTGTTTACCAGAACATCGTGTTTGTTTTTATATATGCCCCTCATCCGGTTCAAATGCCGCTCAAAATAGCCCTCCCGCAGGAAACGCTCCATGACCCGCTGATCTACCCGGGACACCGTAGTGGCAAAACAAGCGCCCCTTTCGGCATAGGCATCCAGCAGCCGATGGGGCAGCGCCATGTAGCTGATGCGCATGGACGGCGCGATGGATTTGGAAAAGGTTCCCAGATAGATCACGCGGCCGCCCCCGTCACTGCCCTGTAGGGCGGGTATGGGTTTCCCCTTATAGCGAAATTCACTGTCATAATCATCTTCTATGATATACCGATCCGCCTTCCGGGCCGCCCAGCCCAAGAGCTGCATCCGGCGGCTCACCGGCATGATCACTCCGGTAGGAAACTGATGGGAGGGCATCACATAGGCCACGTTGGCCCGGATATCTTCCAGCTCCTCCACGGACATGCCCGCCCGGTCCATGCCCACCGTGCGCACGTTATAACCCAGACTCTTGAAACAGCGCCACGCGCTGGGATAGGTGGGATTTTCCATGGCGACGGCCCCGGGGCCCAGCAGCACGGAGAGCAGCATCAGCAGGTAATCGTTTCCTGCTCCGACAATGATCTGCTCCGGCGAGCAGTCCACACCCCGGGCATGGCGCAGATAATCCGCCAGCGCTTCACGGAGCCCCCACTCTCCCGCCGGTTCCCCCTGTCGGAACATGCGCTGCTCCGTATCCAGCAGCGCCTCCTTCATCAGTCGATGCCAGGTATTGAAAGGAAATCCCTCTTCAGCAATGCCGCTCAGCGCGAAATCATAACGGTAATTCTCCTTTTCCCGTTTCTGTGTCCGGGGCCTGGCCTTCTCTATGGGAAGATCGTAGAGGGCCTCGATCTCGCAGACAAAATATCCCTTACAGGGAACGGACTGAATATACCCTTCAGACAGAAGCTGGCTGTAAGCCAGATCCACCGTACTGCGGCTGACCTGCAGGTAGAGCGCCAGCGCCCGGGATGAGGGAAGCTTCTCCCCGGCCCGCATATGCCCTTCCTTGATCTCCCGGCAGATATAGCGATAGATCTGTTCATACAGGGGCATCCTTTTGTCGGCATTCAGCGGTATAGTCAGTTCATTCATACAAAATCCCCTTTATTTCGGCAGCTTAAACGAGCTTTTCAGAGAAACAATCCTGTTAAACACCGGCGCGCCGGGACGGGAATCTTTACAGTCCACACAGAAATAGCCGTTCCGCACGAACTGGAAGCTCTCATAGGCCTCCGCGTCAGCCAGGGCCGGTTCAATGCGGGCCTTCTGCACCCTGAGAGAATCGGGGTTAATATTGATCGATCCGTCCTCGTTGTAGACTCCTTTTTCCTCGTTGATCAGATTTTCATAGAGGCGTACCTCTGCCTCCACTGACTCGTCGGCGCTGACCCAGTGAATCGTCCCCTTTACCTTCCTGCCCGTAAAACCCGTGCCGCATTTCGTCTCCGGATCATAGGTACAGTGCACCACGGTCACATTGCCGTCGGCATCCTTCTCAAAATCCACGCAACGGACAAAATAAGCGTTCATCAAACGCACCTCATTGCCCGGATACAGCCTTTTATATTTTTTCGGCGGGATCTCCATGAAATCCTCCCGCTCAATGTACAGTTCCCGGCCGAAGGGTACCTGCCGTTTGCCCAGGGTCTCATTTTCCAGATTGTTGTCCGCCTCCAGATACTCGGTCTGCCCCTCGGGATAATTGTCAATGACCAGACGGATCGGGTCTAACACCGCCATCATGCGGGGACGTTTCAGCTTCAGATCCTCGCGGATGCAGTACTCCAGCATGGCATAATCCACAGAGCTGTTGGCCTTGGCCACACCGCACAGATCCACAAACATGCGGATAGACTCCGGCGTGAACCCCCGGCGGCGCAGGGCCGCGATGGATACCAGACGGGGATCGTCCCAGCCGTCCACGATGCCCTCCTCTACCAGCTTTTTGATATACCGTTTGCCCGTCACCACATTAGTCAGATACAGTTTCGCAAACTCGATCTGCTTCGGCGGATGGGGATACTCCAGCTCCCGCACGACCCAGTCGTAGAGGGGCCTGTGATCCTCAAACTCCAGGGTGCAGATGGAATGGGTCACGCCCTCGATGGCATCCTCGATGGGATGGGCAAAATCATACATCGGATAGATACACCAGGTATCCCCCGTCCGATGATGGGACATACGGGCCACACGGTAGATCACCGGGTCACGCATATTGATGTTGGGCGAAGCCATATCAATCCTGGCCCTTAAGACTTTCTCCCCATCGGCGTATTTCCCCTCCCGCATCTCCTCAAAGAAACGCAGATTCTCCTCCACGCCGCGGTTCCTGTAAGGGCTGTCCTTACCCGGCTCCGTAAGGGTTCCGCGGTAGGCACGGATTTCCTCGGCAGACAAATCGCAGACATATGCCTTGCCCTTTTGAATCAGCTTCACAGCGGCCTCATACATCTGGTGAAAATAGTCGGAAGCAAAGTACAGCCTGTCCTCCCAATCGGCCCCCAGCCAAGAAACATCCGCTTTGATGGATTCCACAAATTCATCTTTCTCCTTGGTGGGGTTGGTATCGTCAAAACGCATATTAAACCGACCGTGATATTTCTGCGCCAGTCCGTAATTCAGCAGGATGGACTTGGCATGTCCAATGTGCAGATAACCGTTGGGCTCCGGCGGAAACCGAGTGCATACCGTTTCGCAGGCGCCCTCCGCCAGATCCTGGTCAATGATCTGTTCTATAAAATTTCTGGAAACCACTTCGTTCTCCATATCTTTCCTCCTCAAAACAACAGAATAAAATATGAAACATAATAGCACAAATATCTGTAAAATCAAAGGATATTTTCTGCCGCGCCCACCAGTATCCCCGCGCCCACGCCCAAAAGGTACAGAATAACCGTGATGCGCAGATTTTCGGCCGGATGGCGGCCGTTTTCCCTGTAGAGCACCAGAAGCCCCACACCGGCGCCCACCAGAAGACCGGCCATCATGGCGCCGAAGCTCATGCCCCCCTCCAGATACAGAGTAGTCAGCACCACCGAAGCCGCGCAGTTGGGGATCAGGCCGATCAGCCCGGCCAGAAGCTCCCCCGCCACCGGGCGGTTCAAGATCAGCGCTGCCAACTGACCCTCCCCGTAAAGAGCGATCACACCGTTTAAAATCAGGGTGACTATAAAAATAAACAAAGCGATGGACACCGTATGGCGCAGAGCGGAACGCACCAGACGGGGA
This sequence comes from uncultured Lachnospiraceae bacterium, assembly GCA_910588295.1. Taxonomy (GTDB): domain Bacteria; phylum Bacillota; class Clostridia; order Lachnospirales; family Lachnospiraceae; genus UBA11957. The sequence continues at coordinate 13,219 of CAJUQO010000012.1, read as the reverse complement.
TCGCACTCACAATGGCAGTTATCCTGATGGCAGACTGCATGGATGTCGATCTTCACCGGTTCTCGATGGATCAGGCTGTCCACGAGAAAGCCCCCGGCTATGCCGATCACAATTTTCAGGAAAAGGGTTTTTACGATTAGAGACGCCGGCGCTGCAGAAGACAAAAAGATCGGCAGCATCTCGTCGGAGGTGGACAGATAGACCGCCACCAAGGTGCCCACCGTGATCACACGGCCCGCATACAAATTAGAAGCGGCCGCTGAAAAACCGCATTGGGGCGCCGCCCCCAGAAGGCCCCCGAAAAAAGGCCCCCATTTTCCGGAACGGCGGATCATATTTTTGCTCTTCTCGCCCATTTTGTGCTCCATGTATTCCATAGCCAGATAAGTCAGAAACAAAAAAGGCAGCAGCTTCACGCAATCCAGCGCCGCATCCATAATTATATCCAGCAAATGATGTCCCTCCTTTTCTTACTTAACAAAAAACCGCCCAAATCCATGGACGGTTTTCTTCTGCTTGATCTCCGGTTTTCCGACAAATTCAAGGAATCTTCAAGAGCTGCTAACCAGAATTGAACTGGTGACCTCATCCTTACCAAGGATGCGCACTACCGACTGTGCTATAGCAGCTTACTACGAAACTGTTGCTGCCGGTAAGAATCCCCCTTACCACGGCGACACTCTACCAACTAAGCCAAGGCAGCATGTATACAGAATCTTCCTGATCAAGTACCGTAGTGCTTTTCACTACGTTTAGAAATTCTATCAAAGCTGCCAGGTTTTGTCAAGATTTTTTTTTATTTTCTTTCATTTTCTTTTTCCGACAGCCCATGGCGCACTTTCATGCGGATTCGCTGGAGGGCATTGTCTATGGATTTCGCCGGACGCCCCAGCTCATCGGCAATCTCGAGATACCCTTTTCCCTGCCAGTAAAGCTCCAGAACCCGGTTCTCAAAACCACTGAGCTGCGAGGCGATCTGCTCCTTCATCGTATGGATATTTTCCCGTCCGATCACGATATTTTCCGGGTTCTCCTCCACACTCTGCAGGCTCTCATGCATACTGTCATCATTCAGGGAGACATACTCGTTGAGAGGAATGTTTTTCTGACGGTTCGACCGCTCGATGGCCTGGTAGAGCTGCCGGTCGATACAGATCCCCGCAAAGGTGGCAAAGGAAGTATCCCGTCCCGGCCTGTAATCCCGCACTGCTTTAAAAAGGCCCAGCATCCCCTCCTGCACCAGATCATCCCTGTCTGCGCCCACCAGAAACAGAACCCGGGTCTTTTTGAGCACCAGGCTCTTGTATTTACTCAATATATGATCCATGATCTCCCCGCCCTCGTCGCTGTCCAGCCGGGAAAGCAGTTCCTCATCCGAGCAGGTTTCCAGTCTTTCTTTCATCCGTTCTCTCTCTGCCTCACAATCTCAAAAGCCAGCACACCGGCCGCCACAGAAGCATTCAATGAATCAATATCCCCATGCATGGGAATCGACACGGCAAAATCACATGTCTCCCGCACCAGACGGCTGACTCCGCTGCCCTCGCTGCCAATGACCAGGCCGATGGGGCCCCGCAGATCCCGGCGGTAAACTGCCTCGCCGTCCATAGCGGCGCAGGCAAACCACAGCCCTTCCTTTTTCAAATCCTCTATGGCAGAGACAAGATTTGTAACCCTGGCTACAGGCGTATAATTTACGGCTCCGGCCGAAGCACGGGCCACAGCGGCGGTAAGCCCCACCGCCCGGTGTTTGGGAATGATCACACCGTGGGCCCCGGCCAGATTGGCGGTACGGATGATCGCGCCCAAATTGTGGGGATCCTCGATGCCGTCCAGCAGTATAATAAACGGCGCCTCCCCCTTACTTTTTGCCCGCTCCAGGATCTCCTCCACGGAAACATAGCCGCAGGCGGCGGCAACGGCGATCACCCCCTGATGTCTGCCGGTCTCCGAGATCTGATCCAGCCGCTCACGATTCACAAAATTGACGGTTGTCTCCTGTTTTTTCGCCTCCCGCAGGATCGTGTGCAGGGGGCCGTCCTTACTATCCTTCAATATATAAATCTTCTCTATCGTCCGGCCGGAACGATAAGCCTCCAGAACGGCATTTCTGCCCTCAATCTGATTCTCGGAGGGCTGCTTTACGTACCTGTTTTTCTCCATAACTTTTAGCCTTTCCCTTTTATACTCGCGAACGCAGTGTCTGGCCTGATATAGCTGTTTTACAGCAAAACCTTTTCGTCCAAACGCCCGGATGACGCCAATCCTGTATTGATCAATGTAAGTATTCTGTCCATTTTTCCCTGTAGATATAAAAAACCAAATACAGCCTCCAGCCCGGTGGCCCGGCGGTAATCCCCGACGGTAGCATTTTTAGCCTTTGTATAAGAATGGGCATTGCGCCCCCTCTTATACACCGCCAGCTCCTCTCCGGTGAAATGTTCCAGCAGATGCCCGGCCATCTCGGACTGGGCGGCCGCTTTCGACAGATTACTGGCCCGCCGGTTCAGCTTGTTTACGGGAGCGTTCCCCGCCGCCACCACGGCGGTGCGGATCAGCAGTTCATACACGGCATCCCCCAAATAAGCCAGTGTCAGAGGAGAATACTGTTTTGCCTCTGTCTCCGAGACTTTCCTTTCACCCGCCAGAGACATCCCCGTTTTCACTGTACCGGGGTCTCCCGCCTGTCTTTCCCTCAGATCCTCTTCCACTGTACGCCCTCTCTCGTATCTTTCAGGGTGATACCCATGGCAAGCAGGCGGTCACGGATCTCGTCGGCTTTTCCGAAATCCCTGGACTTTCTGGCCGCCTGGCGCTCCTCAATCAAAGCCTCAATCTCCCCGTCCAGGCTCTCCGCCTGACGTTCCGCGATCAGCCCCAGAATATCGCAGAGCGCCACGATCTCCTGCTTCAGAGTTTCCAGAAACTCCCGGGAGCTGTCCTCGTCGGCATGGGTGTTGGCAAATTTCACCAGCTCAAAAACAGCCGCAATGGCGTCCGCCGTGTTCAGGTCGTCATCCATGGATTTCTCAAATTCCCCACGGAATCCGGCCATCTCTTTAACAAGCTGCTGCTCAGCGTCCGTAAGGCTTCCCATACTGTTTTCCAGCAGATGGTCCAGCGTCTCCACCGCCGTGCAGATCCTGTCCAGGGCGTTTTTGGAAGACTCCATGATCTCCCCGCTGAAATTCAAGGGGCTTCTGTAATGGGCCGACAGCATGAAGAAACGAAGCACCTGGAGGTCATATTTCTCGCTGATCTCCCGCACTGTAAAGAAATTCCCCAGGGATTTGGACATTTTGCGGTTATCAATGTTCAGGAACGCATTGTGCAGCCAGTAACGGGCGAAGGGTTTGCCGTTGCAGCACTCGCTCTGGGCGATCTCATTTTCATGGTGGGGGAATATCAGATCCTCGCCCCCCGCATGGATGTCGATCTTATCCCCGAGATATTTTTTTGACATCTCGGAGCACTCGATATGCCAGCCGGGACGTCCCTCGCTCCAGGGGGAGGGCCAGGACGGCTCTCCCTCCTTCTTCGGTTTCCAGAGCACGAAATCCAGCGGATCTTCCTTCTGATCCTCGCCGGTCACCAGCAGGGAACGGCCGCCGGAGCGAAGATCGTCCAGATTCTTATGAGATAATTTCCCATACTCCTTGAACTGCCTGGTGCGGAAATATACCGTGCCATCCACATTGTAGGCATATCCCTTCTCCATCAGCGTTTCGATCATGCGGATCATGCCGCCGATCTCCTGGGTGGCCAGCGGATGGGTAGTGGCCGGCCGGACATTCATGGCCTCCATGTCTTTCCTGCACTCCTCAATATATCTCTGAGATATTTCCTCAGAACTCACGCCTTCTTCGATAGCCTTGGCAATGATCTTGTCGTCCACATCCGTAAAATTGGACACATAGTTCACATCATAGCCCCTGTACTCCATATACCGACGAGCCGTGTCAAACACGATCATCGGCCTGGCATTTCCGATGTGAATAAAATTGTAAACGGTCGGGCCGCAGACATACATCCGCACCTTCCCTTCCTCCAGGGGCACAAATTCCTCTTTCTTCTTGGTCAGTGTGTTATAAAATCTCATGTTTTCTTCCTTTCTACGCTTCCTTAAGCTTTTTTCTCCCGCTCTATCTGCCGCAGCTTTTTCTCCAGCTCGATCACTTTGTTGCACAGCGCCGAATTCTCGGACTGCAGATGCTTGATATCATCCCAAACCGGGTCGGGCATCTGATGATCCATGGTGTTTCTAGGCACCCGGACGTCATTCTGCTTCACCACATGGCCGGGTACGCCCACCACAGTGCTGTTGGGCGGTACTTCCCGGATCACCACGGAGCCCGCGCCGATCTTTGAATTTTCCCCCACCGTGAAGGAACCGATCAGCTTCGCTCCCGCACTGATCATCACGTTATCACAGATCGTGGGATGGCGCTTGCCGGTCTCTTTGCCGTTCCCGCCCAGGGTTACGCCCTGGTACAGGGTCACGTTATCGCCGATCACCGTGGTCTCGCCGATGATCACGCCGCTGCCATGGTCGATGAACAATCCCTTACCGATGACGGCGCCGGGGTGGATCTCAATCCCCGTCTTTCTCGCCGCCCGCTGGGATATCCACCGGGCCAGGAAATAATGCCCCTTCTCATACAGCTTATGGGCCCTGCGGTATTTCAGCATGACCCGGAAGCTGGGGTACAAAAGTACCTCCATCGGGGACTTGATGGCGGGATCCCTTTCCCGGATCACCGCGAATTCCTCCTTCAAATATTTAAATAATCCCATCACTCTACCTTTCCTGATGATTCACTTTTTTATACGCAGCTGATCTGTACCTCCGCAGCTGCAATGCAAAATCCAATTAAAATATCTGCGCCCCGTTCCGGCCGACGCAGAGTTTTTCACTGAGACATAAAAGAAACTCCGCCTCCTGCTCAGAGACGAAGTTATCCGCGGTTCCACTCTGCTAAAGGGAGAAATACCCCTTCACTCAGAACACGTAACGTATGTCAGACGGATGGGACTACTGCCAAAAGCCTTCACCCCATCAGCTCCCGGAGGCACTTTCACCGTTTCCCGCGCTGCTGCTTCCAGCCGATGACAGCATTCTCTGCCGCGGTACCATCGATTACTCTTTCCGTTCTCTGCTTTTATACTCGCAAGCACTGTAATTTGCCAGCGTTATTGCCCATATATGCCCGCAAGCGCCAATGGATCTGGAAAACTTTTGTGCCCGCGGGTATACCTTGAAAAATCCCTTTTCCGCGTACCGGAACACCGATCCGCCAAGGTAGTTATAGTGTATGCAAAATGGCGGGATTTGTCAAGAATCCCGCCACAGGTATTTTGAATTTTGTAACAGTTCATCTTTTGTCCAATTTTCGATCAGTAAACGGCAGAAGAACTGACACATTTTCTGCATACCGAAACGCAAAAAAGTGTAACGCTCCTGCTTATCCCAGTGAGCGCTACACTTTTTTATATCAGCAAGCCTTATTTTGCCATGTACCATACATTTTACATGATGGCCTCTTTCATCTTCTTCACATAGGCCCCCACGTATTCCGGGGCATCTTTCCCATACTCGCCCAACAGACGGATGATGGCCGAACCCACGATCACCCCGTCGGCCACCCGGGACATATTTCTGGCCTGCTCCGGGGTGGAGATGCCGAAGCCCACCGCGAAAGGAATATCCGTATGCTGCCGCACCAGCCGGGCCATGGCGGCGATATCCGTCCGGATTTCGCTGCGGACTCCGGTGACACCCAGGCTGGATACCACATAGAGAAATCCTTCCGCCTCCCTGGCGATCATGCTGATCCGGTTCTCGGAGGTCGGCGCGATAAAGGAGATCAGATCCACGCCGTATTTACTGCAAAGGGGCTGGAATTCCCCCTTCTCCTCGTAAGGAATATCCGGCAGGATGAGGCCGTCGATCCCCACGTCTTTGCATGTAGAGATAAACCGCTCGGCCCCGTAGGAAAACACCACATTGGCATAGGTCATAAACACCATGGGAATCTCCACTTTCCGGCGCAGCCGCCGCACCAGATCGAAGATCTCATCGGTGGTAACACCTCCGTTTAAAGTGAGGGCTCTGAGATTCGCCTCCTGGATCACCGGCCCCTCCGCCGTGGGGTCTGAAAAAGGAATGCCCAGTTCTATGAGGTCGGCCCCGTTTTCCACGGCCGCCAGAACTACATCCTCGGTGGTCTCTAGGTCGGGATCGCCGCAGGTAATAAACGGTATAAACGCTTTCCCATGGTCAAAGGCAGATGCTATCTTACTCATGAATATCCTCCCCTCTGTAACGGGCGATGGCGGCACAATCCTTGTCCCCCCGCCCGGATATGGTAATCACAATGATCTGCTCCGGCTTCATCATCGGCGCCAGCTTCATGGCATGGGACACCGCATGAGCCGACTCAATAGCCGGGATGATGCCCTCCGTCCGCGACAGGTACTCGAAAGCGCACACCGCTTCCTCGTCCGTCACCGGCACATACTCCGCCCGCCCGATATCGTGGAGCCATGCATGTTCCGGGCCCACGCCGGGGTAATCCAGCCCCGCCGATATAGAGTAGACCGGCGCGATCTGGCCGTACTCATCCTGGCAGAAATAGGACTTCATGCCATGGAAAATGCCCGGCCTTCCCGTGTTGACAGTAGCCGCCGTCTCAAAAGTATCGATGCCTCGCCCCGCGGCCTCACAGCCGATCAGGCGTACGCTTTTATCTTCTATAAAATGGTAGAAACTGCCCATGGAATTGGAGCCGCCGCCCACACAGGCGAGTACCGCGTCGGGAAGTTTCCCCTCCTTCTTCATCAACTGTTCTTTGATCTCTTTGGAGATCACCGCCTGGAAATCCCGCACGATGGTGGGGAAGGGATGGGGCCCCATGACGGAACCCAGACAGTAGTGGGTGTCCGCGATCCGGCTGGTCCACTCCCGCATGGCCTCGGAGACCGCATCCTTGAGAGTGGCCGTGCCCGTTTTTACGGGAACCACCGTGGCGCCCAAAAGGCGCATCCGGTAGACGTTGAGGGCCTGGCGCATCGTATCCTCCTCACCCATGAAAACCACGCACTCCATATCCATGAGAGCCGCCGCCGTGGCCGTGGCGACGCCGTGCTGACCGGCCCCCGTCTCGGCGATCAGGCGGGTCTTGCCCATCTTTTTCGCCAGCAGGGCCTGGCCCAGCACGTTGTTGATCTTATGGGAACCGGTATGGTTTAAATCCTCCCGTTTGAGATAAATCCTCGCACCGCCCAGGTCTTTTGTCATTTTCTCTGCAAAATACAGCCCGGAGGGCCTGCCCGCATATTCGCGGAACAGTTCGTTTAATTCTCTGTTAAATTCCGGATCATTCTTATAATGATCATATGCCTCCTCCAGCTCTATAACCGCATTCATCAACGTCTCCGGTATATACTGGCCGCCGTGAACACCGAAACGTCCCTTTGGATCTGTCATTTTTCTGTTCTCCTTTCTATCATACCTGATGCAACTGTCCGGTAGCTTCACAGCTTCTGTCTAATCAGGCGGACGAATTCGGCCATTTTCCGGGCATCCTTTTTCCCGTCCGTCTCGATTCCCGAACTGACATCCACCCCGTAGGGCGAAAGCCGCCTCACCGCCTCCGCCACATTCCCGGCGTGAAGCCCGCCCGCCAGAAAAAACGGGCGATGGATTCCTTTTATGAGATTCCAGTCAAAAGCGTTTCCGGTGCCTCCTTTTCCCGAGTCAAGCAGAATATAATCCGCCGGGCTTTCTTCCGCCGCCCGGATATCTTCCGCCGCATCCATGGAAAACGCCTGAATCAGCGGCCGGCCTGTCAGCTCCCGCATACGGCGGATATAAATTTCGTCCTCACTCCCATGAAGCTGCGCCATATCGATGATACCGTCCTCCAGCAGCCCGGCGACAGTCTCGGGGGCCTCATTCACAAACACTCCTACTGCCCGGATGCCGGTAGCCAGCCGCTCCTTAAACTCTGCCGCCTTCTCCGGCGGCACATACCGGCGGCTCTTTTTCGCGAACACAAAACCGATATACTCCGGCGTAAGGCTATTGGCCGCCTCGATATCACAGAGTTCCGTCAGGCCGCACAATTTTATTTTTGTCATAAACGCCCCCGCAGCCCGTCCAGCTTCTCTTTTTTATCCGGCGCACGCATCAACGCCTCACCGATCAGCACCGCATCGGCGCCCGTCTCCGTAAGTTTCCTTACATCCTCCGCGTTTTTTACGCCGCTCTCCGACACAAACAGCACCTCCCGGGGAATCAGGTTCCGCAGTCTGGCACTTAAATCCGTATCTACGGTAAAATCCTTTAAATTCCGGTTATTAACGCCTATGACGCGTGCCCCGGCCTCCAAAGCCATGCCCACCTCATCCTCGTCGTGGGCTTCCACCAGGGCGGACAACCCCAACTCGTCGCAGATCCCGCGATATTCCTTCAACTGCTCCCGGCTCAGGATCGCGCAGATTAAAAGTACGGCGGAGGCGCCCAAAAGTTTCGCCTGGTAAAGCATATACGCATCCACAACAAAATCCTTGCGCAGACAGGGGATCTTTACGTCCGCCGCGATCTCCTCCAGATAGCGGTCGCGGCCCAGGAACCATTTTGGTTCCGTCAGCACCGAGACGGCGGAGGCCCC
>CAJUQO010000012.1:0-4537 GCA_910588295.1 uncultured Lachnospiraceae bacterium | reverse complement strand
CCCGGCTGCCTCATACTCCCGGGCGATCTGTAAATAGGGAAATTCCTCCGCGATCACGCCCTTGGATGGCGAGGCTTTCTTGCACTCGCAGATAAAGGACATTGCCGGCCCCGCCAGGGCTTTTTCAAAGGCAAATCCCCCCTTGGGCAGCGACAGGGCCTGACGGCGTATTTGCGCAAATGAAAGCGTTTTTTCTGCCGTGCGGACACGTTCCCTGGCGTGGTCCGCCAACTGATCCAATATCGTCATGGCTGTCCCTCCGCCCGGTTGCTGACCTTGATAAATTTCTGAAGCGTCTCCATGGCCTTCCCGGAATCGATCAACTCCGCCGCCAGACGGATCCCCTCCGCCATGTCCGCGGCTTTTCCGGCAATACTCAAGGCCGCCCCCGCGTTCATCAGCACAGCGTCCCGCTTTGGCCCCCCCATACCTTTCAGGATATCCAGGGTGATCGCTGCATTCTCGGCGGGTGTGCCCCCCGCCAGTTCTTCTTTTGCGCAGCGTTTCAGACCAAACTGTTCCGGCGTGATGACATAATTCTTATACCACCCGTCCTTAAATTCACAGACCGTGGTCGGGGCGCTCATGGAGATCTCATCCAGCCGATCCTGCCCGTAGACCACCATGCCCCGTCTCACGCCCAGGCTTATGAGCGCCTGGGCCAGAAGCTCCACCAGATACTCGTCATACACGCCCAGAAGCTGCATGGCAGGGCTGCCCGGATTGGTCAGCGGCCCCAGGATATTGAACACGGTACGCACTCCCAGTTCCCTGCGGATCGACCCCACGTATTGCATAGACGTATGATATTCCTGGGCGAAGAAAAAGCACATGCCCACCTCCCGCAGAAGCTCCACGCATTTTTCAGGGGTCTGCCGGATGTTTACACCCAGGGCCTCCAGACAGTCCGCCGTACCGCACTGGGATGAAGCCGCCCGGTTGCCGTGTTTGGCCACCTTGACGCCTCCGGCCGCCGCCACCAAAGCCGCGGTGGTGGAGATATTGAAGCTGCCGGCATGGTCTCCGCCGGTTCCCACGATCTCAAATATATCCATGCCCGTCTCCACCCTGGTCGCGTGAGCACGCATGGCGGCGGCACACCCGGCGATTTCTGCAATGGTCTCCGCCTTCGTACTCTTGGTGGAAAGGGCGGCCAGAAAAGCCGCGTTCTGGGTAGCCGTGGTTTCCCCGCTCATGATCTCGTTCATCACCGTATAGGCCTCATCGTAGGTCAAATCCTGTTTATCTACAATTTTCATGATGGCTTCTTTAATCATATTGTTTGCTCCTCCATCTATATCCCTAGTTACCATGCAGCCAGTAGCTGAACTGTAGCTATCTCTATACTATTGAATCACTGATGAAATTCTTTAACATAACCTTCCCCAGCGGCGTCAGAATCGACTCGGGATGGAACTGCACGCCGAAAATCGGGTATTCCCTGTGCTGTACGGCCATCACCTCCCCGTCCTCCGTCTCGGCAGTCACCTGCAGACATTCCGGAACCGTATCCGCCTTCGCGGCCAGAGAATGGTAACGGGCCACAGGCGTTTTTTCGGGACAGCCCCGGAAGATCGGGCAGTCCGCCGAAAGTCGGGCCATCGACTGCTTGCCGTGCATCAAGCTCCGGGCATACGTGATCTCGGCGCCGAAAGCCGCGCAGATCGCCTGATGGCCGAGGCACACGCCAAGCAACGGGATCTCACCTCCCAGCGCCCTGGCCACGGCCATGGTCACGCCCGCCTGCTCCGGCCGGCCCGGCCCCGGAGAGAGGATGATGCGACCGGGAGCCATGTCCCGGATCTGCTCCACCGTCATCTCATCATTGCGGATCACCCGGATCCTGCCGTCCTGACAGCCATCACCGGCGCCGCACACCAGCTCCCCGACCATCTGATACAGGTTATAGGAAAAACTGTCATAATTATCGATCAATAAGATCATAGCTCCGCCTCCTCTGCCCGCTTTAACGCGTTCACTACAGCCTTCGCTTTATTGATGCATTCCTGGTATTCCTTCTCCGGCACGGAATCGGCTACGATCCCGCCGCCGCTGCGCACAAACACGCGGCCGTTCTTTTTATAAGCCGTGCGTATGGCAATGCAGGTGTCCATATTTCCGGTAAAATCCATATACCCGACGGCTCCGCCGTATATGCCCCGTTTATTGCCCTCCAGCTCCCTGATGAGCTGGCAGGCACGGATTTTCGGCGCGCCGGAAAGGGTTCCCGCCGGAAGCACCGCCTCCACGGCGTCCAGAGCGTCTTTATCCTTCCGGATCTCTCCCCGCACCGTAGAACGGATATGCATGACGTGGGAATATCTCTCAATGGCATGAAGCGCCTCCACCTGCACGGTGCCGAATTTACTGATCTTTCCCAGATCGTTGCGGCCCAGATCCACCAGCATATTGTGCTCCGCCAGCTCTTTTTCGTCCGCCAGAAGCTCCGCCTCCAGCGCCTTATCCTCCGCGTCATCCCTGCCCCTGGGGCGGGTGCCCGCCAGAGGAAAAGTATGGAGCACACCATCCTCCAGTTTTACCAGGGTTTCCGGCGACGCGCCGGCAACCTCCACATCCGTTCCCGAAAAATAAAACATATAGGGGGAGGGGTTCGTGGTGCGCAGGATGCGGTATGTGTTCAGCAGGCTGCCGGCAAAGGGAGCCGAGAGCCTGTTGGAGAGCACAATCTGGAAGATATCACCCTCCCGGATGTAATGGCGGGCTTTCTCCACCATTTCACAGTAGGTCTTTTTATCAAACATAGGCGTAACATCACCCAGCAGACGGCCGCCCGGCTCCCGCTTCCTGTCCCCCGTCCGAAGCAGCGTGCACAATTTCTCCAGCTTGCGAACAGCCTTTTCATAATTCGCCTCTGGCTCATCCAGCATCATATTGACGATGAGAATGATCTTCTGGCGGAAATTGTCAAAAGCGATCACCTTGTCAAACAGCATCAAATCCACATCCTTGAATTCTTCCTCATCCTGCACCGGCCTGCGCACCGACGGTTCACTGTAGCCGAGGTAATCGTAAGAAAAATAGCCCACCAGTCCTCCGGCAAATGGCGGAAGATACGGAAAACGGGGACTTTTATACTCCGCCAGAAGCTTTCGGAAATGATCAGAGGGATGATCTGTATGGAACCGTTTTTCTCCCACCTGCATGTCGCCGTCCTTGCAGGTAATTTCCAGCTTCGGGTCAAAACCGAGGAACGTATACCGTCCCCATTTCTCCCGCTCCACCACCGACTCCAACATATAGCAATGTGTCGAGACATTTTTCAGAATGCGGAGAGCCTCCATGGGCGTACAGATATCCGATAATATCTCACAGCTTACGGGTACGGCCCGGTAATCTCCTCCTGCAGCAATCTTCCTGACCTCGTCAAGTTCCGGTAAAACTTTCATATGCGGTTCCTCCTCGTTCGATCCGGGGCATGAAAAAAGCCCCTCCGACATATTCTGTCAGAGAGACTTCAACACAAAAAATCCTTGACAGAAAATATAATTTCTGTCAAGGACGAATAAACACTCCTATCCGCGGTGCCACCTTGATTCACGGCCACGACAGCCATGCACTTAGCAGAGTACCAACATACTCCCAGCAACTTACGTATGCTATACGTCACAGAATACTCAGTACAATCTGTACCTTTGACTGCGCCCTCAACGGTCCATTTGATGATCTGTATTTCACCCGATTCTCAGCATCGCGGGTTCTCTGTGGAAGCATAACCACCGTTATCTCCGTCTCAACGGTTTCTTTCTATTCAGTTGTAAATAGCGAGAGGGGGACTTGAACCCTCGACACCACGGGTATGAACCGTGTGCTCTAGCCAGCTGAGCTATCTCGCCTCGACTTAAGCTAGTATACACGGTTCACCAGAAATTGTCAACATTTTTTTTAATTATTTATTTTTTATGCCATCTTAGTCATTTTCTGTCGAAATACGGAGATTTCTTGGACACGGAAACCGGGATACCGATGACCGCGCGCACCTCCTCGCCCAGCAGCTTCATCTCCCGGGCCGCCCGTCCCACGGAGAACATCACGCGGTTGTCCACCCGGTTGTCGGCGGCTACGCCGACCGCCGAGCCGATGGCGATGCCCAGATCCAACGGGTTAAAGAAACAGACCCCGTCCTGCTCCTGACAGACCCCGCAATTCTCAAAATTGCAATATTGGCAGCCGTCGCCCAGCCCCTGCCTGTGGTACTCCGTACCGATCAGCACGACGGCCACGCTGGCCCGCAGATTCTCCGCGTCCCGCTTAAAAAAACCGTAGCCTTTTTCATCCGCCAGACGTTCCATGGTCTGGGCCAGCTGCTCCAGCTCCTCCCCCGTCACCACCGCGGTATGCAGGTAGTCCGTCCCCTTGGTCTTGGGCGCCGTCCTCGCTGCCGCCGCCATGCGGTGGGCCGTATCCACTGCTACCCAGTTTTCCAGTTCTTTTCCCTCTGTGATCATAAATAATCCTCCTTGTCTGTTTGCTCATGTGAGATAAAGAAGTAAAAGAAGTGTAAAAAATTTTGCCGTTC